>CAMDRI010000112.1 GCA_945906725.1 Candidatus Kuenenia stuttgartensis | reverse complement strand
TTGATCCGCTTGGACGTGCGCTGATTGTGGGCGACATTCTCGCTGCACGCATTCAGGGCATCCTCCTCCCAAGTTTCATCAATCGTGTCGATTCCGTCGTCGATGCAGATCGACCGCGTACCGTTGTCGACTCCGAGGCCAAGCAATCGGGCCGCCTCGCCGCCGCGGATGAGACGGCTCAGGTCGTCATAGACGAAGACGTCGTAATCACCCGACTTGTAAGCGGCTTCAATCTCGTCCAATTCAGGCCGATCCAGCCGTTCGCCTTTGCCTTTCGTGGAGATGACTCGAAACTCGACCGGGCCGTCGTAAAGCTCTGCGATGGTTTCTCGGGCGTTATCTTCTTGATCCTCCAAGCTGAGTTCTTTTTGGTTGGCGCACCCCGAAATGCGGCAGGCAATACCAACAATCAGGGCATGTCCATTGCGTGGTTGGAGCTTCTCTTCCGACTTACGGCCCATAACGACACCTCGAATATCGAGGCGTCGAAGAGCGGCTTCTCGACTTGTCCCAGTGGGACAAGACAGATGACAACAGGTGAGAATCCGCGACAAACGGCGAGAACGGATGAGAAACCGAAACCTTCGGCAAGGCCGAAGGTTATGAACACAAACGGCAACCGGCTAATGGCTTAAAGAACTAGCCCAGCAGAATCCCCCCCTCTCCGCATTCAATCATGGCTCTCTCGTAACGTATTACGAGAGAGCCATTTGCATTGGCGAGTCTGATTGGCACAGTTCAGTGTGTCAAAACTGTGCCAATCAGCAGGTCGCAAAGCATCTCTGCGTTGGGTTGATTTCAGAGTTGGAAGGTCAGTGAATGTCATCGTGACTGCCAAACGCAGTCTGATTCCTGAAGATGTTCTGGACTTCAAGAGTGTCGAGGAAGCTCAGATTTCTCCCGATGGTTCGCAGGTGGCGTTCGGGGTCGCGGAGGGAAACGTGTCACAAAGGGAAAAGGAACCGTATTTTGACCTCATCCCAACTCAGTGAGATGAGGGTTGGTGAGAATTATTAACATTCGTGCGGTGTCGGAAACGGTCGCAGCGAGAATCGTCCATCTCTCCTTGCGATCGCAGAACGCCGAAACTCGACTCAGTCGCGGCAGACGGCGAAGGCTTCGATCTCGATCAGCAGGTCTTCAAACGCGAAGCCGGAGACGCGGGTCGAGGTCACCGTCGGGGCGGGATCGGCGTAGAACTCGCGCTGGACGCGGTCGATGGTGGCTCTCGTTTCGGCGATCTGACTCCAGTCGCCGGGGGCGTGGTAATAGATGTAGAGCTTGATGACATCGCTCTCGTCGAGTCCCCCTTCGGCCAGCACTTTGCGGATGAACTGGAACACGTTGCGAGTCTGCGTCTCCATGTCCTTGCCGACCGCGTTCGCTTTGTTGTCCGCCGAGATCTGTCCGCCGATGAACGCCAGCTTGCCGATCCGCCAGCCCTGAGTGAATTGCGTGTTGGGAATGCTCCAGTCCCAATGGTTTCCGGGTTGCAGCCGCTGCTTGTCGTCGCCGAGCACGCCGATTCCTTCGACCTGAATCAGCTCAGACGAGTTCGGGAACCCGGTGATCCGCAGCCCCGCTCCGGCAGCGGACGGGACCGACATGTAGCGCCGGCGGACATTCGTCATCTTCTCCCAGTAGTCGGTCACTTCGCGCCCTTGGCCGAAGAAGCGGAAGAACGTGTTCTGACGCATTAAGCTGTTGCGATCGCCCCCGCCAGCTCGCAGCAGCGTGTCGAGATTGCGAAAAGCATGATCGGTTTGAATCTCGATATCGCCGACGCCCAGCACGTTGCCGTGTGCATCGAGCGACCGCTGTCCGCCGACGAAAATCATGTCGCCGACTTTCCAGCCGTGAGTGAACGGCAGCGGTTTACTCCAGCTCCAGTGACCTTCCGGCATCAGGCGTTCTCGTGGTTCGCCAACGACGGCCCAGGCATCAATCTGAATCAAGGCCCCTTCGCGATCGAGGCCGACTCGGGTTTCGGTCGTCGTCGGGCCGGGGTCGGCGAAGTAATCCAGCCGCACTCGGTCGATCTCATCCAGACACTTCGCCGCCTCCGCGTCGCCCCCCTCGCACTGAAAATAGATGTTGTGCTTGACGACATCCTGCATCGAAGCCCCCGCCTCGGCGAGCACTCGCTTCAACGCCTCGAACGCATTCCGAGCCTGCGTGGCGATGTCGGTCCCGACAACTCGCCCCTGCTCATCAAGCGACATCTGGCCGCCGACCAAAATCAGGTTCCCGGCTCGCACGGCCTGCGTCCCGCTCCCGGATGCTCCCCCACGATGATTCTGCGGCGCGATGAAATCTTTCTGCATTCGTCGTCTCCTTAGATTTGTTGGATGTCTATTTTCGTATGAGCTTCCACACGTCTGGGGCCATGTTATTGCCGGCGACCATCCACAGGGCGTGATTGTGAACGAAGACTCCCGCCGCGTGTCGTGTGTTCCAGGGAGTGTTGGGCAACGGGTGCCAATTCACGCCATCGGCGGAGTGCCAGACATCGTTGCGATTGGCGGGTTTCTTCTCCGGCCCATAACCCTCCAACACCCACATGCGACCATCGAACACGGCCACTTCATGATATTGACGCGGCTCCCACGGCGCTTTTTCGAGATGGCGAATCCAGTTGACTCCATCGGATGAACTCCAGACATCGTTGAAGAATTTCCGGCGCGGTGTTTCGGGTGTGTCGTAGGTGCCTCCGCCCAGAATCCACATGCGATCCTTGAAGACCGCGTTGCCGCCAATCATGCCGCGTGCGGACCAGTATGGCTCGCGCGGTGTGACCTGAGTCCACTCGGCACCGTCGGTGGTCGTCCAGATGTCGCGATAGAACGCCTCGTGCGACTGGATGTGATTCGGCATCGTCTGCCCCCCCATCACCCAAATTTTTTCGGCGTGAGCAACCGTGTGGTGCAACGCTCGCTGCCCCCACGGCGCGGCGGGATTGATCAGCTTCCACTCCTTGCCGTTGTCCGAGTTCCACACGTCGGGCTGATAATGTCCTTGGTTCGAGTCGCCACCGACGATCCACATCTTGTCCCGATGCACGACGTGTCCCGCCGTGTGCCGCCCCTCCCAATCTGACCGGGAATCGAACTGACTGTCTTTGAACGTATTCGGCTTTTCGAGAATCCATGCCGCGCCGTCCTGAGAACTCCAGACCTCGTTGTTGCAGATGCGAGGAAAATGTTGCTTGTCACCGGGGTTCCAGCCCCCCAGCAACCACATGCGTCCTTTGAACGTGAGAGCTCCCAAACCGTCGCGCGGCGCGAAGGGCGCGGCCAATGTCACCCTGACCCATTCGTAAGCGGGAACGTCCGGCGCGGGAACAATCGAAAAAGCACGCTCGCTTTCCGCGACCAATTTCGACGGGCCATTGGAGACACGCATGCGACATTGGGTCGATGGCGTCTTGGCTGCCTGCCAAACGAACTCGCCCGTGTTGGGTGCGGTCGCGGCAATCACCGTCCAAGCTTTGCCGTCGTCCGCACTCCATTCGATCTTCACCGGATCACGGAGACTGACTTTCTGAGAGACCCACCGGATGCGATGCCAACTCCCGCCAGTCAAGCTCTCACCGCCACGAGGCGACAGCAACGTGATTGACGGCGGGCCAGCGGGTTCGACGGCATCCGGCACATACGAAGCGCGGCGCTCGATTTCGACGTCGGTCAGCGCTCGCTTGTGGATCACGACCTCATCCATCAAGCCGTTGAAATTCCAAAACCCCTTGCCGATGGCACCAATGAGCAGCGGCTGGCCATTGTCCGAAGTCTCGACGGCGTCCCGCTTCACAAAGCCGAATCGCACACCGTTTCGATAGATCGACATTCGCTGGCCGTTGATCGTGATCGCCATGTGGATCCACTCGTCCTTGTCCATCACGTCGTCATCAGCAGTAACCAGCACTTTCCCTCCCGACTGCCGCCCCATGTACGCGACGAGCCGTGAGCCACTCATCCAGATCGCATAGGGTGAATTCGCCGCCGTTCCATTCGAGGACTTGTCCAAGATGCCCCCGTTGCCACAGACCTTGGCCAGCATCGATACCTCGATGGTCATCTCACCGCTGCCTCCCTGTTTCTTGTCGAGAGGACAGAGCAGTTCATGAGTGGCGATCTCCACCACGCTCGACTTGCCATTGAATCGAAGCGCCTTCTTACCCGGCCACCGGCCCTGATCCCAAACCGCCTCGTGAATGGTCCCATCCAAGACGGCACCCGCCTTGGACTTGTTTTTCAAGACCGTCCCCGCCCCCTCTTGGAAGTCGTAATAGGCAATGACACTTCGATCGTCGATCAGCCGCTGACGCTCGACATTCCATCGGTCAAAGGCCGCGCGCGAACTCCGCGAAGCAGGCTCGTCGGCAAACCCTTGCAACATCACCAAGCAAACGAGTCCAAAGAATGGAAGGAAGCGACAAATGACAACACGCATGGCAGGCCTGCTCTTCATTCTTCGTCTCCTTGAATTCGTTGGACTCTGCATGTCATCGTGATGTCGGCGGCGAGTTGCGGAGCAACTCGGCCACAATTTTACTTCGGCGAGTAGATCAGCACCTGGCGGATGATGCCGCCGACGCCGAGTTGGTTCGGGAAGGTGTTGTCCGCGGAGACGATGAGCGAGTTCGATCTCGTACGGGCCGAGCAACTTGTGAATCAGTCATTTCTGGCGAGCATGGTAACGATCGTCGCTCACTTGAGCCTTGGGGAGGGCTTTGAGTTCGTGGATCATCTTTCAGGTCGCGGCATGACAACTCCTCTTGGGGTTCACACCAATTCGCGGATCGGCTCGCGCTCGTCGAGGATGTACCGCGGTCGGCCCGCGTGGTCTGGGAAGGTCTTGGCCGGGTCGATGCCCAGCGCGTGGTACAGGGTGGCCAGCACATTCGAGGGGGTATAGGGCCGGCCCTTAGCCCGCTCGGCACGGAGGTCCGTCTCACCGACGACCTGACCCGTTTTTAATCCGCCCCCCGAGAACAAGACAAAACTCGCCTCCGGCCAGTGGCCCCGGCCGGCGCTTCCGGGGACAAGCGTATAATCGATGAGCGGCGTGCGACCAAACTCTCCCCAGATCACGACGGTCACGTCTTTGTCGAGGCCGCGCTGGTAGAGGTCGGTAATCAAAGCCGACACGGCCTGATCATACTTCGGGAGCATGAGGCGAAGGTATTTGAAGTTGTGCCAATGGGTATCCCAATGATCGAGTGATCCCTTGAAGAAATCCCTGATCGTGGCCGAGTAACGGCACGGCAAGGTGACCACCGAGACTCCCGCTTCGACCAGGCGACGGGCCAGTAGGAAATCGGTGGACTCTCCGTAAGCCGCCCGGATGCTGTCCGGTTCCCGGCTGAGGTCGAAAGCGTCGCGCACCTTGTTGGAACTGATCATCGCGAGCGCCTGAGCGGTGAAGCTGTCCACGTCGGCGCGAGACGCTGCGCCATCGTCCAGGCCGCGCCGCAGGTGGTCGAACGAACGCAGCAGTGTCTTGCGATCCGCCAGCCGATCAAGAGTCAAACCCTCTGCCAGGGAGAGGTTTGCCAGGCCCGGGCTCGCCGTCCGGAAGGGTCGGTGGACACTCCCAAGATACGCCGCCGTTTCAGGATCGTCGTTCACCGACGGCAGAACCAGATGCAGGTTCTTGATGCCGACGTAGGGAGGCACGCCGCTGCCATCAACCGAGCGAATCTTGCTGACTACGGAGCCGAACGCCGGAAGCGGATTCGGCGGGAGCTTTTCCCCTGGGCGGGGATCGCTGGTCAGTATCTCGTAGGCGTCGTGGTTGCCCCCGCCCGCGAGGGACTTGAGACCGCGAACGATCGTCAACTTGTCGGCGATCTTTGTCTGGAGCGGCATGTGCTCGCAAAGGTCGATGCCGGAGACATTGGTGTGGATCGGCTTGAATTCGCCACGGTACTCGGTGGGCGCGTCCGGCTTCATGTCGTACATGTCGATATGGCTTGGACCACCGGGCAAATAAATCATGATGACCGACTTGCCGCGAGCCTCGGCGCGGACCTCCCCACGAGCTTTGAGTCGGAGCAAATCAGCCAGGGACAGGCCGGCCATGCCGAAGCCGCCGATCCGCAAGAAGTGCCGCCGTGAATATCCATCGCACAACGGACTCTGCATCGCACCAAAGACATTCAACATGACAGGTTCTCCAATAGGCAGGGCTGTGATCCACTCATCCCGATCGCGTTGTTGTTGGTGACTCTCTCAGCTCCCGTTCGCGCCCAAAACGCGGCGACTCTGTTTTGCTTTTGCGTTGAGTTCGTTCACTGTTTCGAGACCGGCACGAACTGGTCGGGCTTCGTTCCCGCGCCGCCGAACGACTTCACGACCTTCCCGTCTTTGTTGAGGTGCACGACGCGCTGGCTGCCGCCGCCGTAGCCGTCGGTCACGAAGACATCGCCGCTGGGCGTGATGGCCATGTCGGTCGGCATGTCGAAGTGCGACTCGTCGCGGACTCGTTCTCCGCGCACGCCGAGCGTCTTCAGCAGCTTCCCGTCCGGAGTGAATTTCTGCACGACATGCAGGCCGAAGTCCGCGACCCAGATGTTTCCTTCGTAATCGATGCGCAAATGATGCGGATTGACGAACAACCCTTTGCCCCAACTCCGCACGAAATCGCCATCGGCCGTATAGACCTGGACCGGGTCCGGGCCTTTCCGAAAGAACCAGACTCGGTCTTCGGCATCGACCGACGATCCCGACACCCATCCCTGACCGCTAATGTGCTCCGGCCACTTCGGCCACGAGGGCGCGACGTCTTACTCCGTGACGACCGGGTCGTCGTCTTGAGCCATGCACGGAGTCGCGGCTGTGCTCGCCAGAGCCAGTAAAGCCAGTGCCGCCAGCAACCGCAGTTGAGTCATTGTTCGTAAGCGAAGTGAAATTGGTTTGAGTCGCATCATGGCTCCTTCGATTGTTCGTGACAGTGGTTCAAGAAATCATGGCCGCAAAGGCCCGTGTCCGAAAGGGGCAGGAAGTAGAGCCAGTCGGCGGATTCGTACAGAATGACTTCGTTGATGTCAGCTCGCTGAGCCAGCAGGTGGCAGATCATCTCTTCGCGACCTTTCCGAGCGGCGGGATCGGACGTTCGCAGCGTTGTCTGAGCCTCGAAGAAATAGCTGCGCGGGCCGCGAGATTTCGAGCCGCGATTGTCGGCCAGATCGGCCACGCATTCGCGGACGTACAGTTCAAACGGCTTCAGGCCGGTCAAGGAGCCACCGCTGCCGAGGAACGATGGCTCAACCGACAAGCCGCGCAGGTCCACGAGGGCCGCTCCCTCGCCGACGGCCGGGATGTGGTTGTTGCTCGGCCAAAGCTGATGATAGAAGTCGCGGCGATACGGCGAACCGTTCGGTTGTGGCAGCGCATCGAGGCCCGACCATACTTTGTGGACGGCCGCTTCGCCGGGCGGGATCAGCATCCGAATTCGCCGGCCGGGAAACGCTCGCTCGAAGTCTTCCAACAACAGCCGCAGACCGTCGGCCGTCCCGCGATTGCGAGCGAACCGCCAGCGCGGGCTGTTCAGAGTTTGGCACTCGCCGCGCCATTCGTCCGGTTGCCAGGTTGTGATCTGTTCGATTCCGGTCGGTTGATCGGCGAGTTCACGGACCAGCTTCAGACTGGCGGCCGATCGCGGCAAGTACGCTTTGTCGAGTCCGAGATGATTCCGCGGGCCGCGTCGTTCATGCCAGTACTTTCCGACTGGCCGCGTCCCTTGATCGCCGTCGGCCATCGAGACCGGCAGATCGACATGCGACCGCGTGTTGAGCAGCACGTCATCGAACCCCGGCTGCCGCAAGACGGTCGCGATCTCGCGAACTGCGTTCTGCCGAGCCAGCGGTTGATTGAAGTCGATCATCTCGACGGTGGCCTCGTCGCCGACGTCGATCACCAATTGTCGCCCTGCCAGAGTCACTCGCTCCGGCCCGGCGGCGGCCGATCGCTGACTGGATTCGCTGGCTTGAAACTCGGCCCAGTACTCGCCGTTGGCCGTGATCCCCGCCACGCGCGACGGATCGGTCGGTCCCCCTTGAACAAAGTAAGTCGTCTCGCGGCCGAGCCGATTGCCGGCCCTCGCTCGCAGCACGACCGGCGACAAGGCCGAAAGGTCCGGCCCGTCCCCCGCACCAGTCCACGAGACGATCAAGTACCGGCAGCCGCGCGGCAACGAAACTCCCGACACCCGCAACCCACCGGGAATCGCTTCAACTTTCACCCCGTCGATTCGAGTCCGCCGGCTGTCGGCCGATTCTCGCAACGTCGCGAATGGCCGCAATCGGTATTGGCCCGACGGTTCACGAACCAGTACGAACGCTTCGTCCGACTGCGGCGGATACGGCGATGCAACCACGTCGATGCCCGGCTTTCCGTTGAATCGCTCCGACTCCGTGACGCCGGGCAACTCGATGGCCGCCAACTCCGCCGCGTCCGCATGTCCCGCGTCACGCAGTACGTCGCGATAATGTCGCCAGCCAACTTGATCTGGCCGAGACTGCACCGTCGGCGACGCCAGCGGCAGGAACCCACCGAGATATGTCCCATCCTGATCAAACGTTGGCACTTCGTAATACTTGGTCAACGCCGCCTCGAACGGACGGTAACAGACCGTCAACTTGATACCGTGCTCCGCCGCGCTCTGCCCCAGCATCCGGCCGAAGTCGGGATTCAATCGAGTTGCCAACAGATAGCGCAGCCAGCCCCATGTGGTGAACCCGGTTCGTCCGTTGAGTGTCCGCGTCAACGACTCATCATCGAGGATCGCTCGCGCCTGTTGTTCGTAACGCTGCCAATCTTCCGGCGCGTAATTCGCGCTGTCGGCGATATACGGAAACGGGCTGAGCCACACGATCAGCCGCCGCGTCCCGTGAGCCTGCAGCCGACGAAAGTATTGATCGAACCCGCTCTTCGTCACGAGACTGAACTGGCCCGAAGTCGAGTTCATGAAGATGCGGATCAAGTCATCGCCGAAGTCCGCGTAATACGAAATCGGCCGATCGGGCGGCGCGGGCCGAATCTCCAGCGTCTGCTGTTCCTCGGTACCACTCGGCGGCCGAATCACGACCATCACATGCAGCCGAGCCGTCGCCTCTTTCTTCGCTGTGACCTGCAACACCCCCGCCTTCGTGACCTCGACCTGCAAACCACGCTCGGCGACTTGCTCGCGATTCAAGATCGTCTCGCCGTCGCGGACGCTCACTTCAAACTGAGTCTCTCGCGGCACCGCCCGTTCGAGAATCGGCCACTGCCGCGTTCCGCCAGCCGAATACGGAAACGGCACCTCCAGATTCCGAGGCGACAAAAACGACTCGGCAAAAGTATTCCGCGGCAACACGAGCACGACGACCACGATCCAAACTGGCGATCGAAGGAGGTCGGCTACACGGCGAAGGTGTCTCATCATGTCTCTCATCCGCTGATCACGAAGAATTTCTTCATCGGCGACTTAATCGTCCAGAGCGAAAATTGCCCCTTGGCGAACGAGGCAATGTCACTCGGCCGAGCCACCCGACATACCGGCCCCACCAGCAACGAATGCTGTCGATAGATTCGTTCCAGGTCCACGTCGAAGATCTGTGGATCGACGTAGAACGCGTGCTCCAGGCCATAGCCAGGCCTGCGGTTGCTGACGAGTTCGCTGATCACAGGCATTCGCACAACTCCCTCGGTTCGTTTTCTCACTTCATTTTCCTGTCGCACTCACCTTTCTAGCAATCGAGTCAGTGCCGCTTTGACCGTTTGTTCGCACGGACCCGTCAGAGACCAATTCTGCTCGTAACCTCCGCGATCGGTGAAAATGCGGTCGGGACCGTAGTACCAGACGCCGCACTCGCCATAACCGGCGACGCATGTAAACGACTTCCTACGGGCGACTTCCTGAGCAAACAATTGAAACTCGACGAACGGTTCGCCCGGCAGATGCACGATGTCGATGTCGCCGATGCGCAGCCGAGTCGCCTGAGCGATGTAGCCGTCTCGGAGCCGTTGTCCGAAGCCGGAGAACATCGCGGCCGTGAGTCGCGTTTGGAACGGCTGGTTGGGAGCCAGTTGCTTTTGCAGCAGCTCTGGGTTGAACGCGCCGTCTTCTCGAACGGTGAACTTGATCGGGGCCGAGTCCCAGGCGATGTCGGTCGGCTTGAGGTTGAACGTATCTGTTGTGGCCGAGTCGCTCCGCGACGCGTCGCCGAGTTGTGGGGCAACTCGGCCACTGCGTCGCATCGCGTCCAGCAGTCGCGTCGCCAGTTGCTCGCGAGATTCGCGCGTCCCGTCGTTGTACTTTCCCACGGTCACGTTTCCGCCACAGCCGGTGTAGTAGATTTGCTATGTTTGCGATTCCTTCTCGAACCGCTCGCGAGCCATGCCAACCGAATCCCACGAGATGCGGGCGTCACCGTAAAACGTCTGCGGGTGCGTTGCGTAGTAATGCAGTTGCACCAGCCGTTGCTCGCCATCGAAAAACGTCAGCGTCCGCAACCACGGATCGATCAGCCCCTCAGGAGCCTCGCGCACGGCGACCTCGCGCGTAAAGCTGGCTCGCACCGCGAGGCTGCCGTCTGGCTGAGGCACTCGACGATTCGAGGCGACTCGATCGACCTTCGCCTTCGAGCCAACGATCCGCGTCACGGTCTGCATTTTCGCAAGCGATGCGGTGATCGCCGCCGCGGTGCGCGACGCGATGTCGTCCGTGAACTTCAAGTGCAGAGCAAGCTGCTCGCTTTTCTCGCCGTGCAGAATCCGCACGGCCTCGGCATCCAGAATCGGTGCCGAGTGCTGATGAAGCGATTGCAGCGCGACCCGCTCGCGCGTCGTCCCTGCCGCGCGAGCCATCGCGTCTCGGATGATCTCGTCACTGCTGTTGCAGAGGCCGCAGTAGTCAATCGCCGCGATCACGAACGTCCGCGAGTCCGCTCGCAACACAATGCCGCGCAGCTTCAGAGTATGTTCGATGCTCGACACCTTCGGCATGCACCCGACACACGGCCCGTCCCCGATCGGCGGAGTCACATCGACTCGAAACGTCGCCAGTTTCAACGGCGGTTCGGCAGCGGCAACACCGGCCTCCGCAACGATCAAGCAACAGAGGCCAACAACGAGCCTGCGGAGGTGCATCGGCATTTCCCCTTTTCCGTCGAATGGCCGGAGAACTCTACTGGCATGTCCGACTCATGCAGCCCAGATTACTTCGCGTCAGCCGCGACGCCAAACCAGCTCTGCGGCACCGACGCTTTCGTGATGCGCTGCTTGGTCTTCAAATCGATCAAGCTGATCTCGTGAGCGTTGTAGCCGTTGGTCGTGACGATCGCTCGTGACTGTCGGGCGTCACTAAAATGTTGAACGGCAAATCGGTCAGCGGCACTTGACCGCTAGCCGGAGTCACTCGCCAGCCATTCGGCAGCAGAAAGCCTTCTGCCGTCTCACCGGGGAATTCCGCTTTGCCGGACTTGTCCTGAGCGAAGCTCACAGCGGCACAGGCGACGAGAAACGTCCAGACAACGGACGAGCGAACCAGACGACTCGACATAGTGACTCCTTCGGGTGTTGAGCGGATTCGATTGGCTTACGTCGAATGGATCACGACCATTTTCTCTTCCGTCATTTCGCGGATCGCGTAACGGGGGCCTTCTTTGCCGGTGCCACTGTCTTTCAGGCCGCCGTAGGGCATGAAGTCGGCTCGCCATTGAGTGCCCCAGTTGATGTGCAGGTTGCCGGCATCGACCTCACGAGCGAACCGCAGCGCGCGATCGAGGTCGCGAGTGAAGATGCTGGCGGACAATCCGTAGTTCGTGCCGTTCGCCATTGCGAGCGCCTCGTCGAAATCACTGAAGGGCGTGACGGCGACCGCCGGGCCGAAGAGTTCGTCGCAACTGATTCGTTGAGTCGGCGAGACATTCGCGAGGATCGTCGGCGCGTGCAGCGTCCCTCGCCGGGTGCCCCCGGTGACGAGCGTCGCTCCGGCGGACGTCGCTTCGTGAATCCAATTCTCGACGCGAGCGGCGTCCGACTCGCGGATCATCGGCCCCATCTTGGTCGACTCGTCGAGCGGATTGCCAATCGTCAGCGCTTCGACGCGCGGCTTGAGCGCGTCGAGGAAATCTGCTGTGCGAGTTCTCGGAGTCAAAATGCGCTGAGCCGAGATGCAGACTTGCCCCGCGTTCGCGAACCCGGACATCGCGACGAGTTGTGCGGCGCGATCGAGATCGGCATCGTCCATCACGATCACTGGACTGTTGCTGCCCAGTTCCATCGTGACTCGTTTGACTCCGGCCATGCGGCAGATCGCCGTGCCGACCTCGTAGCTGCCGGTGAAGCTGATCTTGCGAACTCGGCGATCCGTGCAGATCGCCGCACCGAGTTCACTCCCAGGCCCGGTGAGACAGGCGATCGCTTGCGGCGGCAATCCCGCTTCGAGCAAACATTCCACGAACTTCAACGCGGTCAACGGCGTGTCACCCGCCGGCTTGATGAGCACCGCGTTGCCGGCGGCAATCGCGGGGCCAACTTTGTGAGTCACGAGGTTGAGCGGGAAGTTGAACGGCGTGATCGCCGCGACAATGCCGCACGGCACTCGCAACGTGAATCCAAACTTGCCCGCGCCGCCCGGAGCGGCATCCAGCGGCAAGACTTCGCCCGTGATCCGCTTGGCCTCTTCGGCCGAGACTTCCAGTGTCTCGCAGCCTCGGCTGACTTCGAGGCGGCTCTCGGCCAGGATTTTTCCCTCTTCGAGCGTGATCGTCTTCGCGAATTCTTCGGAGCGTTTCTGAATCAGCTCGACAGTCTTTCGCAAGATGCGGCAACGCTCCGCGCTGGGCATCTTCCGCATCAGCTTCGCCCCGTCGACCAGCGTCGCGAGCGCGGTATCGACGTCAGATGCCGTGCCACGCGGGACGGTGTCGATGAGTTCCCCGTTGAATGGATTCGTGACGTTGATGCGTGCGGCTCGATCGTGCCATTCGGCGGCGAAGAACATGCGCATGGAAGCGGTCCTGGTTTTACGGGGCGACTGCGAGTGGATGACCTCCGGGTTTGTATCAGGCGCTATGAGACTCTCGGAACTCAAGCGACCGAGATTGTGATTACCGACCGGTCGCACCCGCGCGGGACAAAGCCACAGCGCATCGGCCCAACCGAAGGCCGTGGCAAAGGCTTCGTCGACGCGGTCGAGACCATCGGTGGCCAGGCGGCCGCCGACGTCTTTCAATCGGCCGTAGCCGGTACCGGCGAAAATGTCAGCTCTCCCTTGGCCAGCGAGCGTGTCGTTGCCGAGATCGCCGGTCAGCATATCTTTGCTGTCGCCGCCCAAGAGCGTGTCGTGTCCAGCGTTGCCGTCGAGGATGTCGTTGCCGAAGTTGAACACGGTCTCTTGTTTCAGAAGTCGACGAAAGGCGAACTCACGGCTTGACCGTCAAGTGATTTAGAACTTCACGCGAATTCTGCCAGCAGTTCGCGGGTCGAAACTTGCTTGCCGAGTTCGAGGTAGACTTCGCCAAGTTTTCCGTCACGCTGTATGTCATTTCCGCTCTGGGCACGAGCGGGCGACACTGGAGGACCAATCATGTCACGCGGCGAAGGGGGCGCTCGGCGTCCGGCGACGAAGTTTGCTCACTTGCAGAAGAAGCTCGGCAAGCAGAGCGTTCAAAAGAATCTACAGAGCCAGCGCGAGGCGCTGCGTCCGCGACCGAAGAAGGGATTGCCATGAGCTCGCCGCGAGAAGAACTGAATCACATGATCGCCGGCTTCTGGAGGACACAAGCAGTCTATGTCGCTGTGCGCCTGCGCATTCCCGATCTACTGGCAGCAGGGCCACGAACCGCTGACGAACTCGCGGCCGAGTCTGAATCTCACCCACGCTCGCTGTACCGATTACTGCGAGCGCTCGCCAGCAGCGGTGTGTTTCGCGAGGACGCCGACCACCGCTTCTCGTTGACGCCGCTTTCCGAATGCTTGCGACGCGACACACCTGGCTCGATGACCGGGCTGGCGTGGATGCGCGGCGATTGGCAGTACCGAGCTTGGGGCGACCTGCTGCACAACGTGCAGACCGGCGAGACCGCCTTCAATCACGTCTTCGGTGAGCCGCTGTTTGACTTTCTGTGTCACACGCCAGACAACGCCGCGATTTTCGATCAAGGCATGGTCGGAGTTCACGGTCGCGAAACCGACGCGATGCTGGCCGCGTTCGACTTCTCCAACATCCACGTCCTCGCGGACATCGGCGGCGGAAACGGCAGTGTGCTGGCGGCCGTGCTCATAAAATATCCGACGCTCAAAGCCATCCTGTTCGATCGAGTGGACGTCATCGACCGTGCGAAGGCGAACCTTGCTCAAGCGGGTGTCGCCGATCGAGTGCAGTTCATTGCCGGCGATTTCTTCCAATCGGTCCCCAACGGAGCCGATGCGTATTTCCTGCGGCACATCATCCACGATTGGAACGACGAGCAATCTCGCACGATTTTGAAAAACTGCCGCGCCGCGATGCCCAGCAGCGGCCGGTTGTTGCTCGCCGAGTTCGTCCTCCCCGACGGACCGGAACCATTCCACGGAAAGTGGTTCGACCTCGCGATGATGACCGTCACCGGTGGGCAAGAGAGAACGGAGTCCGAGTACCGTTCGCTGCTCGACGAATGCGGCTTCGAATGGCGGAGCGTCGTGCCGACAGCAACAGAACTGTCGGTCATTGAGGCTTTGACAAGGTGAGGGGATGACAAGGTGATTTGAGACCTTCACCTTGTCACCCCCTCACCGTGTCACCTTGTCATGCCTCTCCCAACTCTGATCGCCACGCATCGCGAATCAGCGCGACCTTGCGTTCGATCGATCGCAGAGACAAACCGAGCTTCTCCGCCGTCTCCGATCGCGAGTCGCCGGCCAGGACACTCCGCGCGACTTCGCGCAGCCGGTCATCTTTCAGCGACGTCAGCAGGTGTTGCAGTCGGTCATCGAGTTGCACCATCAACTCGGGTGACGGCTCTGGACTTGGGATGGAATGAAAACCGTCGCGGGTTTCGCGTCCATCGGAGTGCATCACGAAAATCGAATCGCCGCGCACGATACCTCCGCCGCGCTTGGCTCGTTGCGCGTTCCGGCGTTGGTCGAGCGTCTCTTGTTGAGTGAAGTGCCGGAGCAGCTTTGTGAGATCCTCGCGGCGGAGGTCCTCGCCGAACCGTCCGTCACTGACTCCTTGGCACAACTCGTGGAAGACGGCCAGCGCGACGTCGTCTTCGTCGGACACACGGCGCTCGTTCGATCCGAGTTGTTTGCGAGCTTCGCGGACCAGTGCTCGACAGCAAAGTTGCCACAGGTCCGTCGCGGCTTCTTCGCGGCCTTCGCGGAGTTCCAGATACAGCCGAGTGACCGATGCGTCGTCGTCAAACATGCATGAAACTTCGGGAAATCGAGGGTTTTTGGAGGGATCGTAGTGGTCGTCGTTCAGCCCCGTAAGACCGACCCGACGAAATTGAAGAATCTCAAAGAATCAATGGCGGGTCGCCGTCGCACTTGTCGGTAACGGTTTTGGGAGGGGTGGATTGCGCGCTTGTCGGTCGAGCCTTCGTTGTCCGCGCTGGACACCTCAAGCCAATGTGCAGTGCCAGTACGAGGGAGTCGCCGCAGGCCGATTGCCCGATCGCTTTCGGTTTCTCTCGCTACTGGCGGATTCTTGGAATCGTTTTGGTCTCGAACACCAAAGAGTTTGGTGGAGGAGCTCTTGCTCTGAACGGCCTCTGGACGATGAAATCCCGTCGTTGGAAAGCCATACCTCTCCGACACGAAGTCGAGGACATGCGATGTATAACTTCTTCTTTCACCGCGACACGCGAATCAACTTGTCTGAGACGGCAAGGAAATCCGGATTGTGCGCGAGACGCCGCCGCCGAAATTCGTTCGCGAACGCAGAATCGCTCGAGACGCGATCGCTGCTGAGCGCGGCCGGAAATGACTCGCCGATGCAATCGCTGTCGGCGAAGGACCTCTCTGACCGCTTGCCGCCAGTACCGGCCGATATGGCGATGACCGCAGCTGTGAATCTGCGGGCAGCCTTTGTTTTGGATGGGGTCAATTTGACTCACAGCGCGGACCACCTGCTCGTCAACCGCTTCTGGGAAATCGCGTCGTCCTCACAATTGTCGGATGATCTGTTCGCGTCGATCCCACCGACCGCTCCGATTCAACTGGCTTCGATCGCGGCCAGCAGCTTCAACAACCTTGTCTTCGGTTCGATGTCCGACGACACCAAACCGACTGTGGAATTGCGACTCGTTGAAACCGGACAACTGATCGCGGTCACTTCAGGGTCGTCGATTCAGGACAGCAATGGCCTGACAATCAACGACGGCAGCAGCCCGGTCATATATCTGCGCACGACCGACTCCGAAGGGCGAGTTCAATCGCAGCTCGCCTTCGTCACGCGGACGAATCGCCAAGCACCGATCTCTGAACCACAACTTCCAATCACTTCGAATGGAGTCGTCATTGCCGAAGGGGACATCTCGGACGATGCGAACTCCGATGTTCCGGAAGCGCGGCCGGACTTGCATGATCTGGAGACGGCGCTCGATCCGACGAGCAACGAGAGTCAGTCCGTATCGCCAGGGTCGCGGTCCGATGCCTCGCCGCAAAGTTTGGCCGCGGCGAGTCGCACTCGCTGGGTGAATTCGACACGAGTCTCCAGCCTGAACGATCGCGACCTTCATTCCACAGCCGACGCACGTCACGATGTCGCTTCGGAACGGACGAACGCTCGTCATGTGGCGAATGACGAGCTCGACATAGATTCCAAAGAATCTTTTGCGATGCCGATTTTTGATCCGACGACCCGTAACGTTGTGTTGTCGGTTTGCCTTCTCGGTTCACTGGCACGAGCATCCTCTCGGCAGCGACGCCGGCTGAAAGCCGCGATCTCGCGCTGATGCGCAAGCGGCTGCCCTCAGGAGTTTGATATGCCCACGCTGGCGGAAGTCAGCCGATCACGGATGCTCGAATCAGTCTACGACCGGTTCGAGGCGGCTTGGCGGCGCGGCGAAGAGCCGGACATCGCAGAATTCGCCGCCGAGCTGAAAGACGATTCACGCCGCGAGCAGGTGTTGCACGAACTCGTCCTGATCGACTTGGAATATCGCTGGCGGCGATCGGCGTCCGCGATCGGCGGCAAGCACGACAGCAAAACGCAAACAGTGTTGCCGTTCGCAACGGCAGGCCGGCCGTTCTTGGAAAACTACATCGAGCGTTGGCCGGAGTTCGGGCCGCGCGATCGCCTGCCAATCTCGGCGATCGTTCATGAATTCCGAGTTCGTTGCGATGCCGGTGACACACCCGAACTCGCCGAATATTTCCGCCGTTTCCCGATCCAGGCGAGAGGACTGCACGATGCGTTGCACCTCGAAGTGGAAGAACGACTGCATGCGACGCGATCGATCTCAGGGACTCAGCCGCTTGACTCAGCATCGACTGGCCCAGTCATCGACCTGCCAGTGACCGAACAAGACCGCAGCGCGATGCGGCGACTCACACCAGGAGATCAACTCGGCCGGTATCGAATTCTTTGGCCGGTCGGGCACGGTTCGATGGGAACTGTGTACCTGTCGTACGATCCCGACCTCGACCGGCAGATCGCGATCAAAGTGCCGTTCCTCAATGGCCCGCATGCCGAACGGCTGACACAGCGGTTTCGTCGCGAGGCCAAACTGACCGCCTCGCTGCGGCATCCGAACATCTGCCGAGTGCTCGATGTCGATCGCCAAGGTGGCATCGACTTCCTGACGATGGACTACGTCGACGGTACGTCGCTCGAAACGTTGCTTAAGTCTGGCCCGTTGCTTCCTTCCGTGCAGGCGGTGCAGATCGTTCGCAAGATCGCGTCGGCGCTGCAAGAGGCTCACGC
>CAMDRI010000111.1 GCA_945906725.1 Candidatus Kuenenia stuttgartensis | reverse complement strand
CCGGCTCCCGTTTGCAGCAGGTTCGGCACCACGCCCGGATCGTTCAGATGCCAGTGACGCAGCGGAATCTCGGTCTCCATGTTCGTGCGCGGCGACTGCCAGCCCGCGCGAGTCAGCTCGTCCTTGTAGCCGTAGTTGCCGAACTCCATTACAAAATTGATCCGTACTCCCTTGTTGCCGTCGTCGTCGTTGTCGCTCTGCCACAGCGAACCGAAACTATCGACGGCGATCTCCCAGTTGTTCCGAAAGTTCCAGCCGAGCGTTTCAAACTCGGAGCCGTCCATGTTGCAGCGGAAAACCATCCCCTCCTGGTAGTGCGACTTGCTGTCGTTCACTTCGTTGCCGGCCAGGTCGATGATCGGCTTGCCGCTCTTGTCCTTGATCTGCTTGCCGCTGTTGCCGAAGTTGAAATACAGCTTGCCGTCCGGCCCGAAGTGGAAGGCATGAATGCCGTGATCGTGCTGCGTCCCGCCGATGCCGGTGAAGAGCAGTTCCTTGCGATCTGATTTCAGATCGCCGTCGTCATCGTGCAGGAAGAAGACGTTGTCGTTGGCCGAGACGATGATCTTCGTCCCCTTGCCGCTGGGTGTCGGCAGCACGCAAATGCCGTGAGCCGAATCGAGTTCTTTGCCCTGATGAAACACGGTCTGCTTGTCAGCCACGCCATCGCCGTCGGCGTCTTCGAGGATCAGGATGCGATCCCCTTCCTTCCGCTCGCCGAGTCGATGCCGATAGTTCACAACCTCGCAAACCCAGACTCGGCCGAGATGGTCGATGTCGATGCTGGTCGGATTGAGCATCGCCGGCTTCGAGTCCTCGCTGGCGAACAACGTCGCTTCGAGTCCTTCGGCGACATCCAGCCCCTTGATCGCATCCTTTGAGTCGCGGCTACCAACCCCGGCCGGCTGACCTCCGCCCACTGCTAACGCCACGAGGTATTTCGGATCGGGCTTGTCCGTGAAGACGAGAAACCGCACGGTCGATCCGCAGCCTTGATTCGTCCCGTGATCGTCGAGTCCCGCTCGGCCTTTGAACTTCGTGAAGCCATGCCCATCCGGCAATGCAAACTCGATGACCGAGTTCGCGTGCGTGCCGATGCCGAATTCGACTTTCTTGCCGTCGATGCTCAGCGATTGACCGCCGCAGTTCTTGTTGACGTTGACCTCGCCGAAGCCAGCCGAAGCGGCCTTCCATTTCAACTCGGTGATTTTCGACTCTTTGCCGTCCTTGCCAACGAGTCGCGGTTCGGCCCAATCGGCCCAATCGCAGCCGAAGCCATCGCCGCCGTCGGTTGCGACGAGGAACAGCGACTTGGCACCGCTGATGTCCACATCGACATCGACCGCATGTCCTTTGGTCGAAGCCGACACCACTTTGCTGTCAAACTTCGGCTCGGCGGCCGAGACGCCCGACGCCACCAGAACAAATACTCCCAGCGAAATGCTGTGGCACCACAACAAACCACTCATTCGCTTCATCGCCAACTTCTCCACCAGAGGGTCAAACAGGTTCAAAACCGGAAGCAAACAATTCTTCGGGGCGGCATGGTATGCAGGCCAAGACCGCCTCGCCAATCCGCCAGACGGAATCGACACGTCCGGAGAAGTTTTCGAGTCACAGAGAACGATTCGCGGCAACGCAACAATTTCATCGGGACCACGTTGGGAAGACATTGGTCGTTGGTTATTGATCAATGACCAATTGAGTCTCGCCCGTCGGCGCGGTCGGCAGATGTTTGCGGCGATCGCGTCCGAGTGTGAGCCGCCGCTCGCAGACGAGTCGGTGTCGCTCGGTGTTCTGTCGCCGCGGACTCGTTGCGGATTTCGCTGTGGTTCCCCGGCCGTCCACGTTCCAACAACTCGACGATCCGAGATTGGAGTTCATCCTGCAACAACGGCGCGAGCCACTTCTTCTCGGCGATCAGAGTCCCGACACAGCGGCCATCGAGATACACCATGCGATGTGACGCGACACTGGGAACTCGCGGTTGTTCGTCCAGGACGCCGACCAAGTTCAGCGGATCGGCAGTCGAGATGAGAATCAACTCGTGCTGCGGCCCGCCGTCTCGCAACAACCGCAATTGTCGAATCGATTCACTCATCGAGAACTGCTCGCCCGCCACACCGACGATGAACCGGCCACCGCGAATCTCGCCGCGAGCTTCCAGCCGCCGATACACCTGCAGCAACTCCCACCACGACGGCGCGCCCGACTCGCGAGCCAGCAAATCTTTGAACATCACGCCCCAACGTCGAAGAAGTTGCCACGCCCATTGCTCGACGACATCCGGCTGGGAGAGTTCCGAGTGGGCGGCGCTCGGCGCGGGTCTCCCGACCCCGCCGCTGGTTGGACCGCAGGTCTCCATATTCTTCAATCGACGGACTTCTCGCGGGGCATCCATTCGGGAGACCTGCGGTCGTCCGAGCGGCGGGGTCGGGAGACCCGTGCCGAGAACAGTCATCTCCCGCCACAGCGACCACCGCCCGGCTGATCCCATCTCGGCACGCTGACGCAGAAGGCCCGGCCGTCGTCGAACCCCACCACCTGGCGCACTTCGCGCCGCGTCGCTGATGAGTTGTCGCAACCCGGCGAAGCCATCCGCCGTGACCAACCCCCGCGAGACCAGTTCGCCGAGACCATCCTCGACGTGAGCCGGAAGCAAGTGACTCTCTCGCAGCAAGTCCGTCAGAAACATGGCTCCCCGATTTCGCAGCAACGCCGCGAGGTCTTCAGCCGAGGAACTCAATTGCAGCTCACTCGGAACTCCCTCCCCATCCAGCCAAGGCAAGTCGCCGCGTAGGAACAACGACACCGGCACAACGCGAGTGACTCCGGTCAGCGGCCTGCTCTTGTCGGGATCGACGCGCGGCGGATACAGCCGGCCCCACGCGACCTCGCCACCCAGACACAATTCGTCGAGCCATTCCGGCCGATAGTTTTCCACGCGCGCCGCCAGGATGTCTCGCTCCCAAGCGATCGCCGGAAGATCGAGTCCTTGCAACATCGCGATGACTTCGAACACGCCATTCGAACCCGCTCGCTTGTCGACCCCGGTAATCCCCTGCCGCCGAGCGAGGTATCGCCAAAAGGTCGAGACATCGACCGGCTCGATTGAGCGGCGCAGACCCTCAATGGTCAGCCGATGAATGCGAGCCAGCAAACGGCGGTGGCACCATTCGACCTTGGAGGGCGGTGTCGAGCCACCGCACTCCAGGGCGCGAAACGTTCCGCGCAGCACGACCCCTTCGCCTTCGAGCGCTTCAAAGGTCGCGCTGACTTGCGACTCGCTGAACGTCGTTTGCTCGGCGAGTTCCGCCGCCGTGATCGGGCCGCAGATTTCCAGCCAGCCGCGCAGGATGCTGATTCGCGCATCGGTCGTTTCCCATTCGGTACGGACTCCCGGTGGAGCTTCGATTCGCGGATCGATCGCCGCGTCGGGAAAGAGAACTCTGATCGCCGGCAATCGTTCGGCAGCGACCAAAGCGGTTCGCCCATTTGGGAGCGCGAGCGTCGTCGCTCGGCAGTCGCTGATGAGTTCGGCAACGTAGCCGTCGTCCGAACTCAAATCAGCCACCGGCACGAAGAAACGGCTCAGCAGGACGTCGTGCAGTTCGTCGGCGTTGCGAATCAGCGGCTGAGCCTCGCGCACAACTTGCTCAATTGCCGCCGGGTCGAGCTTTGCCAGATCGCGCATGTCCTCGGGATTCAGCGTGCGGCGGTTGGCCACCGCTCGGGCGCGACGCTCTTGAATCTCGCCGCCGTCGAGGAACGCATACGGGTTCGCGTTGAGCAGCTCGTAGCAGAACGGCGACGGCTCGCGCGTGTCGCGAGCGATCAATTCGATCCGTCCCGCTTCGATTTCTTCGAGCACTCGAAGCAGTCCGTCGAGGTCCAGCGCTTCGGTCAAGCAGTCGTGCATCGTCTGCTGGACCAGCGGATGATCGGGCAGCTCGTGATCGCCGACGATGTTCTCCTGGCAGCCGGTCAGTTTGGGGAAGACTGCCGTCAGCAAATCGTCGGAGCGAAAGCGTTGCAGGGCCGGCGGGACTTTCTGTCCGTTCCGCATACGCAGCACGAGCAGTGCTCGGTTCATGTTCCAACGCCAGCGAGTTTGAAACAGCGGGATTTGCAGAACCGCCTGCTCCAGCAAGTTGCGTGAGTTTTCGCGCGTAAGCAGCGGAAACATGCTCTCCAACGGAAACGAATGCTGCGGACCCAGCGACAAGATGAACCCGTCGTCATCCGCCGTCGCCTGCAATTCAAAATCGAACGAGCGGCAGAACCGCTTTCGCATCGCCAGTCCCCACGCCTTGCAGACTCGCGCTCCGAATGGAGCATGTACGACCATCTGCATCCCGCCGGACTCGTCGAAGAATCGCTCGAAGACGATTTTCGTCTGATTCGGGATCACGCCGATCGCGGCTTTCTGAGCGGCGACGTAGTTCGCGATTTGCTCGGCAGCCCATTGGGTGCAGTACGTTTCGGATTGCAGCCAGTCGGGAAGTGAGGGGTCGTCTGGTCCCCTCTCCCTTTGGGAGAGGGTGAGGGACCGATCAACGGTCGACGCGCAATCTCGCGGCTGTCCCAGATTCGAGTCACCTTGTGTCGCTGGAGTCTCTTGGCCAATGGAGCCCTCATCCGGCCTTCGGCCACCTTCTCCCGAGGGGAGAAGGGAAACGTCGTGAGTCGCTAGCCGATTCTCAATGTCTTCCCGCAGTCGCGACACTTCCTCTGACAACTCCCACGACCGTCCCGGCGCTTCGCCGCGCCAGAACGGAACCGACGGCGGTGCTCCGCCCGCGTCGGTGACGACGACGTCCAGCCCGCGAATGCCTTGAAACCGCCACGAAGTCGAGCCGAGCAAGAAAATGTCGCCGCGTGAACTCTCGACGGCGAAGTCTTCGTCGATCGTGCCGACGACGACGCCATCGGGATCGGCGACGACTCGATAGGAGCCGATGTCCGGAATCGCTCCGGCGTTGCTGGTGGCTGCGATCCGCGCGGCGGGCCGAGCTTTGATGCGGCGTTTGACTCTATCGTGATGCAGATAAACCTTGCCGCGACCGCTGGTGTCGGTGATGCCCTCGGCCATGATCTGCACGACGGAATCGAATTTCTCGCGAGTCATTTCGCGGTACGAGTAGGCTCGGCGAAACGTCTCGAACAGTTCGTCCGACGAGCATTCGTCGTTCGCCGCGACCTCGGCGACGATCTGCTGAGCGAGCACATCCAGCGGCGCGATCGGAATTGGAATCACGTCGAGTCGGCCGGCTCGGATCGCCCGCATCAACGCCATCGATTCGAGCAATTCGTCGCGAGTCAGTGCAAACAGCCGCCCCTTCGGAATCGCGTGAATCGCATGGCCGGCTCGGCCAATCCGCTGCAGCAGCGTCGCGATCGCTCCGGGAGAACCAAGCTGGATGACGAGATCGACGTAGCCGATGTCGATCCCCAATTCGAGCGAAGACGTCGCGACGACGCATTTCAGCTCGCCGTCTTTCAGGCGTCGTTCCGTCCGCAGCCGCAATTCCATCGAGAGCGAACCGTGATGACTGCTGACTTTGTCCTCGCCAAGCAGTTCCGTCAGTTGGTGGGCGGCACGTTCCGCCATCCGTCGCGTGTTGACGAAAATCAAAGTGCTGCGGTGCGAGTTGACCAACTCAACGACCCGCGCATTGATCTGCCCCCAATGCTCGTGAGTGCAAACCGCTCCGAGTTCGAGTTCTGGCACCTCGATACCCAGGTCTAGGTGCCGCGCGTGCCCCACGTCGATAATGGTGCAAGGGGCTGTGGGCTGTGGGCTGTGGGCTGTGGACAGTAGAAGGGAATTGGTGGATTCACTGGCATTAAAAAACGGCAAGGCAAGCTGAGTCGCTCGTTCAATCTCTGTTGTGTCCCGCTCTCCATCGCCCACTGCCCACTGCCCACTGCCCACTAAAAACTCCGCCATGCGTTCGATCGGCCGCTGAGTGGCTGACAGACCGATCCGTTGCAACGGTTTCTTGCACAGCGATTGGAGACGTTCGAGGCTCAGCGACAGATGCGAGCCGCGTTTGTCGCGGACGAGTGCGTGGATTTCATCGACGATCACCGTCTCGGTCTTGCGGAGCGCAGCGCGGCCTTTTACCGAAGTCAGCAGCAAGTACAACGATTCGGGCGTTGTGACGAGAATGTGCGGAGGCTTGCGGACGAGCGTCGCTCGTTGCGACGACGACGTGTCGCCGGTCCGCAGACCGACGCGGAGCGGTGCTGGCTTCTCGCCGTGAATTGTCCGCAGGCCGGATTGCTCGACGAGTTCCGTGATCTCGCGCAGCGGCACGCCGAGATTGCGGTGCATGTCGTTCGACAACGCTCGCAGCGGCGAGACGTACACGACACGAATGCCATCATTCAGCTTTTCTTTCAGCGAGCGTCGCAGCAGCCTGTCGATCACGGCAAGGAACGCGGTCAGTGTTTTGCCGCTGCCGGTCGGAGCGGCGATCAGCACATGCTCGCCGTTCGCGATGGCCGGCCAGCCGAGCCGTTGTGGTTCCGTCGGCGCGGCGAAACGTGATGCGAACCACTGCTCGATGATCGGGTGAAACTGTGACATGCTGGCAACCTGCGATTCGCGTTTCACAACGAGTTCGACTCGACTTTGTGCGGCTTGCTGCTGCGTTCTTCTGCGAATCCGTCGGAGGAGACGGACCCGCAGAAAATCACCAGTTCACTTCGCCGAGAGTCACTCACTCCCGCTCGATGTCGCCGGCTGTTTTCGTTTGTCAGTGCCCGTAGGATTGAGTCCCGGAGCACCCTGGCGTTGCAGTGGGTAGATGACGAGTGCTTCCGCCGCGAGATTGGCCGCGGGATATTTCGCGCGAGCGAGTCCAACGGCTCGGCCTTGGGCATTGTCGTCAGGTTTCACTTTCAGGTGCTCGGTGTTGTGGAACTCGGCTTTGGTTTTGTCGCCGAGCTCTTCGTAAATTTGATGCAGGTTGTGGTGGGCCGCCACGTTTTCGCTGTCGATGTCGAGCGTCTTCTCAAACGTCGCAGCGGCTTTCTGGAGAAGGAGTTTTCGTTCGGGGTCTCCCTCAATGCGGACGGCCTTCGCCAAATCGAACAGCGTCAGACCGAGCAAATTGATGACCTCGTAATCGCCGCTGAAGTCGAAACCCCGTTCGATCATCTCCGGCGTGTGTTCCTCAAGGACCGCGCGGAAATTGGCTTCGGCTTCCTTCAGTCGTCCTTGCTGGCGGTTCACCCGGCCAGTGAGCCACTGCAATGTCCATCGCGGCGCGGGGGGATCGTCTTTGGACCCTCCATGAGCCGCCGTTCGCTGCAGCGCCTCGACCGCCTCGCCGATGCGTCCTTCGCGTTCCAGCACGCGAGCCAGATTCAACGGTCCGTCAAAACGGCCGAGTTTTTCGACTTCGACAAAGGCGTCGATTGACTGTCGCAGCTCGGCCTTGTCTTCGAGGAACAGGCCGATGCCGTAATCGTTCCAGCGCTGCCACGGCGCGATACCGTCTCGCGGTTTGTTTTCGACAACGACGTCAACGCCCTCGACCGGAAACGTCACCGAGTCCGTGGCCATCGTCGTGATCGGCAGGTCGTTCAAGTACTTCTGGCCGAGCGTGTGATTCTTGATCGGCTTGTCGCCCGGCTTCGCGGTCTTCGTCACGAAGTCCATGTATTGCTTGTCGAACTTGCGGTATTGCAACTTGACCTCGGCAGTGATCGGCGAGGTCACGTCGTCGGGCACGGTGAACTCATAGTGGGCCACTTGGCCCGCTCCGGGCGGGATCTGGTGGTTGTAAAGCGGCGCGAAGATGTCCTGCGGATTACGGCGGTCGATGCGGTTGCCGTCCTTGTCGAGCATGAAGACGTTGATGAAGTGCGAGTACGGATCGACCTCGCGATCGTCATCGAGTCCGCCGCTCTTGCCGATAACTTTGCCGGCTGACGTCAGCGTGACCTCAACCCACAGCTCGTTGGAATCGACCGTCCCCTGCGTCAGTTGATGTCCCAGCTTCAGCGTCCGCACGACAGCTTCGAGCAGATACTTCTCGCCTCGTTTGAGCGTCGGCACGGTTGGCCGAATCGGAGCGTGCAGCTTGCCGTCGATGGTGCCACCTTCTTTGACTCCGAAAATGTCCACGCGAGTGATCTCTTGCAGGAACATCTGATGGGCCTCGATGACCTCCGGCTTTGCATCGCGCATCCAGGCGAGGCCCGTGTTGGCCGCCGGGAAGAGATGGTTGTGAATGCTCAGCTTCTTGGCGTCGGCGAACAATCTCGCGCCGAAGTCATTTGATTCCTTGAGCGGCATGTGACAGCCGGCGCAGTTCGAGATGGCCTTGGGCGGGTAGTAAAAGCTGCGCGCACCGTGGCCGACACCGCTGAGCCAATAGGCATCGAAGTGATTCTGGCCGCGCAGGAAATCCTTGTAATGGTTGAGGGCATACGGCAAATGAACCTTGTGACAGGTTGAGCAGAACTCAGCCGTCGTGTGCAACGGCTTCAGAAACGTCTTCTTGTGGAACGACGGCTTCGCCTTGACCAACTGATTGTTAACCCATTGCAACACCGCGTTCTCGCTCTGTGCGAAGGGGTAGTGCGTCGGCTCCTCCATCGTGAAGTCGGCGTTGCCTCGCGTGCTGTTGACGTGGGTGATGGCATGGCACGACGTGCAAGTGATGCCGGCGTGCGCGGTTTTGTGATTCTGCAAATCGAACTTAGGATCGTCGAACGCTCCGCTGAAGAACGGCACGGGATCGTGGCAGCCGGCGCACCAACGTGAGGCTTTCACGTGACCATCGCGTTTCAGCCCGAACTCGCGGGTTTCGCGGATCGACGCGAGGTACGCTGGGTTGTTGAATGAGCTGAAGCGGTGCGAACTCTCGGCCCATTGCGCGTGCGAGTCGGGATGACACTTCTGGCAATAGTCATCCATCATCAACGTCTTGGCCGGAATGAATTTCCCGGTCGATGTGCGTGCGAGACTCGGCTCGAAGTACTGCACTCCTTCCTTCGGACCGACGACGTTCCACACACGCGGGTCTTGCGAGTGCAGCCCAACCATCGCCGCCACCGCCACGCCGACGACTCCGAAATACGCGACGCCAATCTTCCACTTGATGCGCGGGCCAGTCAGCCGATGCAGCCAATACAACCAACCGGCCATCACCGGCGCGATGACATGCAGCCAGTAAACCGTGGATCGAGCCATCGGTTGCTTCAGATCAAACGAACCGATCCGCATCAGCAGCAGTCCGCTGACCAGCACCGTGATCGACACGGCGAACAGCACGTAGCCGACTTTGACCGCTCGGCGATTGCGACGGTCTTTGGCGTACAGCATGTGCTTTGTGCCGAACACAACGAATGGCACGATCACCAACAAGCCGAGCACCAGATGCCCCAAGAACATCAACTGATAAAAGTAGTTTTGATACGTCTGTTGATCGATCGCCTCCATCGCCGTGATGGCAACCAGGTACAACGAGTTCGCTCCGAGCAAGGCCAGCAGTCCAAACACGACGTACAAGAGTCTCCGAAGTCCCGGCGTCACGGCTCGGACATAGAGCTTTCCGGTCGGTGGTACGACGCGTGGCGATGCAGTGTCGGTCAGCGGGGTGGTGGGAGTGTTTGCTGTGTTGTCCATCAGGAGGTTCCACAAACTGTGTCGTCACCAGCATCGTTCGTGGCGAAGAAACACGATCCGAGTCTTCGGGTCACGTTGTTTCACCGAGTTTGGAGAATACGCCGCTCAGAACCAAAAAGCTTGGAAACTTGCCAGAACTTCGTCGTGGCATCCGCCCAAAACACTCGCTGCTCGGAAATCGATTTCCTGGCTTCGCGATCGGCGGAATTTGGCGAGCGGATCGGTCAGCAGTCTACTTCTCGGCGGATGCTGGAACAGCCGCAAGTTTGCCTTTTGAGTCGATGGCGAACACCCCCTTTGCGCGGGGATCGATCACCAGCAGAGTCTCCCCTTGCCACGCCAATCCGACCGGATTCACCAGCGGTTCGCCCGATACGAGCTTCTCTGGCTTCCCACCGAGTGGCACTTTCCAAACGCATTTTCCGTAGCCGTCGGTGACAAACGCGGTCTTCTCTTTGTCGAGTTCCACTTCATGAGGGAACCCCCACGGCCGCCCTTCGACGACGACTTCGACCTTCGCGTCCGGCGTCACTCGCAGAAGCTGATTCTTGCCGTGATTGACGACCCACAGATTCTTGTCGGCGTCGATCGTGATGCCACGCGGAGCCTCGACCTCGGCAAACTTCTCGGCTTTGCCGCCCGCGGCGGGAATCTTCCAAATCCATTTCAATTCCAAGTCTGTCACGAAGATGTTGTTGTCCGGATCAACGACCAAATCCATCGGGATGCCGATGCCGCCATTTGTCAGCGGTTGTGGATGCCCCGCATCGTCGAAACGATAGACCTCACGCGTCGATGAATCTCCCGCCAGCAACTTGCCATTGCGGTCCAGGCCGACGCAGCGAACTCGATTCAGCGGCGTGCGAAATTTCTTCGAAGCCTGAAAGAACATCGACAACTTGCCCTCGCTCACCTTCCACACACCAGTCTGATTCAGGTCAGCGATGAACAGGCTCTTGCCATCGGCGGAAGCCACCGCCGTCAACGGGTATTGCAGGCCATCGGCCCGAATCAGCGAAGAGCCAACGGTCAACCCAAACAGGACCATCACCAGATTCCAAAACGTGTGTCGCGACATGAATGAACTCGTGAAGAGAATCGAATGGACCCGGCCTCGAAACGGAGCGGCATCCTAATGAGGCATCGCCGAAGAGACCACGACTCACCTTGGATTAGTTGTTGTGAAGTGGAGCGTTGAGGATATCGAGGGACGGTTGTTGGAGGCCGACGCGCGGCGGGTACGTTTGCGTGGGCAACACGTCCCGCGTTGCAGAATCGTAGGCGAGACACATCCGCCATGGACACGCGGCAACTCAACGCCAACACGGACAAGTACAAGTTGGCGATTGAGGACTGAACCGCCAAGTATTCCCCATCATTTTCGGCGGAAGTGAAGGCGTAACCGTGCCCCCAGTTGCTTCTCGGATGTTTCAATGAGCACCACGGGACTCGAGTCGAATCCGCGATCGTTTATCATGACTTCAAAAATCTCGTCCCCAATCACAATTCTCAATGGAATCGCCGAACGCTGTTTGGATTGTTTTGGATCATTTTCTTCGAGTCTCAACCAAGGTGGAGACTTCTCCTTCACCCTTGTGATGCACAGGAACAACAACCGTAGGAGTCTTCGTGGTTGTGGAATTGATTCGAACGAAACCCTGCCGGCTACCCACATCGGGGACATGAACGTCAACATTCAAGGTCACGGATTGCTCCGGTTCCACGCGGCGATTCTTCGGCAGTTCCGCCACAGTGCAGGCGCAGGACGATTCGACCGGCGACAGTTCGATGGCCTCGGTTCCGGCATTCGTCAACGTGAGCTTTGCGGACGTGGCTTCGTGATCGTCTTTGGACTCCGTGCGACGTTCGTCTCGGATTTCGATCGGCTCAACGATCAGTTCGCCGAAACGAGCAGACCTTGAACTCTGGTTCTTCGCGTCACAACCCAACAATCCGCAAGCCAGAACGACAGGACGACAGCGAGCGAATTCACAGAGTCAGGCGGTAGACAGGTCAAAGGAGTGTCAAATCATGAGCTTGAGACCGTTTGCCGATTGCAGTGCGTTCTTTGCCCGACTGGAACTCAATGCGAACTCAGACAGACCACGCTGACATTTGAGGACTGATTCCCAAATTGAGAGGTCGTCGAACTGAAGACTCTCAGGGCTGCTCACGACCTACCAATCTGACGAAACATCGGCTCAGCCTTTTTTGTCGGCGATGATCAGACGCTACATCCCGCGTCCGATGATGTACCGCTGCGGATCGACTTCGTTCCGCAGGATCTCCAGCGTGGCCGACTCCGGAGCGGGTGTAGATTCAAGCGGCTCACGCACGAACAATTCGAATCCGGTGCGTTCGCGAACCTCCTGAAGCGCGATCCCCGGATGCAGCGACTCGACCTGCATTCGCTTGGTCGCGTCGTCAAAGCCGAGCACTGCCAAATCGGTGATGACCTTGTACGGTCCCGTCCCCGGCGGCAGGCCGGCCGCTTCGCGAGCACCGGGGCCGGTCAGGTATCCGGGTGTCGTCACGAAATCACATCGCTCGACAAACCGCCGTCGGTCGTGCGGCGTCAGCACCAAGATTCTCCAGCAAAGTGAGCCAAGATCATTGGCTCCGCCGCTGCCGGGCAGCCGCACTTTCGGATGCTGATAGTCGCGGCCGATCTGTGTTGAGTTCAGATTGCCAAACTGGTCGATCTGTGCTCCGCCGAGAAATGTGTAATCGACCATGCCGCGCTGACAGGTCTCCATGATGTCGGCCATGCTGGTCGCCATCAGCCCGCGATAAAATGTGCGCGAGTCGCCCACGCTGATCGGCATCCTTGGCAACAGTGGCCCGACTCCACCCGCCTCGAACAACAACGTCAGATTCGGAGCGGTCGTCTTCTGAGCCAACATCGCCGCCGCGCACGGAGCACCCGTCCCGACGACGACCATCGCACCGTCTTCCAGCCATCGCGCGGCCGAGCAGATCATCAATTCCATGCGAGTGTAGTCGGACATGACTCGAACTGTAGCGCCGTGGGGTAGGTTTTCAACCTGCCCGGCTGTCTGGACGACGGCTGGCAAATTCGTGAGTCTGCGAAATCTATAGCCCGATCCCTTGTGAGTCGGGTGATTCGATGTTGCCGAGGAAGTATTGCGAAAGAGTGTATCCTCCGACCCACAAGGGGCCGGTCTGCCGTTCGCAGAACCGGACGCGACTTGAAGGTGCCGCCTCTCACAGGCAGCGGGATGGCGACCGTCTCGTTGACGTTCGTCACAGTCACGCTGATGTCTTGCGTGACGAGATGCGTTCCATCGCTGACGGCGACTTGGACGACGTACACCTTGTCGTGATTGGCGTCTGCTCGAAATCGAGTGGCGAGACGAAGCTCAACGCACCCGTCGTGAAGTTGAGTGAGAACAAAGAGTCGTCCGCGCCGCCAGCCAGCGAATACGTCAAGGCCGCGTGCTCTTGATCGGTGCCAGAAACGGTCAGCACGGTAGTCGTGTTCTCCGCGACGTTCACCGAACTGGCTGAAGTGATGGTCGGTGCCTCGTTCGTGTTCAGCAGCACCGACACGGTGTCCGAACTGCTGTTGGCGATCACCAAGTCTGGTTTGCCATCGCCGTTCAGATCCCCGATCGCCCTCTGAGAGCACTGCTAACCCAAGAGTTCTTCGACGCGAACTCGCTTCTCAAACGTAAAGTGCTGACACATCGCTGGGACTCCATTCCCAAAGGACGTTTTTCCAAACACCCCAAGGCGAATCTCCCAGCGATGTTTCCCTCAACCTCTCCTTTGTTCAGACAACTTGCGTTTGAGATTCACGAGCGCCTCCTCATCCCGAATCGACAGCCTCATACGACCAAGTCTTCGAACAGCATGGTGACGTCGTTGAAGACCAGGACCATATCCTCGTTGATGTCGCCGTCGCGATCGGTGACAACGTCTCCCAGATCAGCGCCCAATCCGCTGCCGCCAGCGATGAAGTCCGAACCAGCCTCACCTTTGCCCGTGACGAGTCCCACGTCATCGGCCTTAAATCCCCAACGAATCGCCGCCGCCTGCATCTCGCGAAACTTCTGTTCGGTCAACGCGATCAGCGGCGTCGTGTAGTACGCGATGGTGTTGGTGTGCAGAGCCTCGAACAGCGCCGCCTCGGCGATCAACGTCTTGCCGGTCCCCGTCGGAGCACACACCAGCACGCCCTTCTCCGCCGTGAACCACGACAGCAACGCCTCCTCCTGCACCGGGTAAGGCGGGTACGGCAACTGAGCGAGATATTTTTCGGCGAGTTCATCACGCGAGAGAATCGGCATCGGGTGGTCAGTCACGACATGAGAGAGCATTCGTTTCGTAGTTCCGCCTAGTTTGGCGGAGCTTACCCGAACAGCATCTTGCCGACGATCTTCGGCCGCGTGCGGGCCGATCTCGTTGGTTGTGCCAATCGTTCGGGCGCCGCAGACTCCGCCGCGCCAGATCACCAGCGTTTTGTCGAGCACGGAGATTCACCGCTGGGCGGAGCGCATGGCCGCTCGAAAACCGACGAAGGGACTGCGGTGCGAGCGTGGAATGACGACTTGGCTTCGCAGTCCTCGGGGTGCCGATTCCAGCTCGGCCTCGAACCGGCAGACATTGGGTAACTTCAAAAAAGGGTTGGTCCGAGCGAACTGGGTGTAATGTCGTGGTTGGTCGTCCGCTTGCAGGCGAAACTCCAGCCACGCCTCGGTGGCTCCGGCAAGTTGCTCCGTCAGGTCAAGCTCGGTGTGGCGGACATTGAGCAGCCCGCGATGCTTGAACACGGAACGCCATTCTTCGACCGCTGGCTCCGAGTCTTGCCGATCGGCCTTACGCACCCGGATCTCGATTTCCGACTTCTCGACGTGAAGTCCCACCGAGGTGACCAGCTTCGCGCTGCGCATTGGTGACGCAAACGTGTAGTGATAGATCAAGCGCATGGGCTGATCGAGCGACTGCGGACAAAGATATTTCGTGACATCGTCCGGTTCCGTGTGGGCGTAAGCGTTCTCGGCGTGCTCCAGAAAATCGTTGATGCCGCAATTCATGTCGTAGGCATGCACGAACAGGTCGCGAGCGCCGCCGCCAAACGCCAAACGGTTCTCCTCCGCCGGCAATTCGCCGGTCGCGGCGAACGAGACGACACCTTCCCACTGGGACGGTTTGCGAATCGTGCCACCGGTCCATTCCCAAACATTGCCGGACATCCCAAACAGTCCCAGCGAAGAGCGGTGCGATTGCCTCGCGGCGACGATGGTGTTCTCTGCCAGCGGCTGGAGTTCCGCGAGTGTCGCGGGAGTTGTGTCGCGCGACAGGAGATCAACTCCATACGCGGCGTACGTCATTTCGATTTCACACGGCACATAATAAGTCCGACCGTCGGTGTCGAACTCCGTGAGCTTTCGGCAAAAAGACCCCGCTTCATCGAACGTGAGGCCGGTGATCGGCAGGTCTTGGTCCTCGGCGGACGTCGGCGGAGTGCTCGTGGAGACGTTCCCCATCACTGCCGCGAATTCGCGCCGCGTCACCTCGCACTCGCCCAGAAAAAAAACGTAGTCGATGTTCCGCCAATCGAGTCGATCGGTCAATTCGCGGTGTTCGGGAAATGGCGGCCAGGCCTCGATGGCGAGCGGCTTCGGGATTCGTCGAAACCTCATGCCCAGCGAATTGACGTAAGTGTCGCGGTCCCGAAAGCCAGGCGCTGGCCGCCGAGCGAACCAGAGGCCGGACAACACAAACAGCACGCCGCTCAGAGCCAACAACACCAGGAACCCCCGTCGTCGCCAATCCGGCGTCGCGGTTGCGGATTCTTGGTCGGGGCGCGCGGCAACATCACCGCCAAGCTCATCCACCGCAGAGGTTGTCGCGTTCGTTTCTGTCGAAGGTCCAGCCACCGTCCAAGCGGCGCGAAACTCCTGCCAGAATTCTTCGGCGGTTGCAAAACGATTCGTCGGTTCGGCGGCTAGGCACTTTCGCAAAATGGAAGGCAATGCGTCCCCGTGCGGGTCGTCCGATTCTGGCAGCTCCAACGCGCCCCGCAGGATCCGAGTCGAGACTTCCAAGAGCGTGTGGCCGGCGAAGGGATGCCGCTGATAGACCAACAGAAACACGATGGCCCCCAGCGAAAACAGATCACTGCTGGCCGTCACCGATTGGCCGAGCAGTTGTTCGGGGGACATGTACATCGGCGTCCCCGCGAGCAGATCCGCTTCCGTGCGCCCGGCGAACGCCAAGCCAAAGTCCACAATGACGAGGTGCCCCGTCGATTCGTCGCACAGAATGTTGCCCGGCTTCAGATCGCGATGCACGACCCCCGCCACATGGATCGCCGTCAGCCCTTGAGCGATCTGTTCCAAGATGCGCAACACGTCGTCGCGGTTCGGTTGCGGAGGCTGCTCCAACCAGCTTTGCAGAGTTACTCCCGACACCCATTCCATCACGAAGAACACGAGACTCGTCGCGTCGTCCGGCGAGACATGAAAAATCGTGACCACGTTCGGATGCCGAATGCGGCTGGCCAACCGCGCTTCGTTGAGGAACTCGCGGCGGCGAACCGCGTCCTCCGCGATCGACGGAGCCAGCACCTTGATTGCCACGGGGCGATCCAACTGCGGATCCCAAGCTCGAAATACGAAGCCGGTGTTTCCCGCAGCCACACATTCTTGAAGCACATAACCGCCGAGCCAGCCCAAGTCGTCCGGCGAGTCGCGGCTCTCCACCTGCGCCAACAGCGCGGCCAAGTCTGATTCCGTGGTGCCGCGACCACCGTACAGCGTTGTCAGCAACAACGAGTAGGCGACGTTCACGGGAATCTCAAACCGTTCCCCCCACCGTGCGTGGGCCGCCAACAGGCTCTCAACTTCGCGTACCATTGTCGGGTTTTCATTCGACAGTTGCGCGAGCCACTTCTGACGTTCCGCTGCCGACGGACAGTTCAGCGCGGCTGAAAAGGCGAACTCCAGGCGATCATCCGGTGGCGAAGACATCACAAATCCATTTCCCTCACCAATGGCGGAGCCGTCGGCGCGAGTGTCTCAACATAATTTTCACCGGCCGCTATTCCGGTTCGGGTTCGTCGCGCAGTTGCTGAGCCAGCCAGGCTTTAGAAAACTCCCACTTGCGGTACGCGGTGGCCCGCGACATTCCCAGGAGTTCCGCCGCCTGTTCCAGCGACGCACCGCCGAAAAGTTTCAGTCGGACCAACTCCGCATTCTCCGCCGACAGCTCCTCGAACTTGCGAACGGCTTGTTCCAGTTGCAGAAAGTCCTCGGCGAGAATCGCGGCGGACTCGGCCTCCGGATCGCGGTTGGGTGGCGCGTGGTCCGTTTCCAGACGTCTTCGAGATCGTCGCGACCGCGCCCGATCCACCAAGATCTGCCGCATCGCTTGAGCCGCGAATCGGATCGACCACACCGGCAACGCCTCGCTCCCGGCCTCCGCGCGGTGAACCAGTTTCAAATACAGCTCATGGACCAACGCCGTCGCGGTCAGTGTCGAAGCCTTTGGCTCGCGCGACATCAATCGTTGAGCCAACTGCTTCAGTTGCTCGTAGTCCAACACACGCGGCGAGCCCGACGGGTCGTTTCCCGGTTCACGGCCTGCGCACGAATCACCCCCATCGGCTGGCGTCTGGAGGTGATCGGACATGCGAGGTCACTCCGCATCGAGCCGCGTTCGATTCGGAGAAACCCTCGCTGGGATTCGTGCCGAAGCTCGGGGCCACCTCTTCGTTGAATCCCCTCGCTCGGCACAGGTTATGACCAGAAAGTTCGTCCAGCAAGCAACCGGAAACACCTCGCCCGAACCGCCGCACCGCGGGGCAGTCGGTAGAGATCACGGCGGAAAGGAGGCGGCCCAATCCCTCACCAAAAGCAGCGATCCGCCCCGATTTTGCGCCCACCCGCGACGGACGAGAGCGATCCAGCCCGGTTTTGCGCAACGCCGCGACAAACGAGAGCGGTCTGCCCCGGTTTTGCGCCCGACAGTGACAGACGAGAGCCGTCCGGCCTGGTTTTGCGCAAAACTGTGACAAACGGGAGCGGTCCGCCCCGATTTTGCGCAACGCCGTGACAAACGAGAGCAGTCCGGCCCGATTTTGCGCAAAACTGCGACGGACGAGAGCAGTCTGGCCTGATTTTGCGCAAAACAGCGGCGAAATAGGTTTCCCTGTTTGAAGTTATGTCGTTTTTCCGGTTTTTCAGCCGCCAGCCGGTGTGGGGGCACGCACGGGGGAGCCAACGGCCGCTCGGCCAGCCCGAAAGTTCACCGGACCACCCGCCGGGGTGGCCATTGTCCCTGGCCACACTTCTCTCCCCCAATTCTCAAAAATTCGTGAGACGATTTCCAATCGGCTCCGCCATTCGAGGAACGAGATCACTTTCCGAAGTCACGGAAAGCACAACGCGCCAGATGTAACGTCGAAAGTCAATTCGGGCGGGGCGTGCTGCCCCTCGGATTTTGGTGTTGGCTTTTGAGTCGCGTGGGTTGATGGTCCGACAGGGCGCACGACGACGAGTGTCGGGGGACAATCGAGCGGAAGTTTTGGAGGATGGAGAAGGCCAGTTGCTTCTCCTGGCGAGGAGGGGTTGCGTGTGATTGTCTCATTCGCTCGCGGCGCGTACTGTGACGGGCCTC
>CAMDRI010000110.1 GCA_945906725.1 Candidatus Kuenenia stuttgartensis | reverse complement strand
CCGCATGGTCGCCCGACCGACAGGCCGCACAGCCACACTCGTGAACCGCCAATTCCGTTGCCATCGTTCGGCCTCCTTCCTTGGAGTCGCCGGTAGTCTACTTCAGACTGTCTATTTCACGAATCAGTTCTTGGACGGGTTCTTAGTTCGGCTTTAGCAAGGGGGGCCGCCGCGTTTGAGGCGGTGGATTTCGATGGACAGCAGCGCGACTCGACAGACGATGCCGACAACTTCGGAGCGGATCGTTTGGCTGAACAGCAAGACTGCTCGGACGACGGCCCGGAATTGCGGGCACAGCAGCACGTCCCGGACAATCGTTTGGTGATCGAGCAGCGGCAAGTCTGACCGGAATTCTTGGCACAGCTTGACCCACTCATCGACGGCAAGTTGAACGGTAAACCGATCGACGTCAGCGAGAACCAAACTACGCAGAACAGCCGTGCGGACCACCAACTCAGTGCCTGGCGGAAAAACGATCCGACGGTTGGAGTAAAGCACTGGCACGAACGCATGACGATTCTCGCCGGAGTCATTGACGCCGGGATGATACGCTCTTGCAGTCTCAACACAACTCACGCCGTTCCTTTGAATGAGGCCGGCGAGGTGGTCTTCATTGAAGATGACGTTGCCGTTGAAGTGTTCGCCGCCGCAGATGATGGAGTTTTTGGAATGCTTGTGTGAGCACGCGACTGGCAGGATCAGTTTTGCTGTGATCGAGATAATTGGGGCAAGCCGGTCGAGGAACTTCGCAAGCCGTCGTCGATCGGCGATGCGATTCTGGTTCAGTGGTTGGAGCAGTTTCAGAAGGAAGCGTTGTCGATGCGACGCCCCTGACTCAAAGGGTTGACACCCTCCGCTCGTCAGGCCGACGACAGCGGCAGTTCTTGCCGTCCGCCCCGTCCGTTCAAGTCCTCCCAGATTGCGTTACCGTCAGAATGCCGTCATCTGGGAATGCTTCCCGAACCGATAAACCCGATGAGTCTTCTTGGGAGATGTTGCGCGGTGAAGCCGCGCGGAGTTCGGGTTCTTTTTCGGTGAGTGCAATTTATGCGACATCCATTCTGGCGATGGACCGGTTGTCTCTGCATCGGGCTGACCGGCTGCCTTCACGGCCAAGACTGGCGCGAGGCGGTGACGAGCCACAAAATTCAGTCGGTGGCTGACCGTCGCGAGTCACGTCCACAGTCCAAAGTGGTCGGTCCGCTTCGCAGCGGTCAGTCGAAGTTAGTGCCGCCTCCCCAGGTCGCGACTCCACCTGTGATTGCTGCGCGTCCTACTGCGGCCAAACCGTTTAATAGCGTTCCACAATTTGCGCCAAAAGTTACGCGACCGCCGGCCAAAGAACCAGAGGCACGATCTCGCAGGACGCAAGATATAGAGGTCGGACTTGGAGTGATGTCGAAGGTTCAGGCCATTCCGCAGGTTGTCGTGCCCGCGGTCAGTGCGGGAATGTTGCAAGCCACCAGCACGGCAGCGACCGCTCCCTCGACATCCATTGTTGAGTTGTCGCATTCCGAATCGTTTGCCGAATTCGAACGAGCGATCCCGATGGGACGGTCCATCTCCGCGAGTACCCCCGCGCTGCCGGAAACGCCTTTTGAGAACATCGGCGTTGATGAGAGCGAGTCTGAGAACGTGACAGCGATGCCGGTCATCAATCCGGCCGGTGCATTCGTCGCAACCAAATCGAGGACAACTCAAAACTCGCAAGTGCGAAGTCTAAAGGCGGAGGAGTCTGCCTCGGATGATCTGCCGAGAGGACTGTTTTCGAAGTCCGCTGTTCTTGCGAAGGAGTTGCCTGAAGTGACTGAAACCAGCTCCGCAGAGACGAATTTGTCCAAAGCGAATGACGAGCCGTCTGTTCGTCCGCAGGACGTGTCGATTTTAGTCGAGCAGGTCTTCGAGGATCTGCGTTTACGACGGTTGAATGACGCTCGGCAACGAACCGAATGGCTGAAGCAACTTGTGATGAAACGTGTGCCGGCCAATGCAGCGAATGTCGTCAGAGATGGAGGTTCCATGGAGTCGAAGGACAACCACTTCGGCGAACCGCGGCGAGTGGAAGTCGATCCCCGGGCGACCGCTGTCGAGAAGGTGGTTCCCGATTCCTTCGTCACCGACGAAGAGTCCACGAGCAGCAAATAAGGAGTCGCGATGGCATCGACCAAATCAAATTCAGTACCCAGTCCTGAGTCGGTTCACGACGCCTGGCTCAGTCAGCGCGCGGAATTGGAGCGTGATCTTTTTGAGGGTTGGACGCCCGATCTTCAATCGGCATCAGCGGTCATTCGGCCGCAGGCTGTGGCAGAGGTCGTCAGCATCCGTCGCAGTGAGGCGGCACCTCAAAGTCCAGACACCAGTGGCGTCAAAGTCGCACCGGCGAAAGAACAACTTGGCAACGAGAAGGCTCGGCATCAGGAGTGGCTCCAGCAGTCAAATGCAGCCGCCGTGCAACACTGCGTCGAGCATCAGCAGCGGGTCACAGAAATTCTGTCACAGCAACAGGAGGCGTTTTTCCAGGATTTGGCTGGGCAGCGTGCGGCCTTTGAACAAGAGCTATCCTCTCGCGAAGCTGCCAGTTCGATCCAGCGGGACCAGGAAAGGGCCGTTTTGCGCACTGCGAAAGAAGTCCAGGATGTCGCTCAGCAGCGGCTGAAGGACGAGTTGTCGGCGCAACGCTTGCGCGAACGCGAAGAGCTGTTGCAGTGGCATCGGAAGACCGAGGCGGAGTTCACGCAAGCTCGTCGGCTGTTCGAGCAAGAACGACTGAATCAGCAGCAGGACTTCTCTCGACAACGCGAAACGGAAATGGCCCAGCTACGTCGCGAGCGAGACGAATTCGACGCACGAGTGCGACAGGTGCAGTCGGAACTGGCGTATGCTCGACAGCATCAAGAGGACGAACTGCGAAAGGCTCGCGACGTACAGTCGGCGCAGCTTCGGGCCGAACGGGCGGAGCTCGAAAAATTAAGGGACACGTGGGTGGAGAAGTTCCGCCGCGAGCAAGTGGTCTTGGAAAACGGTCTGCAGTTTTTTGGGCAGCATTTGTCTCGCGTCAGCGATGAACTTCGAGTCGCTCAACGCGGCTTGCAGGCGGTTTCGGAATCTGCGGTCGAGGCGCATCCGAGCACGCAGGTCGTCGAACCCAACATGACTGGCGACAACTCACGACCGGTGGAACCGACCATTCTCAGCTTGGATGAAAGTCGCAAGCGTTTTCAATTACTCAAGCAATCACAGCGAGCGGCTGCGTGAAATGGGATCAGGAAAGCGTGACCGCTGACGGCGCGGACCCGACAGGAGATGATTCGATGCGACGACCGACGAGTTTTAGCCTGCTGTGGCTCGGCTGCGCGATGTTGTGCGCGGCTACATCGTACGCTGTCGCTGATGATCCAGCGTCGGCAGAGCAGTTGGCCGCCAATGCCTTTCACGCTGGACAGTCACGAGACGTCTCGACGGTGAGATCAATGGCGGGAGCGCTCGGCCACGAGACGCCCATTGTACGACAATCGAGTGCTTGGGCACTAAGCCAGTTCGGCGAGTCCGCGAGCGAAGCGGTACCAGCGTTAACCCGCGCGATGGACGATTCCGAGGCCAGAGTCCGCTGGGCGGCTGCCACAGCTCTGGGACGGATTGGTCGGCTTGCGAGTACAGCCGAGTCGGCACTCTGGCATGCCACACTGGACGGAAATCTTGACGTTCGCTGTGCCGCCTTGATCGCGCTGCGGACTGTGTCGATCACCAAACACAACGCGGCACTGCCTGCCTTGAGTGAGTGTCTACGAAGCCCTGTGGCTGACGTCCAAGCAGAAGCCATCGCAACGTTGGCTTCAGTCCATTCAAGATGGGATGACAACGAAAAAGTGCCAGTTGCGGCGCAACTGGCGGCCGTGTTCGCGAAGTCTAACGATGAACTCCGTTTGGCGGTGGCCGTGTTACTCGGAGATCTCGGTTTGTCTTCGACACCAGCCATCACAGCGCTGACCGGTGCGACCGAAGACATTGACGAGTACGTCCAGGCAGCGGCTTTGCGAGCGGTCGGACGATTCGCGGATGAAATCGATCAACGTTGGAATCAACTGGATGCGAAACAACGCCAGGAATTGAGTTTGACTTGCGAGGCAACGGCAAAGATGTTGAAGGCTCGCGGCCGAGAGTCTCTCGAAAGTGCTGGGCTTGCGGAGCAGTACCAGCGACTGATCGACGGAATTCAACTCACTCCGGTGGAGGATGCCGTCGCGTTGAAGCGGATGGCGGATTCGTCCGCGAAAAACGAAACGGCTGCCACGCCAGGAATTCCAACAGATAGGACACACGCATCGTCCAGCGGTTGGCGTTGGACTGTCGCGGCTCTGCTGGCAGTCATTGGCCTGTGGGGATTGCGGCGCGGATTGTCCAGTCGATCGGAGGTGAGCATTCAGTCCACGGACATCCCACGGACTGAAGTGGCCCCATTGAGCGTGGGATTGGAGGCGGACGCTGCCAGGATCGAGGTCGCGGCGCCAAGTGCGGCGATCAATTCGCTCGGCGACAGCGTGCTGGATGCGGTTTCGCCGTTCGTGCAGGTCTTGCAAAATGACTTCGTGCAGGCGTTGCAAGATGACGATGCTCGCGTGCGGCAAGCGGCGGCAGTCTCGCTGGGGAAAATCGGACTCGGCGCGATCGACGCAGTTCCACAATTGATCTTCGCGTTGGCGGACACCGACTCCGGAGTTCGCTCCGCGGCGGCGTTTGCGCTCTCAGCATTTGGGGCTCATGCGATGGAAGCAGTTCCCGCGCTGCGAGCGGCCTTGTCCGACGAGTTCGCGGCCGTGCGCGCTCGAGCGGCGTTCGCGCTGGGACAGATCGGCCCGTCAGCTCGAAGGGCTGCGGAAGAATTAGCTCGGTTGGTGTCCGATCCCGATGTTTCGGTGCGACGCAACATCGCATCGGCATTAGGGGGCATCGGGGCGGACACCGCCGTCGTTCTTCCGGCACTGCGGCAGGCGGTGAGCGATGTGGATGCCGACGTGCGAAAGTGTGCGATGACGACACTGGCAATGATCGACACGAGGAGTTCTGCGTCTTCTGCTTCACATACGTCGCAAAACGTCGTTGAAGGGGAAGCTCGTCAATGTGCTCAATTTGTTCCGGGAGGCGATGGCTCTCAGCAGACTTTGGGAAGTAAAACTGAATTGGAGGAGTTGAGAGAGGTCAATCATTTGCTTGCGGTTCCGGCTGGCTTGGGAGCGGCCTCATCAGGGCCCGAGTCAAATCAGGTCGTTCCAGGATTGAAGCTGTTTTGTCCGGAGCAGTCGGATGAGCCAGTCGTCGCGAGTGGAGCTGAGGAACCTCTGGAGGCGGCCGACTTTATTGCTCAGTTGGAGGACACCGACGCGGATGTCCGCTGGAACGCAACGCAAGGTTTAGGAACACTCGGAGCGTTGGCAGTCTCGGAAATGATCGCGTCGCTGAATCATCGCAATCCCGTTGTGCGGCGGTTGCTGATCGTCGCACTGGGGCATGTGGGAACTGAGGCTCGTTCAGCTATGCCCGCGATGCTGGTCGCGCTGCATGACGTGAATGCGGACGTGCGGTGCGCCGCAGCCGATTGTTTGGGACAATTGGGGGGCGTCAGCCGCTCGATGGTACAGGCGCTCGTGCAAACTCTGTCTGATCCGAACGCCGAGGTGCGGCGATACGCGGCGACGACATTGGGGCGTTTCGGCCAACAGTCTCACGAGGCGACGACTGCCTTGCGGGTTGCATCAATCAGCGACAATGCCACAAAGGTTCGCAGCGCCGCACAAACAGCGTTGCAACGAATTTCCGAGTCGCTTGTGGGAGCGGCTTGATTAGGGGTTAGGAGTTCGAGATTTGGGAGGACACAGTGATGACAAATTGTTCGCCGGTGACTGAAGTTCGTAGACCGAGTTGGTTGCTGGAAATCTTGGATGAGTCTTTGGCGGCCCGAAGGGTGCATCGCTGGTGGCAGTGGGCGGTGTTGTCGCTCGGCTGCGTTTCGGGGTGCGCGAGTTGGGGCCAGGTCGCGGACAATGTGACTCAGCCGTTGCGTTCGACTGGCAATCTGCTGGCTCACGCGGGTGACCAATTCGGCGATCTCTTTGAGTCGCATTCGACTTGCCATCGAAATCCCGCGAATCTTGCCACGAACCAATCGCAGACTCCTGGATTGGCAAGCCAAGCCGGGCTGTCTCAAAAACAGCCGATGACATCGGCAACCGCACAGGCAGGTGCGATTTCGCTGCCGATTTCCAAGCCGACCGCGACGCAAGCGATTCACAACACACCGGCTCCCGCCGGTAAACCGCCCGAATCACTGTCGGTGCCACCGGCCCCGCCCGCTGTGGAACTACTTCCCGCTCCACCAGCGGAGGTGCAGTCGATCAGTCATTCTCGACCGGTCGCCGCGACAGGTCCGTTGGCTTCTTCTGCAGCGAATTCTGGAATCTCGACCTGGTGCCGAGTTCGCATCCGCAACATCAGCAAACAACCGGCCTCACAAGTCGCTGTGACGGTGAATTCCCCAGAGAACGCGAAGCTCGTCTCCAAAGACGGTGATAGCGTGTCGGCCCCCACCAACGGCAAGATGGAGTTTGCTCCGGTGGCCGAACTCGGTTCGAACGAGGAGGTCATCCTCGTGATTGGTGTGGGGAAGACCGAGCCACGTGGCAATCGCCTGAGAGTGCAAGTGCGCGACGGCTTGGGCGGGTCCAATCAAGACGTGCAGGCCCGCTGGCAAGTCACGATTGAAGCGATCGAGTAAGTTTTGATTTTGGTTTGCGATTGAGAACGCTCATTGCGGTGCAGTCGGCAATCGAAAATCAAAAAGTACTAGAACAGTTTGCCGAGCGTTTCGATGAGCCAGCCATTGGCGGGGCTGTAGCCTTGATGACCCCACATGCTGCGGACGAGGTCGATCGAGGCCATTCCGCACAAGATCATCACGATTGACGAAACCGCAAGCGACGAAACCACACCGGCTCCCCACGGATATTCGATCGGACCGCCGGCCACGGCCTTGGCGGCCGGTTCGGGCTCTTCTTCGAAGTCAGACTCCCCTTCGAAGGCTTCATCTCCGGCGAAGACGTCTTCGCCTTCTTCCTCTTCCGCCTCGTTGAATTCGAAGGCATCCTCTCCTTCTTCCTCGTCGGAGGCCTTCTTCTTGACCATCGCGGCTCCGCCGTCGTCAGCATCATCCTCGTCATCGAAGAGCAGCACACTGGTGTCACCCTGGCTGCCGCCGTCCACTGTGCCGATTTCGAAATCGCTTTCAGCCTCTTCGCCATCGGCCGAGACGGACGGAATCTCGAGCATCGTGTCGCTCATGTTGTCGTCTTCGTCGACTGGCTTCTTTTTGCTCTTGGGAAGCTTCATTCCCGGTGTTGTTTCGGTGAACTGCAAGTCGTCGTCGTCTTTGAGCGAGATGCCGCTATCACCGGCGGTCTCGGCGAGCGTGATACCTCCGTCGTCCTCGTCTGCGTGCAGGGCAATTCCACTGTCAGCGGCGAGACTGATGCCGTCTTCAGAGGCGTCATCGAACAGTGCTAGACCGCTGTCGTCGTCCGCAGCCTTCTTTTCGAGTGACACTCCACTGTCGGTGACGCGATCGAGAGCGATGCCACTCTGCGGACCCACCAGATTGATTCCGCTCAGACTAGTGGACGAGATTCCGCTGCCTTGCTCGAGAGCGATGTCGCTGTCATTCATGAGCACTGACGAGCCTTCGCCGCGACTGCCGCTCTTCTTGCCGATGCCGCTACCGGCGGATTCCAAGTTCAAGCCACTGTCCGGCAACACCTCGACGTCGCTATCACTGTCTTTTTTGATTTTCGATTTCGGTCCCGCCAGCCGTGCGTCGTCCAGCAACTGGACGTCGCTGTCTGAATCAGCCGAGACCAAACGCACATCACTGTCACTTTGCAGTCCCAAGTTGATTCCGCTGTCTTCGTTACCCGCCAGATGGACATCGCTGTCGCTGTCTGGTTCCTCGCTCACCAACATCACGTCGCTGTCGCTATCGGGTTTCGGTTGAAGGTTGCCCGAATCAGGGGCACTGGGAGACAGTTGAACGTCGCTGTCACTGTCCGGCATCACGAGCCGAGCACCGCTGTCATCATCGAGTCGCACGTCGCTATCCGAGTCGCCCAATCCGAGCTTGATCGCACTCCCAGAGGCCGCTCCGGCGGGGGACGACAAACGCACGTCGCTGTCGGACTCTTGCAGTTGCAGCAGGACGTCAGCACCACTGTCGTGTCCTGCGTCCAAACGATCATCCATCACGAGTCGCACATCGCTGTCTGAGGCACCGCCTGCTCCAAAATTATCGAAGATGCTGCCGGCGGTCTCGTCGGCAGCGTCGCTCGGTGCGGCACCGCTTAGTTGGCGAATGATCGACGGGGCTCCATCCAAGCCCGAACCATCCGCGGCCGAATCCTCATCCAATACCGATGCATCATCGTCGCCATCGATCATTGGCACATCGGGATCGGAAGAGGGCTGCAGGCGTCGAGCGAGTTCATCCACGTCGTCCTCTTTGAACTTGAACGTGCCGCGGTCGCCGAAGCCGCGAATCTCTCCCTTTTCCCGGAGACGTTTCAGCTCCTCTTTGGAGATTCCCAGTTTTTCTGCCGCTTCGTCCAAACCCAAATATCGCTTGGCCATGATTCACCGACTCCCAATTCGATCCGCGTCATTGTCGTCATTGTCGCCACCAGCACAACCGGGCCTTGCAAACCGTGCTTAGAATGATGGTTGCGAGAATGTGGTGATTGATTCTAAAGGCGGAATTGGCACGAGCAAGAAGTTTCGAGCGAACGCATCCTAAACATCCGTTGGCGAGGTTCGATGACAACGGGCAACACGTCGGAAAAATCCTCAGATTCGACTTGGCACGTTTTTCGGATACGACTACAACCCCGCCCGCTTCGACCCAGCCGAGGGCAAAGCCCCTTCCTTTCGGGAGTCCTTCCCACGAGTTCTCGGCCCGAAGCGGACCCTGCCAGAATCCCTTCCTGTCCCTTTCCCCTCCATCCGACTTCTCCGCGTCCGTCTTTTGTGAATCGTCTTTGGATCGTCTCCCCGCGACCCGACGCTGCGATTCGCCGAAGCCTCGCCGCCTCGAACGGAGTCTCTTGTCATGTCGCAATCGCGTCGAAACCGCTGGGCCGCGTGGTGCCTGCTGGGACTGTTCACCGTGCCGCTGACCGGCTGCATGCAAAACGGCTTTGTGCCCAGGGCAACGCATCGCCAGAGCCAGTACCGATCCCAACAACTCTGGGGTCAGAACAAGTCAATGTCGCAGTCGGTGGCCCAACTGCAACAGCAGAACGACCAGCTTCGCGGCAACCTCGATATTGCCAACAAGCGGATCGACAACCTCAACTCCGAACGCGCTCAAATGGCCGAGCGGTTCAAGAACACCGGCCGCTCGAACCCGCTGTCGGGCGACGCCACCGCTCGCTTCAAAGATTTGAGTAAACGGTTCTCTGGCATCTCGTTTGACGAGAATACGGGAGTTGCGAAACTCGACTCCGATCTATTGTTTGACTCCGGCAGCGACACCGTCGCCAAAAAGGCCGAGGGACTGTTGCGCGAGATCGCTGGCATCTTGAATCAAGGCGACACCAAGCAGCTTCGGGTTCAAGTCGTCGGTCATACCGACGACCGTCCTATCGCCAAAGCTGCCACGAAAACGCGGCATCCAACCAACTGGCATCTCTCGACCAACCGAGCCAATTCGGTCCTGCTGGAACTCAAGAAGTTCGGTATCGATGACAGACGTATGAGATCATCTGGTGCTGGAGAAAAAGAGCCGGTCGCCAACAATAAAGACGTCGCCTCGCGAGCCAAGAATCGCCGCGTTGAAATCTACGTTTTGGCGCCGGATGCGTCCGACGTGGCGGGAGCTTGGGACCAGGATCAGTCTCAGAATTGAGCGATCCAAAACACGCGATTCAAACACCAACAGGCTCCGACTTCGGAGCCTGTTTCTTTTGATAAATCCGTACCGCGACCGTCAGGAGGCGGCCCGGTGATTCATCCTATTGGCCACTCCCTGACGGTCGTGGTGCGGATTCATCGATCTCACGCCGAAGCAAACTCCAGCGATTCTTCGTCAACTGCATCGGCCAATCGTAGGCAGGCGCGGCGGCCCACGGACGTCAATTGATACAGCATTCCGCCCGTGCGTCCGGTGATTTCGACTTGCAGCAGCCCGTGAGCAATCAGCTTGCCATGGACGCGAGCCATTTGATCGGTTGCAACGCCGTCTACTTCGCGGATGCGAGGCCGAAAGCCGCGAGCGACGAAGTTTGACGTCTCAGGATCTGTGAGGATCACGGAGTCATCGTCGTCATTGTAGGCCAGCAGCACTTGCCGCCATTCGGGATGAGCGTCCAACACGGCGAGATCGAGGTCTAGCATGACCTCAGGTATCGACCGGCATGACCCCGATTGTCAGTCTGGCGCGCTCCGTCGACACGACAGCAACGACCGCTGCGACACATCCTCGCCGCACGACAAACTCAGCCGGAAAAGTTTGCCAGCAATCTCGTAGGGCAGGCTTTCAACCTGCCCCGCGCTCACATATTCGTCTTCGAGTCCGCAACAGCACCGAGTACGGCGTTCACGGCGGCGTGCAGCGCCGCGTCGTGACGGTGATCTTTCGAGTAAACGCGAAAGATCGAGAAGCTCGTCGGTAATGACTGAAAGAGTTCATCGTCGTGCAGTTCACGCGGCGCGCCGATGGCCGGGTCGAGCAGATAATTTTGACCGCCTGCGGGGAGTCTGCCGCTGGGCCGGTGGTAATGCCGAGCCACATCGATCCGCAGTTCAATCTCTCTCAAGTTCACCGGTAGGGTGGTTCGGATGCGTTTCTCGACCAAATCCGGCTCCGAAAAGATCGACGTCCGCTCGGCCTGGCCGGCGTGGAAGTTGAAGGTCCGCTCGCAAGCCATCTTCCAAGTGACCTGACGAGAGATCAGAGCGTCCCACTGCTCTCCGAGTGACTTCAATTCCGAGTCGGAACTCCGCGACCAACGCTGCACATCAACCAGAAACGTCGATTCGGTCAGCCGGCGGTATTCGTCGAGGTGTTCCAAGGGGTTCATTGGTTGGCCGTCCGAGCCTCCAAACAGCCGCAGCATCGTCGGGCCGAACAGCTCTTCCAACGCGAGGTCGATCGCCCGCACTGTCCGATGAAAATAGATCGTCCGAAACAGGTTGGCTCGCGTCTCGATGAAGTTGATGAGCGTCGGCAACCCGCGAGCGTGAATCGTCAACCCCTCGGAGGAGAAGAAGCTGTAGTGCAGCATCCGCGACAGATCGAACGCCTTCGTGTTGTAGCCGGACATGTACGCATCGCGGAGCACGAAGTCCATGTTGTCCACGGTGTAGATGCCGCTGAAGAGCGATCGCAGCTTTTTCAGCCACGCGGGATGACCGTGCTCGTCCTGAGGTTTGCCCGTCGGCCGACGGATGAGCCAGGCGACTTGGCTGGGGTCAAGCTCTTCGAGCGGTCCCAGCTTGCCGTTCGGATTACGGCGCACTCGGCGAATCAGATCTCCCAGTTCCTGTTGGATGATCGCCGAGCCAATGACCTCGTGTGTCAGCTCGAACTGGTCGAGGAAGTGATCGTCAAAGAAATGTCCGAACGGTCCATGTCCGACGTCGTGCAGCAGCGCGGCCAACCGGACGAGGCTCTCGACGTACGCTCGCGACGGCACGTTCGAGCCCGACGTCACCAGCGACTCGTACCAGCGTTCGATGGCGATCGACGACAAGTGCATCGCCCCTAAGACATGCTGAAACCGCATGTGCTCGGCTGACGGAAACACCCACCATGCTGTTTGCAGTTGGTGGATGTGTCGCATCCGCTGGACCCACGGATGATCGATCAACTCCTGCTCCGAAACCTCTCCCTCCGGCATCCCGTCCTTCGAGACGAACGGGATGTAGCCGTGAATCGGATCGTGCGAGAGGCTTTCGGTGTTGAAATCGCGCGGCATGAGTGTGGTCTTCCTGAATTGGCCAAACGGCTCAAAAGGAGACTGTCCATCGACGCTCCGCAATTTGCAATTTGCAATTCTCATTTTGCAATTTGCAGTGCCCTTTCTCGCGCGGAAGCCGCCTTGACCCTCAGAAAATCCACAACTAGAGTTCGTCGCGTTTTGGGGCCGTAGCCAAGTGGCTAAGGCAACGGATTGCAAATCCGTCATCGTGGGTTCAACTCCCACCGGCCCCTCTAGGTCATCGGAGACACGAATAGCCGCATTTTCCGCAGGGAAATGAGGCTTTTTTCGTTTCTGCCCCGAAGTTGTATCGGTGGTCATCAGGCCAGTTGAAATCGGTTGAAAACGGTTGATTTCGGGAGGGCGTGTGCAACTTTTTGTGCAACTAAAATCCGCAGCGTCATCCGTCGTTCCGGTCGCTCGATTTTCGTTCGCGTTGCTTGTGTCGATGTTCGGGAGTGCCGACAGGCCAGCGGTCATGTCGATCAGTCCCAAATGAGCGTAGCGGTCCATCGTCAACGTGATGGTCGAATGCCGCGCGAGTTGCTGAGCCACCTTGGGATGAACTCCCGCAGCCACAAGGTTGCTGATGAACGTGTGCCGCAGCGAATGGAAGTCGGCGAACCCCGCTTCGGTCGCGTAGTCAATCTTCGCCGCGTCCAAGTCGATGCGAAGCATCTCGGCGGCTTTGCCCGGCCACGTTCCCGGAAACAGACGCTCTGGCTTCGCGTCTGCCGCACGATCGAACGCCAGGACGGTTCGTTGGTCGTCTTGCTGTCGCTCGCGTTCTGTGAGCCACTGTCGCAATCGTGAGGCGAGGTCGAGATGTAGCGGCAGAACATCTTCGCGACGGTGTTTGCTGTAGGCGGCTGCAATCGTGACGGTGGGCGGATCGGCCTTGAGGTCGAACGATGCCGGCGTGAGTGACGCGAGTTCGTCGGCTCGCAATCCCGTCATCGCGGCCATGCGGTACAGCATCGCCCGCGTTGAACCGCCCGCCCCCCGGAATGTTTTTTCGCTCCGCTCGGCTGCTTGGATGGTTCGGGCGAGTTCATCGGAAGTGAGTGCCCGGCGTTCGTGGCGAACATCGACTTGAGCGTTGAGCAGTGACAAGTGAGCGAACGGATTCTCCGGCGAGCGTCGATCCTTCACGAGCCAGCTACCGAACGACTTCAACGCGACCAAATGGTGATTGCTGCTGGCGATGCTCAAGCCGGCGACGATGTTGTTGTCTTCTTTCTCCGATCGCAGGACTCGGCGGACTCCCGCCAGTGTCCACGATTCACCGCGTTGTGTCCGATGCCCTTTGGTGTTGAGCGTGTCCGCAATCGCTTGCAGTGACTTTCCGGCGTCGCGGAGTCCACGCATCAGCGGCAGCAAGTCTTGTTCGATGTCCTTTTTGGGCTTTCGTTGCTCCGCCAGCCAATTCGCCACCCGCCCCGCGTTGAGGTCCGCCAGCCGCTTGAATCCGCAACCAGCGAAAACTGCCGAAACCCGGCTGACCGTCAACGCGACATGCTCGGCCGTGTTGGCCTTCGATTCCAGAAATCCCCGGAAGTCTTCAACGTGTTCGGCCAACGGTCGCTTGCGAGGAACTTCAAACGGGTCGATGTCGCCTCGCGCGATGCGTTTGGCTCGTTGCTTCATCTCCGCCAGCATGGTCTCGGCCGCTTCCGAGTCATCGCACAACGCGACGGAGCCAACCTTGCCGTCCGCACCAGCACAGCGGCCCCAATACGTTCTCGACTTCTCGCGAACTCGCCGCGCCCCCGGCGTCCCTTTGCGGACTTGCCGGCCGTGAGTGTCGTAAAAGCGAATGATCGTCGGACGGTAGACGCTGGCCATGTTCGGCACTCAATTGGTTAGAGGTCACGTTTCAAAGTTCGTTTCGAGGGCTTGCGCTTCGCTGATTTCTTTGCCGCCAGTTTTGCCGGCTCGTTTGTTTCGGATTCGACTAACGAGTAGCCAAGTGCGTCTGCGATCCGTCCCGCCGTTTCGAGGCGGATATCCCGTTCTCCGCTCACAAATCGGTCAATAACGGACGCGCTTACGCTCGACACCTTACCGATTGCGTAATGCTTCAGGCCGCTGTCGATGATGGCTTTTCGCAGGTCATTCACCAATTCGCTCATTTTGAGAGACTCCAAAAGTTCCGCTTGTCGCTTTGGTCGAACGTGACCGAGAACCCTTTCGAGGTCGTCGTACAAATCGCTCACGCTGCGATTCGATTCACGATTCGTTGAACCGTCGAATGAGTCCACGGCTTGCCCTCTTTTGATCGAATGCCACGGCGTTCAAGTTCCGCAGCGATGCCCCGCAAAGTTTCGCCCGCTGATCGAAGTTCTCGGATAATCGCGAGCGCTTGTTGTTCGACAGGATTCTGAATCAATGTCGTGCCGTCAGCCCCAAGATCGTGGCCGAATGGCACCCGACCGACTCGTTGTCCCTGCGCCGCCTTGAACCGCATGGCAGTCGTCGTCCGTTCCGCGATCTGGTCTCGCTCGAATTCTGCGAGCACTGCCAACATTCGGAACATCATTTTGCCGGCCGCTGATGTCGTGTCGATCCTCTCCGACAGGCTCACTAGGTCGGCATTGGCCTTGTCGAGTCGCTCCCCGATGACGAGCGTGTCTTTCGTACTGCGAGCCAGCCGGGACAGCGAATAGACGATCAACGCCCCCTTCGCCTTGCAGACAGCTTCCAGGGCAGATTGCAGCCCCGGCCGATTGTCCGACCGTCCGCCGCTCAAGCCGGCATCGACGAAGACTTCCGCGAGATTGAATCCATTTCCGTGGCACCATGCTGCGATCCGTTCCCTTTGCGCGTCCAGCGAAACCCCATCGTTGACTTGTCCGTCTGTGCTGACTCGGATGTACCCGACTGCCGTTTGCATGATTGCTCCCCCTTGTTCCGCGAACTATATGCCGATTGACATAGTATGTCAATCGGCATATTTCCCGGATTTCTGTACGCAGGGGACCGGTCGCGTACACGGAGACAACGTGAAGTCGTTCTTCGTCACTTTCTTTTTGCGAACTGGCTGGGCTGGCTGTCATCTGGAAGTTCGTTTGATTGTTCATGGCCAATCTCTCAAAACTAAGACTTGATTGAATCAATCCCAGTCCACTCCCGTTGATGACGGCGAATCTCGCCCATCGGGAAGCCGGACACCGTTGGTGTTGCGATCCTGTTCAAGACTGACATCAGCAGCCGGACACGGACGGGGGGCCTTTATAGAGGCCCCCGTGTCCGGCTGCTGGTTGGCAGGCGGACGAACAGATTGTCCGGTTGATTTGTCCGGCTGTCCGGCTTCGGGGTCAGTAAGTTTGAAACCGTCGTACTTCCGACCGTTCTCCCCTTTGAATTCGGCCTCTTGAATCTCGCCAGATTCGAGCAGCTTGGCAAAGACGATGCCGAACCGCTCTTGAGTGATGCCTGCCTTGTTCCGAATGTCCGTTTTCGCCAGCGAACGAGACGCCTTGCGAAGCACCTCCCGGATGCGGTTCCGGTCTCCGTCTAACTTGGTCTGCTTCTCCCGCTCGCGTTTCTGCTCTTTGGTGCTGCGAGCCTCTTGAATCGCCTCAGACGGGCTTCCGACAGTCACGCTCCACGTCCGGCCGCTACCTTGGTCGTCAATCGTGCCCTCGGAGATGTCGAGCGCCCAAGTCCCCGAATGCCCGGCCGAGCCACCCACGTTGAGCCACAAGCGATGGTCGCCCGTGCCGGCTTGGTATGCTTCGCGGCGGTTGAGCAGAACCCACTGACGCGCCCACTCAGCGAAACCGGAGCCGCTCAAATCTTCCAGGTCAGGGACTCCGAACGGATTCGTCCGATCCGTCTTCCTGGTGTGGTGGGCAATGATGAGCGTGCAACCTGTCTTCCGGCCGATTTCCGAGAGACCCTTCAACAGTTGTCCCATCGCGAACACGTTGGCCGTGATGTTGGCACTCGCACCGGCCGCCAAGAGGCACAGATACGCCGGGTCGATGATGGCCACCTTGATTGAAAGCACGTCGATTCCGAGTGCGAGTTCTTCCAAGTGCTCACGGTTGCCCAACTGAGGCAAATCGAATCCCCAATACACTGACGCGGATGAGAGCGACTGGCCTCGCGCTAACGCGATTCGCCTTGCCGTTTCTTGAAGCGTGTATCCGCCTGATTCACCCGACAACATCATGACGTTGATTGAATCAACAACAGCGAAGTCGGGATGACTCAGAAACGGAGTCCCGGTGCCCAACGATAAGGCCAAGTCAACGAGCACCGAAGTCTTCAGAACTTTTTTGGGGCCGCCAAGAATGCACGGCTGCCCCTCAACAAGAAAACGCTTGATGAGAAAATGCTGACGGAACACCTTGCCGGCGAATTCCTCTGGGGTCATCAGATTCAACTTGAATCCGGTCGGCACAACGGGCGAGCCATCGGCAAGCATGAGCAACTCTCGCCGCAAATTGACGGTCGCATGATCTCCGCTCTGTGAGACAAAATGAACAGAGACAGTCGCGCCGCCGTCATCGCTCACGACTCGGCCGATGTTGTCTCTGTCGTTCGCACGAACTCGCGTATTCTCCGGCAGGATCGGAAAACGTTTGCCAACGGACGCAACGTCGGATTGTTTAGCAGGTGAAGCCGGAGAGTTCGTCTGCATGTCATCCTCGGCCAGCTTGCGGGCGTTGTTCTTTGGACGTACTTCGCTCGATTGCTTCACTGAGCAATTCCAGCCACGCGATTCTGCCGAGCGGTGTTCGCTCTTCCGCTGGGTGTCGGAGCAAGACGTTTGCGCCGGCCAGTGCGGCCTCACTAAACTTGTCGAAGTTCAGAAGCGCGTCATGGAGCACGACAAACTTACGTCGTTCGTCATCCGCGAGTCTGAGTGTCACGATGAATCCACAGTTCATGTCTGACTCTCGTGCTACTTGTTCGATCACAAAACTCTTCGCAGTGATCAGCTTGGGTATGGTTGTCATTCTGGTTTCTTTCCTTTCTGGGATTCGCTCGCCGTGGCAGCGGGACACCCCGCTTCAATCCATGCGAGCACGGCATCACGTCGCCAGCGAACACACTGGCTTGTCAAAGCAATTGCCGGCGGCAGCTTGCCAGCTTCACGAAGTCGCCAAATCGTTGGCTTGCTAATCGAGAGCAAACGCGCGAACTCGGCGGCGTCGATCAGAGCAGACGGAAAGCGAGGGGCGTCAGGCATGGCGTGACACCTCCCGCATCGGCTGCGACGGAACGGAGAGGCGGTCATGGTCGCGACGCTTTTCAGCGAGCCGTAGCAGTCCGCGCAAGATTCGAGCCATGCGGTACGTCGCACCGAGTCGTCGGCGTACTTCACTCGGATCAGGGATGAGGTCGAGCGGATCGGGCGGGGCGGCCATGCGATGTTCTCCTGTGTGCGACGGCCAGTCGGACACGGGGAAGTTTCGCAGACGGCTCTACCGAGACGGGTGACAGCGTTGTCACGTTTTTTGTCACTCGTTTTGGAGCGACGGTTTGAGCAGTTTGACCGACGTGGAGGCGGTCGAGATTTCGAGGTCAATGTCCAGCAGGCCCGCCTCGGTCCATCGCTTCTCGATATCTTTCAGCCGCCGTTCGATGCCGGAAACCGAAACGCGCGCACCTTCCCATGCTTCTGCTCGCAGCGTCTCAAACTGAACGGCGCGCTTGCGAGACCACAGCGATTTGAGAATTCGTTTGCCCAGCGGCGTCAACGGGTCTTGATACTTGGCAAGCGCTTCATTCTCGCACGTCCCAGAGGCAGGTCGCTCGGTGTTGTCGCTTGCGGGCTTTCGACTGGTCGAGTGCGCTGATTCCAGTTCAGAGAAGTTATTGGCAAATTCACTCAACGTCATGGCATTGACCTGCCACGGCATCAGGTCAAAGTGGACAGCAACTTCACCGGCGAACTTGTTGACGCACTCAACTGAGAGTCCAGTGCCGAACCGTTTTTGGCAATGCCTCGTCAGAATTCCAAAGGCTGAACCGCACTCTCGACCGGTAATTGAGAAGCGAGACCGCGACCCGACCGGCAAAGAGAAAAGCGCATCCCTCAATTCACCGACAGTCTGCACAAGGGGTTTTCGCCCTCGGATCGTTCGCTTCACACCACTGTCCCTTTCGCAGTGTCCCTCGCGAAGAATGAAACGCGGCAGGTTGACCCATGAGATATTGCTGGAGGTTTGGGGTTCGGAGTTTCTGGCTCATGGATCACTGCTGGTCTCGCAGGGTCAATCGACTTTTTTGAGATATGGCGGGTTGTTCTTCTTGTTTCGAGTCAGTCCACTTCGATACTTCGCGAGTTCCTTTTCCTGCTGAGTCCTC
>CAMDRI010000109.1 GCA_945906725.1 Candidatus Kuenenia stuttgartensis | reverse complement strand
GCAACTGGGCGGCTACAACAACCGAGCCACCGAAACCCCACCCGGCCCCCAACCCCTCTGGATCGGCCTCCGCAGAATGACCGACTTTGCCACCGCCTGGCTCGCCTTCGGTCCGCAAGACGGATCGAGTTGTGTATAAACGACAGAGCCCTGTCGCTCCGCGACAGGAATGCCGTTCGTTCACGGCGGTCGCAAATTTGCCCAGCCAGCGGAAAGCGACCTGTCGATCGGCTTGCCTGTCACGAAGCGACAGGGATTCGGCATTGGCATGTTCTCGAAAGCGCGGCACAATCGCGTCACAGAGTTCGCAGCATGATCGGCAGCGGCGCCAGCATGACGCTCGCACCATGACACGAGTTTTCTCTGCGAAAGGCGTCGATGATGAGTCGCGTCGCAGGTCGGTTGAGTTCGAGTTCATTCAAATGCCTGGCGGTTTTGGCCTCGTGGGGGGTGATCGCGGCAACGGGTGGACGGTCTCAAGAGACCGCCACGCCAACGAGGCCTCCCGATCTCAAAACATCGCCAACGTTGGTCTTTTCTGCGGATGCGGCATTTCATCTCAACAACGACACGACTTTGCGGCGTTGGCTGAAGGACGGCCGCTCGCGGCTAGATGCCGGCCAAGTCAACGAAGGGTTGATGCTTTGGCAACGGATTCTGGATCGGGGCGATGACGGCTTCGTCAAGTTGCGAACCGACGGACAGTGGCTGGAAGTTCGCGGCGAGGTGCTGCGCGGTCTCAGTGAAATGCCGCCAGAGGGACGGGCAACCTACGAGCGATTATTTGGCACTGCAGCGCGGCAGTTGTTTGAGCAGTCGCAACAGACCGGTCGCTCGATCTTCGCCACCGAGACGATGCGGCGGTACTTTCACACGGCGGCCGGGTTCGATGCGGCACGGTGGCTGGCCACACGCTGGCTCGACAAAGGGAAGACTCGCACCGCCGCGCGACTGTTCGAGCGATTGCTGTCCGAGCCAGTCCATCGCGAGCGGCTGAATCCAAATTTGCTGGTGCAAGCGGCAGTGGCTCAGCGACTGGCGGGAAACGAAATCCGCGCGCGAGAACTGCTGGCAATGCTGGGTGCGACGAAATTTCGGATCGCCGGCGAAGAGCGATCGGCGACACAGTTGGCGGAGCAGCTTGCTGCTCGGAGCATTGAAACGGTGCCGAAAGCGTCAGCCAACGTATCGCGCGAGTGGTTGACGGCGGGTGGCAACTTCGCGCGCAATGCGGCCCCATCCGGCAGCGTGCCGTGGTTGAAGCCGCTCTGGACTCCGGTGCCTTTGGCCGCCAACTCTTCGGACCGGTCGGCGATTCAGGATTGGCTGGTGAATCAGGACGAACACAACACACAACAGCTCGCGGTGGCGGTCGAGCCGATTGTCGTGCGCGGGCAATTGGTTGTGCGAGAATTGAATGGGGTCTCCGCCTTCGATCTGCGAACGGGCCGGCGGTTATGGACGTTTCCAGCCTCGTTGCCGTTCAGCGAGTGGCTGCCGCGCGCCATGGCTCAAGCCGGAGAGTCCAACCGCGTCAGCGCGGTGCGAGATGGCTTCGTGACGAACTCCGCGTGCGGCATGTTGTCCAGCGATGGGCGACGCGTGTTCGCAATCGACATGATCCCCTCAGGGAGCAAACCGGCGGGCAACAAAGATGTCGACGACGATTCGGGGAAGCGCGATCTCGACGTGCTGACACAGTTGGTGGCGTTGCCGATCGAGACCGGCACATCGAGCACGGGCGAGACGCCCGTAGCACAGGTGCGGCCAACTTGGACGCTGGATGGCTTGGCCGCCGCGAGCAAGTTGGGGCATCGTGGCTGTGGTATCCAATTCCTCGGCGCACCGGTCGTCGTGGACGAGCAACTGTTTGTGATGGGCGAGCTATTTTCATTCGACGAACTCGCGGCCGAGAAGAACAACCAACTTTGTCTGATCGCGATCGACGGCTCGAACGGTGAGCCGCTGTGGTGTCAGGGACTGGCGTTGGTCGATGAACCGTTCTTCCGAGTGCGGCAGCGCAGTCGCCGCAATCCGGTCGGTTCACCGACGGTTTCAGACGGCATGTTGATCTGTCCGACGGACGTTGGGTTGTTCGTCGGTGTCGATTTGGTGACGGGCCGACAGCGTTGGGTGCATGGCTATCGCATCGGTGAGCCTGGAGTCCGTCGCGAGTTCTTTCCGGAATCCATCGGCTGGGATGGAACGCCAACGTGGCCGGTGATTCATCACGACCGAGTCTTGCTGCTGTCACGATTCTCCGAGGAGTTGCATTGCGTCGAAACGACAACCGGAAAGTTGCTGTGGCAAGTGCCTCGCGGCAACGCCGTCTACATCGGTGCGGTGACAGACGATCGCATCGTGCTGGTGGGTGAGCGCGACATCCGCGCGATCCCAATGCCGGCGGATGGTACGGTCGGTCCCGGTGTGACCCCCGCACCGCAGAAAGTCGGACGTGAGATCGCGAATGAACCGATTGAGCCGTTGTGGACTCATCTGGTCGGGCCAGTGACGGGACGCGGTGTGCGGGTTGGTGATGACCTGCTCGTGCCACTGAAGTCGGGCCGAGTTGCGTGCCTCGATCTCGCGACCGGTCGCGATCGAGGTTTTGCGGTGACTCGGACGTTTGATCCCGCGGTCATTCGCCGCGGATCTCGCCAAGAAGACGATCGCGATGTCGACGAGCACGAATTCGCGCCCTGGCCGGGAAATCTGATCGCGTGCGACGATGTCATCGTTTCGCTGGGACTGGGCCGCGTGGCCGTATATCCGCAGGCGCGAGCGGTGTTGGCGTCGCTCCACGATCGGCCGGAATCCGTTGAGCGGCGGCTGCTCGAATCCGAACTCACGATGCTGCTGGGATCGGAAGCCTCTCCCGTCGCCGAACTCAAAAATGTGCTGCAATCGGAGTTGTCTCCGGAACTGCGTCGACAAGCGGAACGGCAACTTCGCGAGTCGTTGTATCTCGAACTCAGCCGCGATCCCGATCAAGCGGACGAACTGTTGCCGCAGCTCGAACGACTGACGGACACGACCGGCGAGCGAGCTCGATTACTGCAACGAATCTGCGAGGTTTCACTGGCACGCGATCCGACTCGCACGGTGCGAGCGGCTCGTGATTTGGCCACACTGTCGCTCGATCACGAATTGGATTTGGATGAGCACGGCCAGCATGTCGTGTCGCTCGACACTTGGGCACGCGGCTTTCTGCGGCAGGTGCGCGGTCGCGTCGCGGACTCGCCCGATGAGGCGGATCGAGTCAATGTCCTGCTGGATCACGAGCGAGATGCGATGCTGAAATCCTCCGATGTCAGTGGGCTGCGACAGTTCGCTCGACTGTGCGACGATTGGCCGCAGGCGAGTGACGTTCGATTTCGACTGGCGGACTTGCTTCTCGATCGCGGCGATTTCCAAGAGGCGGAATTGCTGCTGGCTCGCGACCGACTCGCGACCGATCCGAGGATCGCCGCTGCCGCGACCGCACGGATGTTGCGACTGTGGGAACACGTTGGCCTGTACTCGCTGGCGTCCAACTTACTGAGTGAATTGGAAGACCGATTCGGCGACGTCGAATTCGTGAGTCGCGAGCCTATTGGCGAGACGAGCACGACGCGCCAGCGAGTGGCGGCAGCCGAGAACCCCTCGCTTGCACGTCGGGCTAAAATGACCGGTCGTGCATTCGTGTCGGAGTTTCCACGCGACTCAATGACGTGGCAAGCGTTCGCTCGGCGACAGCGGCCGAGCTGGGACGTGCGTCGTGTGGTGATCTCTGAAGATCGAGAGCGAACCAGTGAGTTGCGTTTAGTCGAGAGCATTGGCAACGGCGACTTCCGCAATCGCACGTTGGTTCGCGCGGGCATCGGAGTGCATCTATTCCAAACACAGTCGCTGTTCCGGAAACTTCAGGAGCCGGGTTGGCAGATCGTCGATCGCGACTGCGGAGTCGTCATGGGACAGTTGCCGCAGTTGGATCGCTACTACCCGACCAGCTTGCAAACGGGAGCTCCAGCGGCGGTCAATCACTTCTTCCCGGTCGGCGGGCCAGGGCGGATGCTGGGCTTCTCGTTGCTGGGACGCGATCAAACGGAACCCGCGTGGGACACGCCGTTCGCTCCGCTGCGAGCGACTCAGGAGTTTCTGCGAGTCGGGCCGATGGGTCCGGGTTTTTGCGTGTATCAGTCGCGGCAGCATTTGATCGTCGTCGATCCGGCAACCGGCCGAATCGCTTGGCAACGCGAACTGGAACCACATTCGGGTTTGCTCGGCGAAAGCGAAACCGGCCTCTTCGGCGACCGCGAGGCGCTGTTCGTCTTCGGGGCTGACCAGTCGGCATACACCGTCTATGAAACCGCGACCGGCCGCGAGATTCGTCAAGGACGGCTGGCCGTCGACCAGCATCAATCACGTCGCGCGTTCGGGCGCCGACTGTTCCACATCACTGAGGTGAACGGCGTACGTCGTCTGCGAATTTGGGATCCACTGACGGATCGCAATGAACTGGACGAGGCGCTGCCGAACGGCACGTCCGCCTTTCAACCGACGACGACCGCGGACGGCGAGCTGCTGCTCGTGCTGCGCTCCGGCCGAGTGCGCGTGATCGACGTTTACAACAGCCTCATCAAACTGGATGTGTTGCTGTCCGAATCCGACGTGCGCGGCGCGAACGCGCTGCGAGCCTTCTCCGATCGCGACCGCTACTACTTGAATCTGCAGCGAGTCCACGACAACTCAAACCGGACTTCGATGAATTACTTTTTGAACGAGACGCTGGTCCCGAAAGCCGAAGTGTTGGGTGAGCTGTACGGTTTCGAGCGGCCGGCAGCGCCGCGGACGCTCGACGGAGTGGCCGGCACGCTCGGCAAGAAACTGTGGATGCGGATGATGCCGCAGCGCACGATCCTGCGACTCGACAATGCTCGGCTGCCATTCTTGATCGCAGTGGCTCGGCAACAGGATCGCACTCGCACAGACAAGTCCGCGCTGCGAGTCGAGGCAATCGACTCGCTGTCCGGCGATCTGATCGGCTCGAGCGATCATGTGCTGCCGACGCGGCTCGTCCAGACCCAACATGACCCCGCCGCCGCCCGCGTGACGCTCGTCGGCTTAAGCACGCGGATCACGTTGGACTACGGCCGCGAGAAACAACGGCTCGCGAGACCGGATGTGCCGTGGTAGGCCGAAGCAATTCATCCATGCGCGTCATCCTGCTTGGAGCCAGTAACGTCACGCTCGCGTTTCCGCGTCTGTGGCACGGACTGCGTCGAGCATGTGCTGAGCCGGTTGAGATGTTCGCTGCGCATGGTCACGGCCGTTCGTTCGGGATGTGGAGCCGCATCGGCCCGCGCGAGTTGCCGGGCATCGTCCCGTGTCGCTTGTGGGACGACCTCGCCGCGCAGTCTCCCAGCACCGTACCGCCACGAGCACTCATCACCGACGTCGGCAACGATCTGTTGTACGGCGTCGATCCGGACCAGATTGCCGCATGGGTGGCGACTTGCATCGAACGCCTGAACGCGATGTCCGCGCGAATCGTGCTGACTGGCCTCCCGATCGCCAGCGCGCTGAGCCTCGGGCCGGCACGATTCCGATTCTTCCGCTCGTTGTTCTTCCCGGCCAGCCCCGTTCAATTCAGCGACCTCATGCCAAAGGTCGTGCGGCTCAATCAGCAACTCGTCGACCTCGGTCGCAAGCACGACCTTCGAACGCTGGAACTTCGGAGCCAGTGGTATGGCTTCGATCCGATTCACATCCGTCGCCGACACCGCGATCGCGCTTGGCAAGAGCTGCTGGCTTCGTGGTTTGACAATCCAAGACTCGCACAATTTCATGCAGCCAGCCCCACGTCATCACTGCGTCAATGGCGGCAACGCCCCAGTGAACGGCGTTGGTTTGGTCGCGAACAAAAGGCGATTCAGCCGTCACTGCGCGAAGCGGATGGCTCGACGCTCTGGCTGTATTGATCCGCCCCAAAACGCCGCAGTCGACGTGTCACGACAGCAGCATCTTCAAGTCCTCAGCAGAAAGTTGCTCAAGCACGCTGCCGTTTTCTTGGAGGATCGCGTCGGCGAGGCCTTTCTTCTTGATTTGCAGTTCGGCAATTTTTTCCTCGACCGTGTTGCGGCAGATCAGGCGGTACGCGAAGACCTGCTTCGTCTGGCCGACGCGGTGAGCACGGTCGATCGCTTGCGCTTCGACGGCGGGGTTCCACCACGGGTCGAGCAGAAAGACGTAGTCGGCCGCCGTCAGGTTCAAACCGAGACCGCCGGCCTTCAGGCTGATCAGGAAAAGCGGGCACTTCTCGTCGCTCTGGAATCGCTCGACACACGCACGTCGGTCGCGGGTTTGGCCGTCGAGGTACTCGTAAACAATGCCGCGCTGGTCGAGGTGATGCCGCACGATCGACAACATGCTGGTGAACTGCGAGAAGACCAGCGTTTTGTGCTTCTCGTCAATCAACTCTTCGAGGTGCGGCAGCAGGACGTCCAGCTTCGCCGAGCCTTCGCCAATCTTTGCCTTGTCGAGCAGCGCGGGATGACACGCCGCCTGCCGCAGTCGCAGCAGAGCTTCGAGGACGTGCATCTTCGACTTCGCCAGTCCCTGATTCTTGATGAGGCCCAGCAACGATTGACGGTAATGGTCGCGCATCTCGGCGTAGAGCCGCTCTTGCTCTTCGCTCATCTGGCAGAACAGTGTCTGCTCGATCTTGTCTGGCAGATCGGCGGCGACTTGTTGCTTGGTGCGGCGGAGGATGAATGGTCGCAGGCCGCGAGCGAGGAACTCTCGCGACTCTGGCTTGTCGGCGTCGGCTGCGTGTGTGCGGAAGACCGCGCTGCGGCCGAGCATTCCCGGATTGAGGAACTCAAAGATCGACCACAGATCGCCGAGATGATTTTCGATTGGCGTACCCGACAGGGCCAAGCGGTTGTGAGCGTTCAGCAATCGGGACGCCTTGGCCACTTGCGAGCCGGCATTCTTGATCGTCTGGGCTTCGTCGAGCACGACGTAATCGAAGAGGATGTCCTTGAGCACCATCACGTCGCGGCGGAGCGTACCGTAGGTCGTAAGGATCACGTCGTAGTTGGTGAACTCAGGTCGCAACTCGGCACGATCGAGGCCAGCGTATTCCAGCACGCGCAGCTTGGGAGTGAACTTGGCACACTCCTGCGCCCAGTTGAAGATCAGCGACTTCGGGACCACGATCAACGAAGGGCGATATTCACCTTTCGTCTTCGACTTGGCTTGGTTCTTGCGATCTTGCAGCACCGCCAGCATCTGCACGGTCTTGCCCAAGCCCATGTCGTCGGCCAGGCAGCCGCCGAATTTGAATTCCTGCAAGAACTCCAGCCAGCCGACGCCGTCGCGCTGATAACCGCGCAGCTCACCTTTGAAATTGGCCGGTTCGTTGGCGGACTTCACACCGGCAAAGTTTTTCAGCTTGTCGCGAAGCTCGGTGAACTTCGTGTCGAAGTCCACCAGCGGTTGCGTCGCGAGCAGCGCGTCGAGCAGTCCGACTTGATGCGTCTCGAATCGCAGATGCTCCCCGTCAACCGTGCCCAGTCCCGCGAGCAATCCGTACTGCTGGAGCCATTCTTCTGGGATGATGCCGAGCGATCCGTCGTCGAGTCGCACGGTGCTGTCCCCGCGTGCAAGCGCCGCGAGCAATTCCGGGAAGGTGACTCGCCGACCGCCGAAGTCCGCCTCGCCGTGCAGTTCGAACCAATCGATGTTCGAGTGAACGCGGAACTTGAGCTGTCCCGCTTGCCAGACTTGTCGGCCATCCGCTTTGACGGCCCAGCCTCTTGGCATCAGGTTGCGAACGGCCGGACCCAGTTCGCGAGCCAGAATCTCGACGTCGTGGGCACCGCGCCGCTTGTCGATCAGGCGTTTGAATCCCGCGCCGACCAGTTGCGTCCAGGCAATCTCTTCCAGTTGCCGATTGCGGATCAGACAACGTCCCGCTTGCCGTTCGACGATCGCTCCCTGCGGGCTGCTGGCGCGAACCATTGTGCCGGAGTAGTCGAATTGGACTTCGCCCTTCAGCCGCTCTTGCTGCCAGCGCGGGCCGCGCGGCGTGTGAATCAGAATCGCCGGCACGGGAACAACGCGGACCTCCTCCAACTTGAGGTTCTCCGGCAAATCCAGCTTCGGAGCGTTCGGCATGTCGAGCAGTCGGTCGACCAGTTCTTCCTCTTCGCCATCCGCAACCGCTAGCGGCGGATCGCGCCGCAATAATTCCGCCCACTCGATCTGCCCGGCGTCGCTCCAGCGACAGAGTCGATGCGTGACCACCATTTCTGGCTGTGTGGCTTCGTCAGTAGCCTGCTCTGCATTTGCTGCGGCAGCCGCTTTTGTTTCGGGCAGGTCGGACAGCTTGAGCACGTTTTCGGAGGACGATTCCGTTATCGACTCGTCTTCCGTGCCGGCATCCTCGCGATCGAACTCACCCATCGCCGGGACGACTGGCATGGCATGCAACGGCATCAACACGAAGCCACCAGGCACGACCAACTCGGCGGCGCGCATCGGCAGCGTTTCGTCGGAGCGTTCCCAGCGGCCCTGAAGTTGCCAAAGCTGATTCGCCTCGTCGAAGACCACGCTGACGGCCATTTCCCAAGACGGCTCGGTATCCCAGACGATCGCGCGAGACGAGAGTTGGTCTTCGTCATCTTCTTGGAACCGCAGCCGTCCGGTCGCACAGATCTCCGGCATCAGAAGTTCGGCCAGATCGAACGGAACTTGGAAGCGATTCGCGGCCGCTTGCAGTTCACTCTGCTGCGCGTACCAGTTCGAGCGCTCAGCCACTCCCCCCAGCAGCGTTGCCAGAATGTGGCGGTCCTCTTCCAGCGTGACATCCTCAAAGCGGTTCGCTCGAACTCGGAGCGGCTTCAGCTTGCCCCAACTGCCGTTGTTTCGTCGCTGCCGCTGCACTAATCCGATGACGAGCTGCTTTTCGAGTTGGCTTTGCTTGACGTCGATCTCGTAGAAGATTTCGGTCTCGCGAAGCTCTGCCGACGGAGCCGCTTCCCCCGCGTCCATCGTGTTTCGCAGCAGATTGAGCTGCGTCTCCCACTCGCGGACGCGCGGTTCGACCACGGCCGCCGCCGGCTTCATCTTGCGGCGATTGAGACTAGGCTGCCGCACCGCATCGCCGGAGGGAACTTCGTCCCAGTCATCCTCGTCGTACTCCCACTCGAGCGGCTCTTCCTCGGTGGTGAACGGCGGGAAGTAATTCGGCTTCGACGCGTCGTTGATGTAGCCCGTCTGCTCGGCTTGCAGGATCGTGGCCCAGACGTGCTTGCAGCGGACTTCGTGCGGATTGCCATGCCCGTTCGCGCACGAGCAGGTCATCAGCAGCGCGTCGTCGCGGCGAGTGAGTTGCGTCTGGAACTCGGTTCCGTCCTCGACCACGCCGAATAATTCGTCGGCGGTGACTCGCGTGATTGCGACCCGCTCCGCCTTGACGTACGCCTGCCCTCGATAGCGGATATCTCCGCGAAACTTGCTTTCCAAACTCGATGACAATGACACAGACGGCTCCCCTGTCTCCTCAGGCAAAGTCGGATGTGAAGGTCCGAAATTCGCGATATCGCGTGCGGTGGCGCGAAGAGGGTGACGGTAACGGATGCTCGCCGGGCTGGGTAGGTCCGGTGATGAGATTGGCGTGAAGTTGTGCGAAGGGGATGAGATTCCCCAAGGTCCATCTCTCTGTCACCGCTTCACGCCCTCTTCTAAACTCTGCCGACCTTCGACACACATCTCTTGAGATCGCTTCGCATGGCGTCCGCTGCCGTCAACCTGGGACTCATCGGCCTTGGGCCGTTTTGGGAGAGTCAGTTTCGACCAGCGTTGAAAAAGTTCTCCTCGAAGCTGCACGTCGTGGCCGTGTACGACAACGTCGTCAGCCGCGCGGAGCAGGCCGCACGCGAGATGAACGCTCGTGTCGTCGGTGGTGTTGCAGCTCTGGCGGATCGAGCGAATGTCCATGCGTTGTTGTTGCTGGACGCCGGTTGGCAAGGCCCCGCGATCTTGCGTCTGCTGAGCGATCGCCGTAAGCCGATCCTCATGGCGGCGCGAGTGGATGCCGCGTTGTCCGAACTTCAGCAGTGGCACGATCACGCCGTCTCGCACGGAGTGATCATCATGCCGGCCTTCCCGATGCGTTGCACTCCGGCGAGTCACCGCCTGCAAGAACTGATGGCGACTCAACTCGGCCGGCCGTTGCGTGCCGAGATCGCGATCTCGCCGGCAAGCTTGCAAGCGGTGCCGTTTGCGACCGAGTCGGACTTCGGCGGACAAACTCCGCCACCGCAAGACCCGCTGCTGGAGTGGTCAGACTGGTGCCACTACCTCTTCCGAGCAGTGCCGCAACAGGTCACTTGCCGAGGTGACGGCCAAGGCTTGCGATTGGATTTCCCGCCACTCGCAGCGAGCAGTTCTCCACAGGACACTCGCATTGCGGAATTGTCGCTCTGTCCGACTGCGCCCGTTGCCGATCGGCCGACGCTCGACGAAGTTCATCTGCACTGCGAACGAGGTCAGGCGCGGTTGCTTGGTCCGACGACCGTCGAATGGACCGCCGACGGGAAACAGCAGTCCGAAGAATTGACCGCCGAGCGGACCGAGACCGAGGTGTTGCTCGATCACTTCTGCCGCCGCGCGGTGGGCGGACTGATCCCGGTGCCAACCCTGGAAGACTTGATGCGAGCCAAAGCGAGCATCGCCCTCGGTTGAGTCCGAGTCATTGCAATGCGGACTACATCCATTCCTTGATCGGCCGTCCTTCGAGGAGCCGCACGGGGCGACCATCCGGACTTTGGACGTGCAGATCCAGCGGCAAGCCAAGCTTTGAGTAAACCGTCGCAGCGATGTCTTCGCTGAGGTATTGCCCCTTCGCAACCGTTCCACCATCAGCGTCCGTCGCGCCAAGCACTGTGCCGCCGGGGACGCCCGCTCCGGCCATGATTGCGAAGCCGGTGTTCGACCAGTGATCGCGGCCACTGGCACTGTTGATCTTTGGCGTGCGGCCGAAGTCAGTCAGCCAGCAAACCAGCGTCTTCTGCAACAAGCCCTGCTCTTCCAAGTCTGCCAGCAGCGCTGGCAATGCCTGATCGACTGGCGGAATCTTGCGGTCCTTGAGCGACTTGAAGTTGTCCGCGTGTGTGTCCCAGCCGCCGTCGGTCACGGTCACGAAGCGCACGCCCGACTGCACCAACCGTCGAGCCAACAAACAGCTTTGACCGAATTTGTTGCGGCCGTAGCGGTCTCGTAGCTTCGGGTCTTCGGCCTGCATGTCGAACGCCTTTTTCGTTTCCGGCGCGGTGATCATGTTGAGGGCCGTCTTGAAGTGTTCGTCGAGCGCAGCGAAGCGTTCCGGCTGAACGTCGGCCTTCTTTTGCAAGGCGTCAATCGTACTGAGCATCTCACGACGGCGGTCCACTCGCGCCATCGTGATTCCTTGAGGTGGCGTGATGTCGCGCACCGTGAAATTCTCTTGGCTGGGATCGGACGCCATCTCGAACGGGTTGTGAGCGATTCCCAGGATGCCGGCCGTGCCGCCACCGAAGCGTCGATCCACGCTCGTGCCGAGTTGCACGAACGGCGGCAACACCGACTTGAATCCGTGGTGATAGCTGATGACCGAGCCGTAGGTCGGATACGTCATCGCCGGGTTGAACTTTCGGCCGGACATGACCCATTGGTCCGCCGTGCCGTGGCTTCCGTTGAGCGGATTCCAACCTCGCATCAAGCCGTAGCGTTTCAGTTCGCGAGCCATGTTTGGCAGGATTTCTGTGAACTGTACGCCGGGGATGGCTGTGTCGATGACGCTGTACTCGCCTTTGACATTGACCGGGGCATCGGGCTTTGGATCGAACGTGTCGTGGTGGCTCGTGCCCCCCTGAGTCCAAATCAGAATGCAGTTCACATCGCTGCCGGACGAACTGGCACTCTTGGCGGACGCTTGCTTCGCAGCCAGCGCCATCGGCAACGAGACTCCCAAACCTGCCAGCGAACCAACCTGCAAAAAACTTCGTCGTGAAACGCGTTCACAATCGCGGGTAGTGCCGGTGAGAAAACTCAGCATCGTGTGATCTCCGTGGGCGGGATCGGTGGGGCGGGATCGATCGCCGAGGGCAGGACGATGAACCGTTTGGAGGGTTGACATTATGACCGACCCAGAATCTGAAATCAACAGGTGCTTATGCCGGGCGGACGAATTATGCTATCGGCCGATCTCGCCGATGGCGTGATTCTGATACCGTTTCCGCCGCCGAAATCGTTCTACCAGAAATGTTCACGGGCGAACCCACCCACCGGACTGATGATCCCTCCGACCGGGGTCTCAGGAGGTTTTCCATGTCCCGACTTTGGCTTGTGGCACTTGTTGTTGCCGGCAGCGTCTTCCTCGTGGGCGAAACAGCGAGGTCCGACGGCCCATCCGGCTTCGTCGTCGTTCCGGCTGAGGTCAAGCTGTCTGGCAATTTTGCTCGGACGCAGTTGGTCGTGACGCGATCGGACGCTGGCGGACAGATCGGCGAGCGTTCGGAAGACCTGACTTCTGGCGCGGCGTTTCAGTCGAGCGATGCGAATGTCGTGGCGGTGGACTCGCGCGGGCAGTTGTTGGCGAAGTCGAACGGCTCGGCGAAAGTCAGCGTGAAGGTCGGCGACGTGTCGAAGGAGATCGCGGTCACGGTCGAGAAGGTTGAGCCGGTCGCGAACGTCGGGTATGTCGAGCATGTCACGCCGATTCTCAACAAGGCCGGATGCAGCATGGGGGCGTGTCATGCGGCTCAGCATGGACAGGGCGGGTTCAAGCTGTCTGTGTTTGGCAGCGAGCTCGATCAGGACCGCGAGGCGATTGTGCGCGATCGCGCTCAGCGGCGATTGAGCTTTGTCGAACCGGACGCGAGTTTGTTTCTCAAGAAGCCGACGATGCAAGTGCCTCACGGCGGCGGCAAGCGGTTGGCGGCCGGTTCGGTCGATTACGAATTCCTCAAGGCCTGGATCGCCAACGGCGCACCGAAGCCAGAGGCGAACGCTCCGGAAGTCACGAAGGTCAGCGTGTTCCCACCGAAGCGACTCGGCGGTGTTGGGTTGAAGCAGCAGTTGCGAGTGGACGCGACCTATTCAGACGGCTCGAAGCGCGACGTCACGGCGTGGGCGAAGTACGACTCGATGGACGACGGCATGTTGACGGTCAACGGCGACGGACTGGTGACGGTTACCGGACAGGGGCAGGCTCCGGTGATGGTCCGCTTCGAAGGGCAGGCGGAGATTTCGCTGTTCGTCATCCCGTATCGCGAGTCCATCGAACTGACCGGCTGGACCAACAACAACTTCATCGACGAACTGGCCTCGGCAAAGTTCAAGGAACTCGGCATTGATCCCTCGCCGCTGTGCGACGACGCGACGTTCATCCGCCGAGCGTTCCTCGACGCGATTGGCCAAGTGCCGACGCTCGAAGAGACGACCGCGTTCATTGCCGAAACCGATCCGGCGAAGCGCACAAAACTCATCGACCGATTGCTCGGGCTGACCGGCGATTCGAAGCTCGACATTTACAACGATGCGTACTCGGCGTGGTGGACGCTGAAGTGGTCGGACCTGCTGCGAAACACGACCACCGGCCGAGCCGAGCAAGGCATGTGGGCCATGCACAACTGGCTGCGGACCGTCTTCCGTGAGAACTGGTCCTACGACCGCTTGGTTCGCGAATTGGTGACGGCGAAAGGTTCGGTTTTCAGCAACGGCCCGGCGAATTACTTCAGCGCCAACAACAATCCGACCGAGTCGACCGAGTCGACCGTGCAATTGTTTCTCGGCGTGCGGATGGAATGTGCCAAGTGCCACCATCACCCGTTCGAGAAATACGGCCAAGGAGACTACTACGGCTTCGCGGCGTTCTTCGCGCGCGTCAGCAACAAGTCGAGCGAAGAGTTCGGAGCATTCGGCGGCGAGTCAGTCGTGATCGTCCGCACGACGGGCGAAGTGAGTCATCCGAAAACCGGCAAGGTGCTGAAGCCGACGCCGCTCGAAGGGGAATCGGTCGATCATCCGCTCGACCGCCGCATCGCACTCGCTGATTGGATGACCTCGAAGAATAACGGGATGTTCGCCCGCTCGATCGTGAACCGCTACATGGGCTACTTGATGGGCCGCGGCCTCGTCGATCCGGTCGATGACATGCGTTCGACAAACCCGCCCACGAACCCGCCGCTGATGGACGCCCTCGCGAAACACTTCGCCGAGTCTGGCTTCAACCTCAAACAGTTGATGCGCACGATCATGACCTCGCGGCTGTACCAACTCGATTCGCAGCCGACCGCGACGAACGCCAGCGACCGCCGCTTCTACGCCTACTACCGAGTCAAACGCCTTTCGGCCGAAGCACTTCTGGACGCGATCGACCGCGCCGCCGGCACACAAACGAAATTCAAAAATCTGCCGCTCGGCACGAAGGCCATCGAACTCCCCGACGCCGAGTACCCCGACTTCTTCCTCAACGTCTTCGCCAAACCGAAGCGTGCGAGCGTCTGCGAATGCGAACGTTCGCCGGATGAAAACCTCGCCCAGGCTCTGCACACGCTCAACGGCGACATCATCGCCAACAAACTCGCCGACGCTAAAGGCCGCATCGCGACGCTGCTCGCGTTCAAATCCGCTGATGGCAAAGCGAAGCCCCACGAGGAAATCGTCCGCGAGCTGTACCTCGCCGCGCTCTGCCGCCAACCGAGCGATGCCGAACTCGCCGCCAGCCACAAATTCCTCGAACAAGCCGGTTCACCGAAAGAGTGCTACGAAGACCTGCTCTGGGCACTCATCAACAGCAAGCAGTTTTTGTTTGTGAGATGATCCGCGTTCTCCTGCTCCGTGAAGGAACCGCAACCATGCGAAGACTTGTATTGGCTGTCAGTTTGATTGCCGCATGCACTCAGACTGCTTCCGCTCAAACCGCGTTTCCGATGCTGATGAGCCTCAAGCCGGTCGCCGTTCAAGTCGGGACGACCAGCGAAATCACGGTCAACTCGCGGTACTCGATGCACTCGGCAGAGAGTGTGCTCGTCACGGGTGGCGGCGTGCTGGGCGAGGTTGTGCCGCCGGAGGTGAAGAAGGATGACAAGTCGCCAAACGTCGTCGCGTTGAAGATCAAGATCTTCGTCGCGGCGGATGCGCTGCCGGGAGTGCGCGACTTGCGAGTCGTCACGGCTCAAGGAGTCAGTACGGTCGCGCAGTTGGTCGTCGTCGAAGACCCGGTCGTCAATGAGCAAGCCAAGAATGACTCAGTGGCCGAGGCTCAAGTCATCACGCTGCCGGCGACCGTCTGCGGCTGCATCGAAAAGGCTGAGGACGTGGACTTCTTCAAGTTCAAAGTCGAGGCCGGGCAGTCGCTGGTGTTTCATGTTCGCTCGCAGCGATTGCAGGATCGGATTCATGACTTGCAGGCACACAGCGACCCAATCCTGACGATCCGCAACGCACAGGGATCGACGATCGCAGCGGCGGACAACGTGTTTCAAGGCGATCCATTCCTGTGCCATCGCTTCGAGCAAGCCGGCGAGTACCTGCTGGAGATGCGCGACGTGCGATACAGCGGCAATCAGTACTGGGAATACGCCGTCGATATTCATTCGCGGTCGTTCGTGCGAAGTGTTTTTCCGTTGGCGATCGCGGCTGGCAAAGAGACGAAGCTCACACCGCTTGGCGCACAGCTTGCGGCCGATTCGGTGGTGACGCTTACGCTGCCGAACGAACTCTCGTTGGGCATCAATCGCCTGCGGTTGCCGTTCGCTGAACGTGCGAGCAATCCGGTCGCTGTCTTTGCGACGGCGTTGCCGACGATCACGGAGTCCAACGAGGACAACAATTCGGCGACGACGGTGCTCGGTGATCCGAAATCGGAAGTCTCAAATCCGAAATTTCAAATTCCAATTCCCTGCGTCATCAACGGCCGCATCGAAGCCTCCGGCGACGTCGATTGCTACGTCTTCGAGGCCAAAAAAGATGACAAGCTTTCGTTCGAGGTCAAAGCGCGGCGGTTGCAATCGGAACTCGATTCGACGATCCGCATCGTCAACGCCACCGGAGCCACGATCGCCGAGAACGACGACTTGCGACTCGGCAAACGCGGCTCGCAGGATTCGTGGATTGAAAGTCTTTCGATTCCCGCCGACGGCAAATATGTGCTCGAAATTCGGGACATGCACTTGCGCGGCGGCGAGAACTTCGTGTACGCCATCGAGGTCACGCAGGCTCGCCCGTACTTCAATTTGTATGCCGACACCGACAAGACGAATCTGTCGCCCGGCGTGAACGGCGTCATGTGGGTGAAGGTCGAACGGAAGAACGGTTTCACCGGCGCGGTGCAGTTGCATGTGGACGGCCTGCCGGCCGGGATCACTGCCGAGTGCGGTCGAATTCTACCGGACAAGAGCGTTGACGGTTGCGTCGTCTTCAAGGCGACTCCCGAAGCTGGCCGAGCGGTCGCGCCGCTCGTCATTCGAGGCACCGCGGTTCACGCTCAAGCCGACGGGCAAATGATCGAACTGGCGGCGACGGCGGTTCCGTACCAGGAAACTTACAATCCCGGCGGAGGCCGCAATCATTGGCCGGTCGATCAACACGTCCTCGCGGTCATCCCGCCGCACGACATCCGCAGCATCAAGCTGAGCACCACCGATGTCTCACTCAAGCCGGGTGAGTCGAAAACAATCGACGTCACCATCGACCGCGCGCCGGACTTCAAAGCCAACATTTCGCTCGACGTGACGATGACGCATCTCGCGCTCTTCGCCGACACGCTCCCGCCCGGCGTGACACTCGATGGCAACAAGAGCAAAACGCTGCTCAGCAACGGTGCGACGCAAGGGACGATCACGCTGACGGCCGCCAAGACTGCGGAGCCGATCGAGCGGCAACTCATCGGGCTGACGGCCAACATCTCGCTGAACTTCGTCGTGAAAACGACGTTCGCCGCTGAGCCAGTGTTCGTGACCGTCGTCAAACCGTAAGTTTCTGGCAGAAGCATTTTCTCGCCTCTGCGTGAGACTGTCTTCACATCCTTCACCGGCAGTTTCAATTCAACCATCGAGATTGGCGGTCGAATGCAACACATCTTTCTGTTGTGCGCGCTGGTCTTGGGGGCGGACCCAACTTCGGAGCCGATTGACTTGCTGATCCGCAATGGGCGGATCGTGGACGGCACCGGCAATCCGTGGTTTCACGGTGACGTCGCCGTGCGTGGCGATCGGATCGTCGGCGTCGGACGGATTCCCAAGGCGGCGGCCAAACGCGAGATTGACGCCAAGGGATTGGTCGTCGCGCCAGGTTTCATCGACATGCACTCGCATTCGGACTTCGTGCTGTTCGAGGACGGCGACGCTCAGAGCAAAATTCGGCAAGGGGTGACGACCGACGTGCTCGGTGAGGGGGGATCGCCCGGGCCGTTCCTGAATCAGTTGTTGCCTCGAAACGTGACGATCAAGGGTGAATCCATCGCGCTGCGGACGATGGGCGATTATTTCGATGCGATCGACCGCGCGGGCGTGTCGATCAACGTGGCGTCGTACGTCGGTCTCGGTCAAGTCTGGGAGTGTGTCATGGGACGATCGCATCGGCGACCGACCTCTGACGAATTTGCTGAGATGAAAAAGCTCATCGCCCAGGCGATGCAGGACGGCGCGTTCGGCCTATCGAGCATGTTGATGATGCCACCTGGTTCGCTGGCGACGACGGACGATGTGGTCGAACTCTGCCGAGTCGTGCGTGAGCATGGCGGGCTGTATTCGTCGCACATTCGCAACGAGGGGCTCGGAGTATTCGATTCGGTGAAAGAGGCGATCGCGATTGGTGAACGAGCGGGCGTGCCAGTCGACATCATCCACCTCAAGATCGCCGATCAGAAATATTGGAACCGGATGTCGGAGGTCGTCGCGCTGATCGAGGAGGCTCGCAAGCGAGGCGTCAACGTGCAGGCGAACGTGTACCCGTACACGCGTGGCAACAACGACCTTGCCAGCATCGTCCCGCCGTGGGCTCACGAAGGCGGGCCGCAGAAGTTGATCGAACGACTCAAAGACCCGATGGAGCGAGCCAAGATCAAGCGCGACGCCGATCGGGAGATCGACGGTTGGTACAACCACTACATCGCCGTGGGCCGCGATTGGAGTCGCATGTTGGTCAGCGCGAACAACCGCTACCGTGGGCTGACGATGGACCGCGTGATCGCCCAGCGCAGCGAAGGGCGTGACCCGAAGCCCGATCCGCTCGACGTGCTGTTCGACATCCTGATCGAGGAACGTGGTTCTGTCGGCACGGTTTACGCGCATCACACCGAAGAGGACATGAACCTCGCGCTCAAACAGCCGTGGTGTTCGGTCGGATCGGATGGTTCGGCTTTTGCGACGACCGGCCCGCTGCGTCGAGGCAATCCGCATCCGCGTAACTTCGGCACGTTTCCGCGAGTGCTCGGCGTTTACGTCCGAGAGTTGAAGCTGCTGACGCTGGAAGAGGCCGTCCGCAAAATGACGTCGTTGAATGCCGCAAAACTGGGACTGAAGGATCGTGGCCGACTACAGGCCGGAGCATTCGCCGACATCACGATCTTTGATCCCGGACGAGTGCTCGACAACGCGACGTACACCGAGCCGTTTCAGGACAACGTGGGCATCGAGTACGTCATCGTCA
>CAMDRI010000108.1 GCA_945906725.1 Candidatus Kuenenia stuttgartensis | reverse complement strand
CGCACCGAGGCGGCCGCAGTCGAGTTCGCGAACACCTTGAATCGCCTGCCTCCCGCGCCGGTCGTGCTGCGGCAGTTCGAATCGCTCCGCGAGACATTCCCGACGAACACAGCCATCCTGTTGCGGCATTGCTGGTCGCTCGGCAAGGCGGGGCGATCCGCCGAGGCGTGCGACGAATTGTCGAAAGCTTTCGATCAGCAGAGCGACCCGCGCCGCCGCCGCACGTTGGCTCAATCGGCCGTCGCCATTCCGCTCGAAGCCGAAGATGCCGACACCGCCGCTCTACAGTTGAAGCGGTTCCGCAAAGAGATCAGCGACGACCAGATGATCGCCTACTTCGAGGGACAGATCGCCGAACTCCGCAAGGACTACGCCGGTTCCGTCGCGAAGATGCAGGATGTCGTCAACATTTACCGCTCGGACAGCAATGCGTCGCCGGAACTGGCTCGCATCGCGCTGGCACACATCCAGAAAGTTCTCACCGAGCAGCAGCTCGCGGAACAGATTCGCAACGCGGCCGAGCTGACTCTCCGCCGCGGCGGCATCAACCAATATGACGCCATCGACATCCGCAAAGAGGCTCAATCGCTGCTCAACCTGCTGGAGGTCCACGACCGCCCCAGCATTGAAAAGCCCAAGTCGGAAGGCCCGACCATCGTCATCCCGGACGAGACTCCGACGAAGTGAGCCTGCGCCAAGCCAGTTTCAGAACGTCAGGTCCACGCCGAGATTCAGCGTCTGGATCAAGAGATGACTTTGATGCGATTGAAACGCGGGGCTCTGCGGGGCAACGGGCGGATTGGCGGGAAGAGCGCCGATCAAAGTGGGGTTGATATTGAAGTCGATGTGATCGTCCGCCCTGGCCACCCTGGGCAAGACGAGCGCGGAATAACCCAGTCGCAGCGCGAGATTGGACCGCAGCTTCCAATTCAAGTTCGCACCGAGTTCAGGCACGACAGTCCACTTGTGCGACTCGTGACTGCCGCTGTTGCTGCTCAGCGCGTAGAGACCAGCCGGAATGACGACCGGCGGTGCGCCAGCAGTGGTCGAAGTCGTCACGGTCTGTCCGCGAATGTCCACGGTTCGAGTCATGTTGCCCGGCGAGAACTTTCCCAGCAGACTCAGAGACCAGTTGTTTCCGGTGTATGTGCTGCGAAATCCAAGATCGAGTCCGTGAAAGACATTCCGGGACGAGAAATCATCGAGAATGCCGATGGTGGCGATGCCGGCGAGATTCGGCCCAAAGACGCTGTTCTGGCGAATTCGCAAACCATCATTGAAGTAGGCGAAACGGTAGCCGAACAAAGCCTCCACCCGATGGCCGTTCACATCCCCAATGTGTTCCGAAAGGTCGAAGTTCACTCCGTAAATATTTCCGTTCTTCGCAGACGCGGTGACGTTGCCCGTCGACATAACGGGACCCAACCCGTCGTCATCGAACGCGACGAGATAGGCATCGGGATCGTCGGTGGTCGCATCAATGAATGGCCGTGCGAGGATGCCGTTGTGATCGGCGGAAGCGAAGGCGAAGTTCGACGTCCGACTGGAAAGAAACATGAACCCCGCTTCGATCCCCAAGCCATACTCTTTGTCATAAGTGTAGCCGGCACCAAATCGGAATCCTGGCACGACGCCACGATTGACCGGTCCGCTCAACAAGATGCTTGTGTCGTTTCCTGGGGCGATCACTCCTGCATCCGACTCAGTCGTCGTCAGCGGACTCGTTGTCACCAGCGCTGGCAAATTTGCTCCCTTGGCCCATCCGAGGAGGAAGTCGGCGGTGAACCAACGATCGTCATCGCTCGGAGCAAACGTCAGCGCTTCCTGCGGTCGGCGGTCGAGACCGCCGACCTCACGGCCCGTTACGCCGGCAGAGTCCGGCGGCAGAGCCTCTTGGGCAAACGCTCGACCCAGCAGGCTGAGTGCCAGTCCGCAGGCGAGGATGATCCGAATTCGCATGACGTCGCTCCCTCGATGACTCGGCTCGCGATTTCGCAAACCGGTGTGTCGTCCCTGACCACTTTTTCCCGTTGAATCAAATCTCGTCGAATCCGTTGCCAATCAAGGCCGGCATTCTGCCAAACGTATCACTGACAGGTCTACTTGGTTGTCGGACTGCTTCCGTCAAACGACTTCGACGACGTCGAGGACGGTTACGGTAATCAACTGAATGCTCGTGCCACCGAATCCGTCTTCCGCCTGAACTTCAACCACATACGTATTGAAGCCATTCGCATCGGTATCGGTTGGGTTCTCGAAATCCGGAATCGTTTTGAACGTCAACACGCCATTGACGAGATTGAATTTAGACTCATCAGCTCCTCCGCTGGTCGTGAATATCACCGTTTGTGCCGGCGAGTCTGCGTCTGTGGCTGTGACCGTTGTCACCGGCGTCTCCACCGGCGTGTTCTCATCGACGCTGTACGTGTCAATGGAAGTGAACAACGGCGAGTCGTTCGCATCCGTGACCGTGATCGTGAGATTTTGCACCACCGTACCGCCATTCCCGTCGTTCGCCGTGACCTGCACTTCATATGTGTTGTTCGCCCCATCATCCGTGGGACTCTCGAAATCTGGAGCCGTGTTGAATTTCAGCACGCCGGTGACAATTCCGAACACTGTCTGGTCAAGCCCGCCGGTGATCGTCAGCGTCACCGACTGTGCTGGCAGATCCGCGTCCGTGACTGTCGTCTCCACTGTCGTCGTATTCTCCACCACGTTCGGCGTGGCGCTGGATGCGAAGACGGGCACGTCGTTCGCGCCAATGACTCGGACTGTTAGGTTTTGCACCGTCGAACCACCGTTGCTGTCGCTGGCCGTGACTTGCACTTCGTAGACATTGTTCGCACCCACATCCGTCGGAATCTCGAAATTTGGAGCCGTCTCGAACGTCAGCACGCCGCCAGTAGTGATGTCGAACTTCGTCTGATCGGCTCCGCCGCTGATTGCGAATGTCACTGGAGTGTCCGAGTCCGTGGCCGTGACCGTCGTCACCGGCGTCGTGTTCTCCGGCACGTTCGGCGGAGTGACGCTGGACGTGAACACTGGCTGAACATTCGCCTTCACATGGAAGATCGCATCGGGATTTTCGACAGTGCCGGTTGAGACTCCGTGCTTGTCAGTGGCTCTGACAACAATAGTCGCGGTTCCCCGCTCATTCGAATTCTTGAAGTTCAATACCAACCGGTTGTCTTTGATGAGTTCGCTGGGGTTACTAAACACAAATAGTTCCTCCAGATTGCTGCTTGCACTTGTGACCACGGAATAGGTCAGCTCTTCGTTCCGGACGATCGTGTCAACGCCGGTGATTCTCAGGAAGTTGGACGCAGTCGTGTCCGTTGGGAAAGTGCTACCGGTCTTGTCGTTTGGATTCGGTGGATTCGTGGCGTTGATTTCCGCGGTCGTCTTGGCGACTCCGTTTGCGTAATTCTTCAGCGGAAGATTATCGAGCGCCCCGCGGACAGCCTGAGTGACGCCGGTCGCACTCGATGCGTCGAATTTCTTGAGAGTGCTCGACGTAGTTGACAGACTGTTGACGACTGCGGTGTCATCGGGACCGACCAATCGGCCGAAGACGGTGAAGCCGCCGTTCTGGTTGTCGAGATTGGACGAATTGTTTGCGAGGTTAAAGAAGAACTGATTGGTCGCGCTGTCGGGATCACCACCCAATTTCGCCATCGCGATTGTGTCGACGAGGTTGGACCGGTTGGTGCCATCGAATTCATTTTTCACAGCCGGATTGGTCGGGATCGCCGTGATGGATGCGGGGGACGCAACGATCGGCGGGGTCGCTGTGGAATCGGCATTGACCTTGTCGTTGTATTTGAACCCGCCACCTTGCAAGACGAACCCGCTCGCCAAACGATGGAAGATCGAATTGTCGTAGGCCCCCGAATTCACGTAGTTGTAGAAGTTCTGAACGGTCTGCGGAGCGTCTTCTTCCAACAGATCCACATTCACGTCACCGCCGCTCGTATGAATCTGAACTTGACTGGTCACGATGTTGGGATCGTCGAAGACACCAGTGAGATCCACTGTTGTCGGTGCCGTCGGGTTCACATTGATAGCCACTGGCTGTCCATTGCGCAGCGTCGGAGCTTCGTTGATGCCGGTGGATATTCCGGTTCCGGCTGTTGGCAGCGGAAAATCGTTCAGAATCTCCTGATCCAACTCCGTGATCGATGAAGTGGGATTCAACAGAAATTCTCCGGTCACCACGGCGCAGTTGATCGGGACATCCTTCGGGACCAACGTTGTGCCCACCGTCACGGTCACGCCGTTTCCGAGCGTACCGGAGGTCGCGGCGTTCGAATCCGCCTTGAGCTTGTAAGTTCCGGCGGGCACCACCGTGAACGAGAACGCGCCCTGCTGGTTCGTTGTCGTCTGAGCGTTGACCGTGGCTCCGGCATCCGACGTCCCGGTCAAACGCAGAGTGGCTCCTTTCACGACCAGTTCGTTCAGTTCGCCTGACTCCTGCGTCGTGTTGCCATTCAAGTCCAGGAAATCCTTGACTCCGTTGCCGTTCGCATCGATGAAGGCGAAACCAGACACCGATCCCGTCGCGGCAGGAACGACGCGTCGCTCCAAACTCTCGACGGGCAGCCGAGTCCGCCGCGTCTGCCGACGCAGTCGTTGCTTCATCGAGACTCCACGCATCCAATCACTCAACTTCCAGGTCAAAGGCATCTCTCCACTCCCCTGTTGAATTCTCGCCCGCACTCAGTCTTGCCGTTCTGATGATCTCGTCGCAGCCTTCGGCAGAAATTGCCGCAGTCCGACTTTGACGATTAGGAAAACGATAGCGGCGCTGGAGACACTATCGTCAATGGAATCTCCCGCGGATTACAGAAAGATTGAGCGCGCCGCACAAAGGTTGAACGGAAACTCGACTCGGAGCCGCAGACTGGTCCTCAAACAAGCGACCCCACCGAGCTTGTCTCATTGGTATCTACACAACTCTCACCCCGGTACTCCGGTGAGAGTGGCAGAACAATGGGGGCAGAACGATGGAAGAAAGGAATTGGTGAGTGAATCCGTCTTCATCGTTCTGCCATTCCTGCTCAGGAGCGATTGGGGCAAATTCCTGGCGAATGAAAGGCATTTGCGGAATTGTGTAGAGACCAATGAGCTTGTCTCGGTGGTTTGCGGGCTTCTGCACTACGGTGACTCGACTCGTCGTGCAAAAGCTAATTCCACCGAGGCAAGCTCGGCGGGGTGACAGTTCCCTCGCTTGATGAAGCACCTGTCGCGCAACGGCGACGTCAATGGTCACCCAACGAACAGACGACACCTTGTTGGCGGCGGGCTCTTCGGACGCTTGTGATTTTCCGGGCGGTCGCATCTGCTCATCACTCTCACGTGCGTGGTCAGTGCATCTCGAAAGGCAATTCATGAGCGGTCGGATCGGCAACCCGGAGCGTCCCGCGACGATCGGACTGATTGGGTTAGGCCTGATCGGGTCGGCAGTGGCGGAGCGGTTGCTCGCCGCTGGACACACGGTGATTGGCTTCGACGTGTCCCAGGAAGCGCGGCTCAAACTCAGCCAACAGGGGGGCGTGCGGACGGCGACGGCGGCGGAGGTCGTGGAAGAAACTGACATCGTGTGGCTCGCGCTGCCGAATGATTCGATCTCACGCGACGTGATCCGCGACCTCGATGGCAGCTTGCGTGCCGGCCACATCATCGCGGATTTGGGGACTGGCGATCCGCGCACTGCGGAATCGCTCGCGAAGACGCTGAGCGATCGAGGCGTGACGTTTCTGGACGCGACGATCTCCGGCAGCAGCGCGCAGGTGCGACGCGGCGACGTGCTCGTCATGGTCGGCGGCGAGGAGTTCGCATTCGATGTCTGCCGGCGATTGTTCGAGACCTTCGCCTGGCAAGTCCGACACGTCGGGCCGAGCGGTCGCGGAGCCTGGATGAAGTTGGTGACGAACTTAGTGCTCGGCTTGAATCGCGCGGCTTTGGCCGAGGGACTTGCCTTCGCGGAAGCCCTTGGCCTCGATCCCGCAACGGCGCTGAGCGTGCTCCGCGACAGCATGGCGTACTCACGGATCATGGACACGAAAGGCCCGAAGATGGTCGCTCGCGACTTCACGCCGGAAGCTCGGCTGTCGCAGCATCTCAAAGACGTCCGCCTGATTCGCGAAGCCGCCACGCGAGTCGGACAGCCATTGCCTCTGAGCGACGAGCACCAGCGGTTGCTCGAAGTTGCCGAGTCACTCGGCCTCGGCGACCTCGACAACAGCGCGATCCTCGAAGTGCTGCGGCGGCCCAACGAGCCAACGTAGCCGTCACCGCTCCGCGTGATGGCTACGTTTCTTCGCCAAAGTGCATCCGCACACGCAGGCAATCGAGGACCGGGCGGATCAGCTCGTACGAGACTTCGCCGTTGAGTTCGTCGAAGATCGGCCGCATTCGCTCGAAGCCGTGCTTCCGAACGGCGGCTTCGACGCGCGGGATCAAATCGGCCGGCACCCACGGCGACGGGTCGGTGACTCCGTCGTGACGGATGAACTCGGAGAGATAGCCGGCAACCGTTGACATCGCACGGGACATGAAGTTCGCGACCTCGGCGACCGACTTCCCTTCGCGGAACAGCCGAAACGCTGCAAGTGCGGACACGTTCGGGCCGGTCTCCTCCGGTTCGGTCTCAACGATCGTAGTTTTGGCATTTGGGTCTGGTTGGACCGTGTTGGTCTCGACGCCGTACTGCTGGCAATAGTTGACGATGTGGTTGATGAACTCCTGGCCAAAGTCAGCGAGCTTCTTTTCGCCAACTCCTTTGACCGAATGAAAGCCAGCGATCGTGGTCGGCCGCCGCCGAGCCATGTCGCGCAGTGTCGTGTCCGAGAAGACGATGTACGCCGGGACGCTCATCGCACCCGCCTTGACCCGGCGAAGATCGCGCAGTGAATCGAACAACCCGCGATCCACGCTATCCCACGAATCGGCGATGACGGCGGCTTTGCGTTTCTCTTTGGTCGGCGCGGCGGGCTTGAGCAGTTTCGGTGTCGCCTCGCCACGCAGTAGCTTCCAACCGTCATCGGTGATCTTGAGGAGGCTGTACTCCCCCTCCTTCTTCAAGAAATTCTGGCCAACGAGTTGCTCGACCCAATCGCGGATAGACTTCTGCGGAGCATCCGCGAGCAGTCCGTAGGTGCTCAACTGGTCGTGACCGTTTTGCAGCACACGCTGCTCCTTCGAGCCTTTCAGGACCATCGTGGTGTAGTCGCTTCCGAACCGCTGCTCTTGTCGGAAGATGCTCGACAGGATTTTCTGGCCAACGACCAGCGAGTCTTCGACCAAGTCCAACTGGCCGAGACAGACGTCGCAAGCCCCGCATGATTCGGCTTGCTCGGCCGGTAACTCTTGGCCGAAATAGTTGACCAGTGACTTGTGCCGGCACGTGACTCCGGTCGCGAATCGCGTCATCGCTTCGAGCGATTGAAACGCGGCCTCGTGCGCCGGGCCAGGCGGTGATTCGTCGATCATCTTTCGCCAGCGGACCATCTCGCTGCCGGAATACAGCAGGCAGCATTCGGCTTCGAGGCCGTCGCGGCCGGAGCGTCCGCTTTCCTGCTGGTAGTTTTCCAGAGCCTTCGGCATCCCGTAGTGAATCACGAACCGCACGTTCGACTTGTCGATCCCCATGCCGAAGGCGACTGTCGCCACGATGATGTCGCAGCGTTCCTCGATGAAGGACTCCTGATTCCGCCGCCGTTCATCGTCCGACATCCCGGCGTGGTACGGCAGAGTTTGAAAATCCTGACCGTTGAGTTCGAGGCTCAGCTTGTCGACGTCCGCCCGCGTCGTGCAGTAGATGATCCCCGATTCCCCCTTGTGCCGATCGAGAATTTCGCGGACTTGGCCGAGTCCGCTCTTGCGGCGTTCGACTTTGTAAATCAGGTTTGGCCGATCGAAAGAGCCTATGAGAATGTTCGGCTGCCGCAGTCTCAGCGACTTGACGATGTCCTCGCGCACCCGCTGGGTGGCGGTGGCTGTGTAGGCGTGCAAGCCAATGGTTGGAAAGTTCTCGCGGAGCAGATTGAGTTGCCGGTACTCCGGCCGGAAGTCGTGTCCCCACTCGCTGACACAGTGAGCTTCGTCGATCGCGAACGTCGAGACGTTGAGGTCTTTAAGGAACTCGACCATCCGGTCCTGAACGAGCTTCTCCGGCGAGACGTACAGCAGTTTGAATCGGCCGCCGCGCAGGTCGTCGGAGACTCGTGAGCGTTCTGCTGCCGACTGTGTGCTGTTGACGAACGCTGCCGGAATGCCGTTCGACACCAACGCATCAACTTGGTCCTTCATCAGCGAAATCAATGGCGAGACGACGACCGCCAAGCCCTCCCGACACATCGCCGGAGCCTGGTAGCACAACGACTTGCCTCCGCCCGTCGGCAGCACAACGACGGAGTCACGCCCGTCGAGCACACTGCGCATCGCCTGCTCTTGCAGCGGTCGAAATCCGTCGTAGCCCCAGTAGCGTTGCAGCACATCCAGCAGCATCGTCGGCCTCACGTCGCTTTCAGCGCGATGTGCTGCGCCTGAATCGTGTCGGTTGTCGGAAAGTCGTCACGGAAGTGGACCCCTCGGCTTTCAGTGCGAGCGGCGGCGGCAGTCACCATTAGGCGAGCGATCAGCAACAGGTTTTGCAGCTCCCAACCCTTGAGCTGCGTGAACTCGCGCACCGAAACGTACCGATTCCAAAACTCGATCTGCGTCAGCGCCTCTTTCAACCCGGCCGCATCGCGCGTGATCCCGACATGCCGCCCCATCAGGCTCTGCAACGAGTTCGTCAGGTCTGTGAGGTTCAGGTCGTGATCCTCCTTCGCCTCCTGAGCACCATCCGCTCGGATCGGAAACGCGGCAAAGCTGTCCGGCTGCACGATCGCCAACTCCGATGCACCGCGTCCGCAGCGCAGGCCGTAGACCAATCCTTCGAGCAGGCTGTTCGACGCCAGCCGATTCGCGCCGTGCAGTCCAGACGAGGTGACTTCGCCAGCGGCCCACAAGCCGGGGAGCGTCGTGCGGCCATCGAGATCCACCGTCAGCCCACCAATCATGTAGTGCGCACCGGGTCGCACAGGGATTTGATCGGCGGTGATGTCGAGACCGAACTCGGCACACACGCGGCCGATGTGCGGGAAGCGTTCCCGAATCAGTGGCTTCGGCAAGTGCGTCAGGTCCAGATACACGCACGAGTGCTTCGTTTTTTCCATCTGCCGAGTGATCGCCAAGCTGACCTCATCGCGCGGGGCCAACTCCAGCGAGGAGTGATAGTCACCCATGAACCGATGACCGAAGCAGTCTCGCAGATACGCTCCTTCGCCACGCACCGCCTCGCTGATGAGATGCCGCGAACTGCCGGCGATATACAGCACCGTCGGATGAAACTGCATGAATTCCATGTCACGGAGTTCGGCTCCCGCACGGAAACCGAGCGCGTGACCATCGGCCGTCGCGATGTCCGGGTTGGTCGTCTCGCGATACAGCCGCCCGGCCCCGCCCGTGCAGAGTATCGTCTGCTTAGCCCACACCAATGTCTTGCCGTGCCGAGCATTCCAGACGATCGCTCCGCGACAAACGCCCTCGTGCGTCAGCAAGTCGAGCGTCGCGGTCTGTTCCCAAACCTGAGCGTGTTCCGCCGAGCGAACGCGCGCGATCATCGCGCGCATGACTTCCTTGCCGGTCGCGTCGCCGAGCGCATGAGCGACTCGCCGATGGCTGTGTCCCCCCTCTTGGGTCAGTGCGATCTCGCCGTTTTTGAGATCGAAGTTCGCGCCGAACGAGACTAACTCGCGAATCCGTTCGGGAGCCTCCTGCACGACCATGTTCACGACCGCTTCGCCGCACAGTCCTTTGCCCGCGGCCATCGTGTCGGAGGCGTGATTGGCAATGTCGTCCAACGGATCGAGTACCCCCGCGATGCCCCCTTGAGCGTACGCGCTGTTCGACTGATTGAGCGCGTCTTTCGTGACCACAACCGTCGTCAGCCGCGGACCGACCGCCAATGCCGCTCGAATACCGGCAATCCCGCCGCCGATCACCAGCACATCGGCGAACACATGCGGCACCCGCTTCGGATCAAACCGAACCAAATAGCGGCGTTTCAGCGGCAATTCCAATCGAGTCACAGTTGTCTTTCATTTCACGTCGGCAAGCGCAACACCTGCCGCAACGATTTTTCCACCGGCATCTCCGGCACCCGGGCCGAGTTCGATCAACCAGTCGGCGGCACCAATGAACTCAGGCCGATGCTCGATCACGATCAGCGAATGACCGACCTCGATCAGTCGCCGGAAGCACTCTAACAAAACCGCGATGTCGCGCGCATGCAGGCCGATACACGGCTCGTCCATCAGGAACAGCGTCCGTTTTCGCGAGCGGTTCGCCAGCAGCGACGCCAGCTTCAACCGCTGACATTCGCCGCGCGAGAGCCTACTCGCTGATTGGCCGAGCGGCAGATATCCCAGCCCAACATCCTTCAATGACTTCAGCCGCCGTTGTAGTTGCGGCTGGCCTCGAAAGAACGAGAACGCTTCGTCGGCCGAGAGGTTAAGTACCTCCGCGATCGACAGCCCACGCAGCTTCGCGTCGAGGATCTCGCGCTGAAACCGCGAGCCGTGACACTCCGGGCAGACGACCGTCAGGTTGGCGAGGAATTGCATGTCGATCTCGACCGCACCGAGCCCTCGGCAGCGTGGACAGCGGCCGCCGCCGTTCGCATTGAAACTGAAATGCCGCGCCGTGAAGTTCTTGACCTTCGCCTCGGTCGTCTGCGCGAACAGGCCCCGAATCTCGCCGAGAAGATACAGTATCGTTGCCGCACTTGCGCGAGCCGATCGTCGGATCGGCGACGAATCGAGAAATACGATCTCGTCGATTTGCTCCTCGCCAGACAACGTGGTGTACTCACCGACCGGATCAACCTCGCACGCGACACCGAATCGCTGGCAGAGCGCCGGATAGAGCGTGTGCTCGATCAGCGAACTCTTCCCGCTGCCGCTGACGCCAGTGACGACGCACAGGCGGTTGAGTGGAAACGCCACGTCGATGCGAAGGAGGTTGTGCAACGTGGCACCGAAGAGCGTGAGAGCGTAGCCGTCTCGTTCCGCGAGACGAGCCGAATGGCCACACGACTCTGATTGCCGAATGTCGCGCGAGCCGTCCAGCATCTGCGGCTCATCTCGCGGAACGAGACGGCTACGTTGACTCACAACGCGCCCACCCTCACGCCCGGCACCGGGACCGAGTTCAATCACCTCGTCGGCCGCCTCGATGAACGACTCCGAATGCTCGACGAGAATCACTGTATTTCCCGCTTGTTGCAGTCGCCGAATCGCCGTCAGTACCCGTTCGGCATCGAGTGAATGCAAGCCCCCTGATGGCTCGTCGAGCACGTACAGCGCATTGTCGAGCCGAGTCGCCAGCACGCCCGCCAATCTCGCCCGCTGTCGCTCACCACGCGACAGCGTACGCGGCGAACGGCTCATCGACAGATGCCCCAGGCCGAGGTCCAGCAGTGTCCGCAACCTCGCGGACAGCTCGCTGAGCAGGTTGGAGACAAGCGCTCGAGCACTGGGGTCCGTCACAAGGGCCAGCTCATCCAGCAGCGTCACGAGTTGAGTGAGCCGCAGTTCGCGCAGCTCTGCAATCGTAGAATGGGCACCTCTTCCCGTCCCTTCGCTGCGACGGGCAAGAGCGTCCGTCCTACCTCCGAACAATTGCACACTTCGCCCCGCAATCCCTAATCGCGATCCGTCGCATTCGGAGCAGTCCGCCAGCGTTGGGCGTCTGGCCGTTGTCGAAGCCGCGATCCGTCCCACACCACTGCATCGCGGACACGCACCAAGCGAACTCTCGAAATTGAACAAGTCCGGTTCGAGCGGCGGCTGCTCACGGCCGCACTCCCCGCAAATCAACCGTCGCGAATGGCGGGCAAGCCGCCATCGACGGTCCTCCCATTCCAGAGTCTGCATGTCGTGACCATCGGATTCTCCGAGCACCATGCAGCGACCATCGCCGTGCGAGTACGCTTGCTCGACGCTTTCCAACACGCGAGTGACCTCTGTGCGACCCGCAACCAGGCGATCAACGACAACGAGCATTTGAGATTTGATCTGCCGCGGCGGATGAGATTCCAACTCCGGCAACTCGATCGTCCGCACGAACCCAAGCTGCCGCCAATTCGCGATCGCGTCGTCGGTCTTCTCCGACGGAAACGCCACGACGAATTTAATTCCGTCCGGAAGTGCCTGAAGCTCGCGACACACCTCATCTGCCGTGTGAGCGACCACGGGCGTCGCGCAGGACGGACAGAACGCTCGACCCAACCGAGCGAACAGCATCCGCAGCAAATCATCGGTCTCCGTGATCGTGCCCAGTGTCGCGCGTTGATCGGATGACGATTCCGCACGAAACTCAATCGCGGGCGGCAGATTCTCCAGAGCGTCCGCATCCGGCCGCTCGATCCGTTCCAAAAACTGCCGAGCCGACGGGGAAAAGGTCTCGATATATCGCCGCCGCCCCTCGGCCACGAGCGTGTCGAACGCGAGGCTGCTCTTGCCGGCTCCGCTCACTCCGGTGATGGCAATCAGGCTGCCAATCGGCAGTCGCAGATCGATCCCCTTCAGATTGTGAACGCGAACGCCACGCAGTTCGATGTGCGACATGCCGCGAGGATAGCGGTTCGAGGTAAGACGGGCACTCTTGCCCGTCCTGGTCGGGCAAGAGTGCCCAACCTACTCACGCCGCGTCGTATTCCGAGATGCGGTTCGCCGGGGCGAACGGCAGCAGGATCGCGCCTTCTTCATGCAGAGCGAACCGCATGACGTAGGCCGACTCGTCGGTGTCGTCGTAGTGGCCGCGAAGGACCAGCACCGCTTTGAAACCCATCTTCTTGAAGAAGAGCTGCGCGGAGAGGTTCGATTCCCGGACCTCCAGCATGATTTCCTGGCGGCGTTGCTGCGAGAGCTTGTCTACCAGTTTTTCGATCATTTGCGATCCGATCGCCTGCCGGCGGAATTCGGAATCGACGGCGAAGTTCAGCACATGCAGCTTCGCCTTGTGCAGCTCATAGATCATGAAGCCGACGATGCGATGGTTGTATTCGGCGACCATGCCGATGCAATTTCGCTGTCGCAGGCAGCAGAGAAAATCTTCTTCGGTCCAAGAGAACTCGAAACTTTGGCGCTCGATGTCGAGCACTTCGGGCATGTCGCGCCGAATCAACCAACGAATCTGGACCTTCAACGCTTGTTGCGGTGCATCAATCCAACTCACGATGGCCTCCTTGCCATGCGAATCGTTGTCTGAACCCCCGATCCAACCAGGGGCGAAGCGGAGACAATATCAAAGGTTCGCAAAATAGGACAAGGGGGATCGGCCAGTGAAACTTGAGAAAATGCGTGAGCCGATGAGAATGAGATCGACGCATTGGACTCAGGCGTCTGGTTCGTCCGCGCTGGGCTGGAGCGGTCTTTTGGTCCGTATTTTTCGCCCCACATTTTTCCGCCTGCCCTTGGCGACTCTCGCAAGAGCTGGCGAAAAATGTGGGGCGGAAAATGACAGTGCGCCTGCGGGGCACGTTGAGCCTCGCTGCAATGCCTCCCAAGAACCTGCGGTGGAATCGGCCCTCCCCATGGGACGAAGATTGCTCCGAGCGACAGATGGCGTTAGTTTGCTCCATGAATTTGGCCGATATTTCGTAGGTCAGCCTGTCGAGGCTAACCCGAACGATTGGCGATATCGAACGACAAGCGACGTCACCCGCCTGCCTGGAAAGGCCGACCTACCTTCCGCCGGAGTTTTCCCGCCATGCATGCCTCAAAGTTCTGTCCAGGTCCAATTTCTCGACGTGGTTTCTTGGAAATTGGATCGACTGCATTCGCCGCGCTCGGCCTGAGCAACATGCTGCGACTGCGAGCGGAAGCGGCGAGCACGTTCGGCGCTGACTCGGACACGTCGGTGATCTTCGTCTGGCTGCCTGGCGGGCCGCCGCATCAAGAGACGTTCGACATGAAGCCGGAGGCTCCGCTGGAGTATCGCGGCGAGTTCCGGCCGATCCACACCAACGTCCCTGGACTCGACATCTGCGAGCACATGCCACGACTGGCCCAAGTGGCCGATCGATTCTCGATCATTCGCTCGGTCGCGCACACGTTTGCTGATCATGGCGGCGGCCACAAGAAGTTTTTGACCGGCCGCAATCCGAACTCACCGGTCGACACGGTCAACGATCACCCGATGGTCGGCTCGGCCGTGGCGAAGATGCGCGACAACCGACACGTCGGATTGCCAAATTACATTTGCGGCACGGACGGCGGACGTCAGGGGATCGACGTCTTCGCGTTTGGCAGCGCGTACTTGCCGGCCTCCACGCACCCGTTTACGTTTTGGGGCGACCCCAACGACTCGAAGTTTGAGGTGCAGAATCTGTCGGTGTCCAAGACGCTCGAAACTCGATTGGATGATCGAGTCACTCTGCTCGGCGGCATCGACAAGTTCCGCAAAGACACCGACCGCTTCGGGGCGATGGCGTCGCTCGACGAGTTCAACAAGAAGGCGCTTGACCTGCTGACGAGCAACAAGTGCCACGACGCCTTCGATCTGTCGAAAGAATCTGCCGAACTGCGAGCGCGATACGGTCTCCATGCGTGGGGCCAGCGAGCGATCTTGGCGCGGAGATTGGTCGAAGCAGGAGCCAGCTTCGTCACAATGACGATGGAGAATCCTATGCCCAGCGGTGGCTTGCCGATCGATTCGGTCTACAACTGGGACTCGCATGCCGTGAACTGCCACATGTTCAACGACCTGCGACACCGATTGCCGCTGTTCGATCAGGCCATCGCGGCTTTGGTCGAAGACATCTACGCTCGCGGCCTCGACAAGAAAGTCATGTTGATCGTCACGGGCGAGTTCGGCCGCACGCCGCGCATCAACCCGACGATTGGTTCGCAAACTAAGGTCATGCAACCCGGCCGCGATCACTGGCCGCAAGCCATGTCGATCTTCGTCAGCGGCGGCGGCTTAAAGACCGGCGTTGTGGTCGGCTCCACGAACGCGAAGGCCGAACATCCGAAAGATCGCCCGCTGGAACCGAATGATCTCTGGGCAACGATGTTCCGCCACTTGGGCATCGACACCGAACATGCCTTCCCGGATCACCAGGGCCGCCCGATGCCGATCCTGTCAACCGGCGCGCCGATCAGCGAATTGATCTAGCGTCCGTCCGATGATCGTCCATGACGAGAGGTCATGCACGACGCGCAAGCTTGAATGTTCATTCGTGCTTTACGCGTTGGGCTATACCGCCGTTTATGTTCCCATCTTCGTCATTGTTATCCTGCGCAGCCCGCAGCAATTCTTTTCGGTGCTTTTGCCGTTTCACCTTTTGGGCATGACCCAAAACCTTGTTGCTTTCGTACTCACAATCCGCGACCTGTACGTTCGTCGGTTTTCGCAGCCGAATCAAAAACCGACTTGGTTGTTGCTCATCGTGACAACTGGCGGCGTGGGTCGGATCGTCTATATCTTCAAGTACGCTTTGAAACCTCGCTCGCCATCCACTTCCGCCTGAAAGCGGACCTACGAGCCTTCCGCCCGCAGCAGACACTGAAACCCGCCATCGGCTGTTTGCCCCGGCGTGAGTTCGTGCTGCTCGACGATCTTGAGCTTTGGCCGAAAGTGACACGCCGCTTCAACGACGGAGCCGTTCTCGTCCGGTTCGATGCTGCATGTCGAATAAACGATCCGGCCGCCGGGCTTTAATCGGCCTGCGGCCGCGAGCAACAACAGCAGTTGGATGCGTGACAACTCTTCGAGGTCGTCGGGCTGAATGCGCCACCGCGCGTCCGGCCGCTTCCCAAGCACTCCCGTGTTTGAGCAGGGCGCGTCGATCAAGATCGCATCGAACGGGCCGGCCGGAATGTCCGTCCCTTCGAGCGTGACGACGGCGGTCTCGATGATCGTCAGTCCCAAACGCTCGGCATTTTGCGGGACGAGTTTCAGACGGCTCTCGCTGCTGTCGGTCGCGATGAGGCGGCCCTCGTTCCGCATCAACTCGGCGAGGTGTGTCGTCTTCGTGCCCGGAGCGGCACACAGATCGAGCACCGTCTCACCGGGTTGCGGTGCGAGGAGTTCGGCGGCTTGTTGAGCGGACTCGTCTTGGACGACGAACTCCCCCTCAGCAAATCCGGGCAATTGATCGATTCGCGTTGGCGTTTCGAGCCGGATCGAAGTCGGCAGCTCCCCCGCTCGCGCCGTGATGCCGGCTTCCGCGAATTTCGCGAGCAGCGTGTCACGATCGGTACGCAGCCGATTGACTCGCAGACAGAGCGGCAACGGCGCGTTGAACCAGAAGCCAAGCCGACAGAGTTCGTCGAAGTCGAATCGCTCAGACCAACGTTCGACGATCCAGTGTGGCAAGCTGAAGGCTTTCGAGATGTACGACAGCCCGCCTTCGGCGGACCCGATCGGATTGGCGAAGATCGGCTGCGACAGCCTGCTGTAGCGACTACCGGTCAGCGGCAGCGCGAACGGCGTCGGGCCGTCGATCGACTGCTCGGTGAGCAGTCTGGCGACGGCACGCAGGCAACCGTTCGCGAACCCGGTCCAGTCGTCTCGACCAAGCCAGCGACCAAGCTCAACGGTTTCCGAGATCGCCGCGTAGTCGGCGACTCCGTCACACAATGCGAGCTGATACGCACCCAGCCGCAGCAGCATCCACAACGCCGGCTCAACGTTCTCGCGCGGCCGAGTCACCGCAGCAGCCAGCAACGCATCGAGCGTGTTCTTGCGACGCACGACTCCGAAGGCCAATTCCATCGCGAGTGGCCGTTCGATCGGGGGCAACACGCCTCGCAAGATTTCGGCTTCGAGATGCTCGTTAACGTAGTCGTTCGAGTACGCTGCCGCGAGCAACGTCGCCAGCGCGACTTGCCGAGCGGTCTTGCCCGGCGGAACGGGCGGCATCGACGAAGCGCGGTCTTCAGAGTCACGCGGCTCGAACCGTGGACGCTGTTCAAATCTTGGCGGCTGACCGTACGGACCACCGCGCGGCTGATCCTCACGTCGCGGCCCCCGACCTCCGCTGCCGTAGCTGCCTCCACTTCGACGGTCGCCGCCGCCAGATCGGCCGCGTCCAAAGTTGCCTCCGCCCGCGCGGCCTCCCCGTTGAGATTCTGTCATCAGCGTCCGCACAATCGTTTGAGGTCTGCGAAGTAATTCGGATAAGTCTTGGCCGTGCAGTTGGGATTCGCAATGCGAACGCCAGGTGACTTCAAGCCGATCAGCGAAAAACTCATCGCCATGCGGTGATCGTCGTAGGTCTCGATGGTCGCCGGCTGCGGCGATCCGGGATGAATCGTCAGCCCATCAGGATGTTCGTCGGCTTGTAGGCCGAGCCGCTTTAGTTCGGTGACGACTGCCGCGATGCGATCGGTTTCCTTGTGCCGGACGTGCGCGATGTTGCGGATCGTCGTCGGTCCCTTCGCGAAGGCCGCGACGGCGGCCAGCGTCTGAGCCGTGTCGCTGATCGCATTCATGTCGATGTCGATGCCACGCAGTTCTGCGCCATGCACGATCGTCCGATCTTCGCCGATGACCACATCGCAGCCCATCCGTGCCAGAGCGTTTACGAATTGCAAATCGCCTTGCAGCGAGTCTCGTCCCAAACCAAGCACCGTGACTGTGCCTCCGGTGATTGCCGCCGCCGCGAAAAAGTAGCTGGCCGCAGAAGCATCTGGCTCGATGTCGTACTCGCTGCCGCGATAGCCGGTCGGTTCGATTCGCATGCTACCGTCGTTGCCGCGAGCCACCTTCGCTCCGAACCGCTTCATCACGCCGAGTGTCATGTCGATGTACGGTTCGGACACGAGTCCGTCCGCGATCTGCAACTCGACCGGTGACTTCGCACACGGCGCGGCCATCAACAGCGCGCTCAGATATTGACTGGAGATATTCGCTGCAACCGAGGCTCGTCCGCCGGGCAGACCGTTCGCGACAATTTCGACCGGCGGGCAACCGCTCTCGGTGGCACAGCGGACATCGGCCCCCAGAATATTCAGCGCGGCAACGAGATCGAGAATCGGCCGCTGCCTCATCCGCGCGTTGCCATCGAGTTTAAATCGCCCCTCGCCGGTCGTGCATGCTGCCGTGAGAAACCGGATACTCGTGCCGCTATTTTCGAGCCACAAGTCAGCCTGATCCGCGGGGAACCGACCACTGCAACCGGGCACTTGCACGAGGCACGTCGCCGGATCGTGTTCGACGGCGACTCCCAGCCGGCGGCAGCTTTCCAGCATGACTTGAGTGTCTTGGCTGTCGAGCACATTCGTCAGCCGCGACTCGCCGCGAGCCAACGCCGCGATCACGAAGGCTCGATTCGTCAGGCTCTTCGATCCCGGCGGCCGAATGCTCCCCTGGATCGGCTCAGTGACAGGCTGAACTTCGTAGAAATTGGCGGCCACGGAGAATCCTTCGGCATCACGACAAGTGGCTCGGCCCATGAAAAAACCTCGCTGACAAAATCTGTCAGCGAGGCCGTGCGAGTGGAGCGGAAGGGAGTTGAACCCTCGACCTCTGCATTGCGAACGCAGACGCTCAGAGTTCTAAGTGAAAACCTGACGGAAGTTAAGGCGATGGATGATTCGCGACTCACCAACGGACTCACCAACTCACCGGAAAACGAACACGGCGAAGTGGTCGGCGGCTTAGAACTCGTCCAAAAACTACTCCGTGTTTTTTGGGCGAGGGCGAATCGTGTAGTTCCACTGAGGGCAGATCTCGTGGCGGGTCAGTTGAATCGTTTTGAACTCGGCGTTGGTGACCTTTAAGCCTGTCAGGTAGGTATGTTCGA
>CAMDRI010000107.1 GCA_945906725.1 Candidatus Kuenenia stuttgartensis | reverse complement strand
ATTCTCAGACGCCAACATCCCACACCTCCGTGCCGTAACCCTCAACCAGACGCGATCCATTCGCGTCGCACGGAGACAACAATAATTTCATTCCCTCAATCGCGCCAGCTACTTACCCATCCTTCCCAGAGTGCGCGCTAGCCCTGGGTGCTGTGCCATTCGGTGCCTTCAGAAGCGCATCGTCACCTTGCACAGTCAAACGTCCCGACCTCGTCGATTGTGGGCGTGATAAGTACTACTACGAGAATTGATGTGGCTTCGTCTGCTTGCCAGTGAATTCCCATCGAAGTTTCAGAATGGCGACCGCGCTCTCGCAAGTGCGGTCACTTTTTTTGACAGCGGAACCGTCGGACAATTGCTTGGACGGACCGCCATTGAAAGTCTGACTACCAACGTTTTCCGGTGGAAATGCCGGCGGATCGAGGCAACTCCTCTTGGGGCAATTGCTTGAGCGAAGTATCGTCCCGTCCATTCACGGACCATCGTCCGTCATGCACGGGAGCCTCCGCCATGCTTGTCTTCGCGACTCGACATCGCGTCCGTATTCTGACGTGTCCACTCCTTTGGCTGCTGGCCTTTATCAGCCAAGGTGCTCGGGCATTCACCGATGAGCCACGCGATGAACCGGCCGTGGTCGAAAAGCATTCGCGGGCGTTCAAAATCTCGATCGACGGCACTGAACGTGGCACGTTGACGATGCTGCTGACAAAGCGCAACGACGGTACGGAAACTATGCGCGGGCAAGCCGAGATTTCATTCGATTTTGTCGTTTACAAATATCGCTACTCGTCGTCCGGGACCGAAGTTTGGAAGTCCGGACGATTGCTCCGCTTGGCCAACGAAGCGGACTACAACGGCGACAAGTATGTCGTGCAGGCATCGGCTCAGCAGCAAGAATTGACCATTGAAGTCAACGGTAAGTCACAACGCACGGCGGCAGACGTTTGGGTCACGTCCTACTGGCGAGAGCCAGAACCGCACAAAGTCGGCCAGAAGCTGGCGTTGTTCGATGCGGACAAGGGCCGCAAGTTGTCCGGAACTTTACAGCGTGTCGGAAAGGAGCAGCTCGCTCTCGAAAAGAAAATGGTGAATGCGACGCGCTATCAAATCCGAGGCGACGTCGAAGTCGATCTGTGGTACGACGAAGATCAGCGGCTGATGCGTCAGCACTCGGTGGAGTCCGGACACCGCGCGCTTTTCGAACTCATTCAGATCGATCGACGAGAGACGAGTCTTCCAAAACCACCTCAACCGAAAAGCCCGAACACGGGCGAGCCTTCGAAAACTCGGTGAATGCGTCCGACTTAATCTCTGAGGCCGAGAGCGGGATCGATGCCCAGCAGGTGCAGAATCGTCGCAGTCAGGTTACCGGGAGTGACAGCGCGGTCGGCCGGATACGCACCCAAGCGATCAGACGCTCCCGTAAATCGTACCAGTGCGGATGCCCGCACCAGCCAGAACCAGCGAGCCGACGTGCGGATAATCGGTCTGCTGCGGTTTGATGTCGGTCGCTGTCTTCGCGTTCGCCTGCGGATGCCGCCGCCCGGTCAGCATCGTGAAGCCCGCCGAGGTGTGAACCGTGTCATCGTGAGTCACCGATTGCAGCAACGTCTCTCGATCGACTCGCCGAACAAACTGCGGGAACAGTTCGCTGACTTGCACACCAGGCACGCTGGTCGCGATCGGTGAAAACTAGCCGCGCACATTCGCAGGAGCCTCCGGCTTCGGATCCCACGAGTCATGCTGTGGAACTTCGCCAGTCAGAAACAGCATCACGCAGTGTTTGGCTCGGCCGAAAGCCCCGTGATTCCCCGCCGCCGCCGACAACTCGCGAGCGGCCAACAACTCCGGCAGCGACAACCCGGTCAGCCCCAGCGCACCGGCTTGCAATCAACGCCGCCGAGAGCAGCTCACGTTCGTCATGGTGTCTGCCGACCGGATCAATATCATCAGCCTCAACCGCTCGGTTTCTCAAAGCGATTCTCCGCAGCAGAGTGTGCCGCACTTCGCGCCCTCCGACCAGACAAATCGTAGCGACGGGATCAACTCCCAGACGACAGTTCGGTCGAGAACGTATTTCTCAGCAGCCGCCAAAAACGCGCGGCGAGCGATCGCGTGCCGCAAGCGATCCGAGCTTTACCGGGCGAGTAGAGCGCAGCATCAAAAGTTTGACTGGCGGTTTCCTCCAGCAGGCGGACGCGAACCTCGTAGGAGACCTCAGCCGGAGTTGATCCCGTGCTCGTGTTTCGCACCGGAGCGAGCTGAGCAACTGTCAGTTCGCGAGCAACAACTTCGGCACGTGCGGACGCAATTTCTTCAACCCGACCCGTACGGATCACGCCGGGAGCTGAGAGAAACCGCAATCGAACCGGTTGGCCGGGACGCACGAACTCGACTGCGTTTTGATCGACGAGCAGCAGCGCGTCCTGCCGTGCCGGATCGCCGACGTAGCAAAACAACGTTTGTTCTCGCAGCGACGCGCCGAGGTTATCGGCATCCAGCGGCGTCCCGTGCCATTCGGGCAATGAGTCCTCGGCCGTTCGCGGACGAACGACATTCGGCGGTGGCAACACAGTTCCATCCAATGGGCTGCTGAGCCGCAAACATTGCACTTCGCTCGTCAGTTTATCGAGTCGCCGCCGAGCACCGGCCAATTCGTCGCGTGTCGCCGGCAGACGCATCGCCGCCGATTCGTTGTTGCCGCGCTGAGCCTCCAAATTCTTCAGCCGAGCCGTCAGACGCGCGACCTCGGCGACTCGCTGTTCGTGCTGCAACGACAACTCGTGATTGACCAATTCGCCGAGCGGCTCGCCGATGCGGACCTGCGTTCCGGGAGCCACAGAAAATTGGATGCGTCCGCCGACCGTCACAAACACCGGCTGAGCATCTCCGGGGAAAACTACAAACGGAGCGCTTACCGAATACGGCAGCGGGATTAACAACAACGCAGCGAGTAATGCTCCAAAAATCGCCAGTCCATTTCGCAATCGACGCGGCGAGGATGTTGGACTCTTGGATCGCTGACGAATTCTCGTCGCAAATTCTCGCACGGGAGTCACGACCGCTCCGAAGACCACCAGTGCGGAAATCGCCGTCGCGAAGATGCCCAGGCCGCGACCAAAGAAGTGATGCAGGAACCAGACAATCCCGATCGTTACGAACAGCCGATACGCCGCCGACAGCACTCCATAATTCACCAGCGTCCACCAGCGGCGCGAATCGAGTTCAATTTCGTCGTCGCTGTCGCCGCAAATGATCCGCTCCCACAGCGACATCACCATCTGCCGAGCCTGCGTCGCCAAATTCGGAAGGTGCAGCCAATCCGCCAGGACGTAGTAGCCGTCGTACCGCAGCAATGGGTTGCCGTTGAACAGCAGCGTGTTGACTGAGCAAACCAGCATGACGTTCAAGAAGACCGAGTTCAGCAAGCCGGGTACGCTCCACCACCACAGGAGCGTCGCGACCGAGGCCAGCACCAGCTCGACGAAAATGCCGGCGGCCGAGATCGCGATCCTGGGCCAGCGCCGCGAGACCATCCAGGCATCGGTCACGTCGCCGTAAAAAAGCGGCACGAAGAGGAGCACTTGAATGCCCAACTCGTGACACTCGCCCCCGAAGTGCCGGCAGGTCAGCACATGCCCCAGTTCGTGCAGCAACTTGATGCCGATAAAGACCGCCACCAGCGGCACCAGATTTCCCAAGCCGAACAGCGCGATTGCATCTGGCAGACGACGCGCGAGCGTCTCCCAGCGCAGAGTCACCAGCAACATCGCCAGCGCGATCAGCGACACGCACGCCACCAATGTGACGGGGCGGAAGAGCCAGCGTGTCCAAGGCTCGACACGCCGCAGCAGTGGTTCCGGATCGATGCCGCGCCAGCGGAAGGACAGCAGATTGGACAACAGTCCGAGCCGGGCGAGCCGGCTCGACATCTCTCGCTGCTTCGCGATCGAACTCCCCTGCCCCGCCAGCAGCGAGGTCAACAGCCCCGATTGCACCAGCGATCCGATGAATGCTTTCAGATTCTCCAGCGACCACGACTCCGCCGGAAATGCGCGACGCAACGCTTCGAGAACTTCACCGTAGGTCATCCGACCGTCGAGCCGGCTGAACACCGCGTACTCCGCCTCGCGCAGCCGAAAATACGCCAGTGACAGCGGGTCTTTCAGCGTCCAGCCCGCTTCGTCTCCGCCAGTCGTCGAGCGTGCGATCACATCTCGTCGCATTCGCCACGGAATGATCACATTGGCGTTGAGGGCGGGAGAGGGCATGTCGGCTAGCGCTCCCCGCTCGTCTTGGCCGGCGAGGCAGTGGTCGTCGCGGTGCGGTTCGTCGAGTCGATGATCATCTCCGCCGACAAACCGGGACGCAGCACGAGATCGGGATTCTCGACCTCCGCCCAAACTCGGACCTGACCGTTCACCGCATCGATTTCTGAGCTGATGAAGACGATCTTCCCTTTGACGATGACCGGTTTGTCCTCGTCGTTGGGAGTGACGCGGACTCGAACGACAGCGCCTCGCACCGAACCGGTGATCGCGTGACTTTCCACAAAGCCTTCGACTTTCAACCGATCGAGCCGCACGATTCGCATGACGCGCTGGCCCGGTTCAACCCATTCACCCCGATGCCGAAAGACCTCGGCGACTTCGCCATCCAGCGGCGAACGCAATCCGCGGCGCGCCAGTTGCAATTTCGCCTGATCGAGCATGCGTGCCTTCAAGTCACGTGTCAGTGCATCGACCTCGTTTTGCAAATGAGCCTGCTCGACGCTGAGTTTCAAACGCTCGACGGTCTGAGCCTGCTCGACAATCGACGAGTCTTCGATTTGCTGCTGCAAGTCGGCGAGTTCCTTCTCGAACTGTGCCTTCTCGATTTCGAGTTCGTTCCGTTCGAGTACCAGTTTCAGGCGGTCCAACTCCGTTTGCGAGATGCTCTTCTCGAACGCCTTGCGAGCTTGGACCGCTCGATCGAATTCCGCCTTCGAGGCATCACGCGACTTCACCGCATGACGGACGGCGACGTCGTTGGCCGCTTTCATCGCCGCGATCCGCTGCAGCAGCTTGGCCTGGGCTTGGTCCTGCTCGGCTTCCTTGAGCAATGCTTCTGCCGTGCCGACGGGCACGGAGTTCTTCGCCTGCCGCTCGGCGATCGCCAAGTCGAGTTCCGCGCGTGCCACCGCCAGTTTGGCGTCGTCGTCGTCCAGTCGGCTGAGCACTTGGCCGGATTTGACAATGTCACCTTCGCGAACTTCGAGCGTCGCCAGCACACCGACTTCCCTCGCGGGGATGTCCGCCTCTTCGAGGACTCGGACGAATGCCGACTGCACTTTGATCGGCTCGGCCGCGGTCGCGGTCGCTCCGGCAGCCAGAATCGCAAAAAGAAGCACGAACAATCGGAAATTCATGGCGGCTCTCCGGCACACTAACCCGAAGCGTCAGCGAGGGCGGGCGCTCCAGATGACATCGAACTGGCAATTCATCAACGGTGAAGCGTTCGCCCTCGCTGACGCTTCGGGTTAGTTTTCGCGGGCTCATTCGGGTTTTCGTTGCCGATACAGCTCACGAAAGCTTTTTTTTGGAGGGATCGGCAACTCGCGCTTCAGCCCCCAGGGGTTTAGGCCATTGTAGACCAGAAACCGAGGGAGCCACGACAGCAGTTTTCGCCCCATCGAGCCGGCGAAACCGAACAGCCTCGGCCGTTGCATGACAAAACTTGCCGCTCCGAGCGCGAAGCGTTTCGACCACGGCACGAGACCACGTACGGCGATTTCCTTTCGCCACGTCAACAGTTGATGATGCAGGTCGATCTTCACCGGGCAGACATCGGTGCAACTGCCGCAAAGGCTGCACGCGTATGGCAACGAATGAAACTGCTGAGCGTCACGCGACGGAGCGAGGATCGAACCGATCGGGCCGGGGACTGTCGTTTCGTAACTGTGCCCGCCGCTGCGACGGTAAACCGGGCAGGTATTCATACAGGCTCCGCAGCGGATGCAATTCAGCGAACGGCGGAATTCCTCGCTCCCCAAGATGTCGCTGCGGCCGTTGTCGAGCAGCACGATGTGCAGTTCACCCCCCGGCTTCGGGCCGTGGAAGTGCGAACTGTAGGTCGTGATCGGCTGCCCCGTCGCCGATCGCGCGAGCAGTCGCAAAAAGACTCCGAGATGCTCCGCTTTCGGGATCAGCTTCTCGATCCCCATGCAGGCGATATGAACCCGCGGCAGCGACACGCCGAGGTCCGCGTTCCCCTCGTTCGTGCAGACGACGAACCCGCCGGTCTCGGCGATCGCGAAATTAACGCCGGTGATCCCCGCATCGGCTCGCATGAACTTGTTCCGCAATTCGATTCGCGCCGCCTCGACGAGTGGCTTCGGTTCGGCGAGTCCTTCTGGCGTGCCGATCACGCGGTGAAACAGTTCGCCGACTTCTTCCCGCTTGATGTGAATCGCCGGCAACACGATATGGCTGGGAGCCTCGTTGCGCAGTTGCACGATCCACTCGCCAAGGTCGGTGTCGACGACTTCCATCCCGTGTCGTTCGAGGAACGGGTTGAGATGGCATTCCTCGGTGAGCATCGACTTGCTCTTCACGACCCGTTTCACGTTGTGCTTCTGCAAGATGCCGAGCACGATTTCATTGTGCTCGGCCGGCGTCGAAGCCCAATGTACGGTCGCGCCGAGCTTCGTCGCGTTGACCTCGAATTGCTCAAGCAGATCGGCCAACCGCGAGATCGTATGTGCTTTGATCGCTCCCGCTGTTTCACGCAGCGTTTCCCATTCGGGCAGCGAGTTCGCCATGCGATCGCGCTTCGATCGCACGAACCACAACGCTTGGTCATGCCAGTGCGTGCGCGCATCATCGCGGGTGAACACAGCGGCGTTGGCGGCGTGATCCATTTTTCCGTTCCGGTGTCACTAGCACGACGCGCCAGCGAGCGGTTCGTCCCGAATAAACCACTCGCTGGCGCGTCGTGCTGGTGTGAATCGACGTCTACTGGTCCAGCGTCTTGAGCATCGTGTCGGCGACGAACTGATTCCCGACTTGATTCAGATGCACGCGGTCGGAGGTCAGGATGCCCTTTTCGGTATTTTCTTTGTTGTGAGCCTTCAAGTGTTCAAGGAACGCTTTCCGCAGATCGCACAGTGGAAGCTTGAGTTCCTTCGCGAGATTGCGGCTGAGATCGGAATACTGGTCGAGTTTCGCATCGAGCGAATTCGCTCCGTCCAGCTTCTCGCCGATGACGCTGGGGGTGCAGAGGACGACGGTCGCTCCGGCGTCGCGGCACTTGCCGATCACTTCTTTCAGCCCGGCCACAAAAGCCTCCGGCATTGTGCCCTTTGCCGGATCTTTTTCGCCGTGCCAGACATCGTTGATGCCGATGTAAATGACGACGATGGTCGGCTTCTTGGCGATGACGTCCTTGTCGACTCGGCGCTGCAGGTCGGGAACTTTGTTGCCGCTGATGCCCGCTCCGACCACTTCGATTTTCAGATCGGCATGCTTCTTGTCGAGAGCTTGCCGAATCATCGTGACGTAACCGTTCGGGCCGGCCCCACCTTGAGTGATCGAGTCGCCCAAAAAGACGATGCGGTCACTCGCCTTCAGTTTCACGGCAGGTTCCGCAGCAATGCTGATCGCCGGGACGAAGAGCAGCCAACTCCACAACAGCAAACTCAGACGGTGTGGCATCTCGCGTGAACTCCTTGGTTTTTCGAAACGAACTCGATGCGTCAGCGAGGGCGAACGCCTCACACGGCATGATTCACGGCATTTCTAGGCGTCCGCTCTCGCTGACGCTTCGGGTTAATTTCGCTGAGATCCAAAACAGAGGGACAGGCAGTATGATCGCTGCACCCACAAAACGCACGTTCTACAAAATTCACAGTCACACGATTTCTCTGCCCGGTCAAACACTGGCCGCAATCTCCGCGAATGAGTCCTCTCCCGGACCTCTCGCCATTTTTATTCATGGCATCACAGCGAGCGCCAATCTTTGGCTGCGTCGATGCCTCCCGGAATTCGGGACGGACGTCTCTGGATTTCGCTAAGCCTACCAGGGCACTTTCCTGCGAAGGTTGAGCGCTCGGCGATTGAATCCCGGGACGATGTGATGTTTGAAATGTGGGCCGGTTGGTACGAGACGGCTCTTCAACAATTGACCGGCGACGAGTCGGCCGATTTTGTCGGCTAATCAACAGGAGGCTTCACCGCGCTGGCGATGGGTGTGCATTTTCCACAACGTGTTCGCAGCATCCTGAGCGTTTCCGGTTTCGCAATCGGTAGGTGGCTCGGGCTCATCGGTCGATTCCAACGGATGAGTTTGAGCACGCTCACGCGCTGGATGGTGCGGCTGGGATTCGGCTCGGTCGGCGGCCACCGGCGGTTGTTCGATCTGGTGATCCGATCGGGCGCGGGAGATTTCAAAGCATTTTACTCGTCGCCGGCATACGAAGAATCCATGCGAGATTGGTTCACGGCATTCGGCCAGCACGACACGTTGATCATGGCGGAGTTGTCCCACAAGATCTCGCGAGTGGACCTGTCAGATTACATCAGTCGCATTAATTGCCAGACGCTGATTGTTGGCGGGGACTCGGACTCATACATTCCCGCATCCCACGCGCTGGATTTCCGATCAAGTGCGAGGTGCGGAATTGGTGCTGTGGCCCTGAGCTGGCCGCATGTTTTTCGCCGAGCGAACGCGGGAGCATCAGGACATGCTCGTTCGCTGGCTGAATCGTTCGTAGTCCCGCCGAGAGACGGCATCGCAGCATGAGTGACCACACATTGCCCAACGGTTCCCCACGCAAAGCGTGCATCATCGGATGCCGGTTCGTCCAGCATCGCCGCCGCTAAAACACGCGCGAGCGAGGCATCCCCTGCGATGCTTCGAGATGGGCAGTGGTATCGGCGGCATGTGGCGCTAGGACAACGGCCGCAGTTCGGCCTACAAGTCGCTGCACATCAACACGTCGCGTGACGCAATGGCCTATTCCGATTTTCCGCTGTCGCGCGACTGGGTGCCGTTTCCCGATAGCAAGCATGTGCTCGAGTATTTCGAAAGTTAAGTCGATCACTTTGGATTCCGTGACACAATCACATTCCGCACCAGGGTCGAAAAGGTTGAACCTGTCGGAAACGGCGATTGGAACATGACCATCGTCGGCCCGCCTGATTGCCTGCCGATGACGAAACTCGCGAAGCTGACGAATCGCCGAACCGTCAGCTTGCCATACTGGTCGATGAAATTAGTCACGACGATTTGGTGGGGCCTCCGCCTGCCGATCTTCGACTTCCCGCCGAGCCTCCATCACTTCGCCCGCTACCCGTGGGTCGTGTCGCCCGCACGTTTGCAGAACGAACTCGGATTTCAGTTCCGCTACTCGTGCGAAGAAACGCTGCTGGAGATGTGGGCTGAACACCGGCGGAAGAAGGGGAATTGAGAATGACGAATGCGGTCTGCATTCTCAATTCGTAATTCCCAATGTCTCCCGCACGAGGTGCCCCATGTGCGGGTGCGACGGTTCCAGATCAACGTGCAACCCCGCCTCACGCAGAGCCTCCGAGCAAGTCGGCCCGATCGATCCGACGCGGCACTGTTGAGTCGCCGCCAAGAACGACTCGCGCATGCTGAGTCGCTCGGCGATCCCCAGCACGTTGCGGATTTGTTGAGCGCTGGTGAAGAGCAGCACATCGAACTCGCCCGCGACAGCGGATCGGATCGCGGCTTCCAGCGGCGCGATGTCGTTCGGCAACTCCCAACGATAAACGGGGACTGGAACGACGCTCGCTCCCCGCTCGGTCAATGCCGAGTACAACTCGACGCTTGCGAGACCGTATTCCTGAATCGCGAAGACTCCCGCCGTCTGACGGCTGCCCGCCGGAAAACTCAACCCGCCGTCGATGACGCTCAGCAATTCGCGCCAAGTGTTCGGCTCCGGAGCACGATGGTCGATGCGCACGCCCCACTCGCGGAGAACCGCCGTTGGCTTCGGCCCTCGGACGATCACGCAACAGCGTTGCAGAGCCTCGAAGAACTTCGCGCGAGGCAACTTGGTCTCGACCACTTCCAGCAGCGCCTTCGCCCCGACGCCGGTCATGAAGATCACGACGTCAAACTCCCCCGCGATCAACTGATTGAGAAACTTAAACACAGTCGTGTTGTTTTCGAGCGGCACTTCGCGCATCGACGCGGCGATGGTCGCGAATCCGCCGCTCCGTTCAATCAGCGACCGCATCTCGTCCTGCTTGCGGCTTTCAAAGCTGCACACACGCAGCGGACGAGCCGACGAATTCGGCGACAAGATGGAATCAGCAGAGGAAATTGTCATGCCGGCAAAGATAGTCGGCGCGCAAACAATCCGCGATGAGAAGGTCGACTGGGGGACGCAGGCGCTCGTCCGGAATCCCTCCGACGCGGAGAAACCCCAGCTACGCCCCCAGCCGACCCACTCATCGCGGATCAGCAGCAGAAAATATGGACCTAATCCTTGCCGAAGCTCGTCGATCCGCGCGGGGGCGCTCCTCGCGGAAAACTCAGCTTCGCCAACAGCCTGTTCAACGTTCGAGGCATCGCTTGGCAATTGCCGTACCGAGTTCCACGTCACCACGAAACTCCCGAATCTCTCGCGAGTTGTGTTGTCTGACCACTTTTGCCGTCGGCGCTGGCTGCCGTCTCTCGCAGCAGCGTTGTCCAAAGTCGAGGCGGCGACACGCCGATCGACTTGCTGTCGAATCTCGTCCCGCGCGTCATCGCCGCCCGATCAATGGCTCTCCGGCACAAAGCGGACGACGTCCATTGCGACTCTCCGTCCCTGCGTGAGTTTGGCAAATACCCCGGAACTCGAAGTCGCTCAGCCCGGCCGGCGGAGTGGCGGCTTACGTTCGACAATCTGCGGGCAGACCTGCGACATCTCGCGGTTGAGCTGGATGTATTCTCGCTGACCCTCCGGGACGTCATCTTCAAAGAAGATGGCTTCGACAGGACACTCAGCCGCGCAGGCATAGCAGTCGATAGTATTCCTCCGGGTCGATAAAAAGCATCTGCTGGCCCTCGTGAAAGCAATCCTTGGGGCAGACGACGACGCAGTCGGTGTACTTGCAGCCAAAGTAAGGTTCGGTCACAACGAATGCCATAATGGTTCTCCGCCAGGAGGCCTGGAAATCAGTGGTACGCTCTTGAATGCGGATTCGCCGCCGACACGCACACAAATTCCGAAGATTTTCGATGACCAACCTGCGGCCCACGTCCGAGGGCGCAGTTCCAAAAGTTTTCTGCGCGAAGGTCGCTGGGAACCAGTGCTGCGCGAGAAGCCGGATTTCGTCTTCATCCAATTCGGCCACAACGATCAGCCGGGCAAAGGGGACCGCACGACCGATGCGAACGGTGACTTTCAGGACAACCTGCGGAAGTTTATCGACGAAGCTCGTGCGGCCGGATCGCAGCCGGTGCTCGTGACGCCGGTCGCACGCCGCATCTTTGAGAATGGCAAGGCCGTGACGACCCTGACTCCGTACGCCGACGCGATGCAGAAAGTCGCGGCCGAGAAGAAAGTGCCTCTGGTGGATCTGCATAGGTTGAGCTTCGGCCGCTTCGATGAACTTGGCGATGCCGCGAGTGCCGACTTGAGTGCGTCGGCCAAAGACCGCACACACTTCTCTCGCAAGGGGGCCAAGGAGATCGCTCGGCTTGTGGCCCAAAGGCTGTCGCTGGATGTTCCGGCTCTGCGTGTCTATTTGCGGCAACCGTGGCAAGTTCCTCAGGACTGAGCGATCATCCGCTAACTTAGCCCTGTGCATGTAGCCCTGTCGCTGAGCGACAGGGCTACGTTGAGCCACAAAACTTCAGTAGGGCATCACTCGGCTCAGCGAGAAACCGGACAGCGGTAAGAATCGGATCGTGTTTGCGAACCCGCACAATCTCTCGCGAGCCGACGGCAACGAAGCACTAAGCCAGTCACGCGACCGCAAGAATTTGTCGATCATGCTCACCGAAGACGACGGACAGACGTGGCCGATTAGCCGAGTCCTCGAACCAGGGATGAGCGCCTACAGCGACCGCGCGGTGCTGCCGGAAGCAACGATCCTGTGCTTCTACGAACGCGGCCGCGAGGTGAATGCCAAACAGACAAAACCGATCAGTTTACTCACGCTGACTCGCTTCAAAATGGAATGGCTGACCAATCCGAATGACTGACGGCTCGATCCGCGAACGGCCGCGGGTGCGCCGAAAGTCACCGCGTGTTGCCGGGATTCAGGCGGCATGCCTAGAATCCCGCTGTGATTCGGCTGGACCTTTCGCCGTCGATGTCATTCCTGAACCCAGGCGGGAACTTCCACGATGCAACGTGATCTTCGGAACCATCGGAACTGCCGAGGATTCTGGTGGCTCATTTGCATCGGCTTCCTGCTGGTTCGCTCAGCCGGAGCTTCCGATCCGCCCGTCGAATCGCTGACCGTCGAGCCGGCGCAAGTCGTGCTGCGCAACACGAGTCCACAGCAGGTGCTCGTGACCGCGAAGGATCGAGATGGCCGGCTGACCGACGTGACTCGCGAGGCCCAGTTCGCCGTCGAAGACGCAACCGTCGCGAGTACGACCGGTACGAAGCTGCGAGGAGTTCGTGACGGCGCGACGGTTTTGACCGTGCGATTCGGCGGCCGAGATGCTCGCGTCCCCATTCAAGTCACTGGGGTCGCCGACGTCTCGCCGGTCCATTTCGTCAACGACATCGTGCCGATCCTGTCGAAACTCGGCTGCAACAGCGGCGGCTGTCACGGCAAGGCGTCGGGGCAAAATGGATTCAAGCTCTCGGTCTTCGGCTTCGACCCGGAAGCCGATCATTCGGCAATCTTGAAGGAGGCGCGCGGCCGGCGCGTGCAGCCGTCGAATCCCGAACGGAGTTTGATTCTGCTGAAACCAACCGCACAGGTGCCGCACGGCGGCGGACGGCGCATGCTGGTCGATTCGTCGGATCATCAATTGCTGCTGCAATGGGTCAAACAAGGGATGCCGATAGGCCGCGATGATGCTCCGCGCGTGGTCGCGTTGCGGGCCAGTCCGGTCGAGCGTGTGCTGGGACTGCAATCGTCACAACAGATTCTGGCGACCGCTGAGTACTCCGACGGCAGCTTTCGCGACGTCACCGACGCGGCGGCGTACACGAGCAATTCCGGCATCGCCGCCGAAGTCGATCCGCACGGACTCGTGCGAACGGGCCGAGTCCCCGGAGAAGCTGCGATCACGGCTCAATACATGGGACAGGTCGCGGTCGTACGAGTGCTCGTTCCTCGGCCGACGAAGACGCTCGTGAAACCGACCGAGTGGCCAGCGAACAACGACGTCGATCGGCTCGTGTGGGCAAAACTTCAAAAAATGCAGATCGAACCGTCGGGTCTCACCGATGACGCGACGTTTTTGCGGCGGCTATTTCTCGACACGATCGGCACGCTTCCGAAGCCGGACGAGGTGCGAGCGCTCTTGGCGGACACTCGTGCCGACAAACGAAGCCGCGCGATCGACGCCGTGCTCGCGCGCGACGAGTACGCCGATTATTGGTCGCTGCAATGGGCCGACGTTTTGCTGCTCAACCGTGACAAGCTCGGTGATCGCGGTGCGTTCGAGTTTCATCGCTGGCTGCGCGAGCAGTTCGCTCGCAACCGGCCGTACAGCGAATGGGTTCGCGAACTGATCGTCGCGTCGGGCCGCTCCGACGAACACGGTCCGGTGAATTTCTACCGCGCTGTGCGGACACCCGAGCAACTCGCCGAATCGATCAGCCAGGCGTTTCTCGGCGTGCGCGTGCAATGTGCTCAGTGCCATCATCACCCGTTCGAGAAATGGTCGCAATCCGACTTCTACGGCATGGCTGGCTTCTTCAACGGCCTCGAACGCAAGCCGGTACGAACGGTGACTGATGACAAAGTCGAACTCGTGTTTCACGGCGGCCACCGCGAGACCCGGATGCCGCTGACCGACGTGCTCGTGCCGACACGAGCGCTTGATCAACCGCTGACCAACGTTGCTCCAGAAAACGATCCGCGAGTCCGGCTTGCCGACTGGCTGACCGCTCCGACCAATCCCTGGTTCGCTCGGCTAGCCGCGAATCGATTGTGGAAACATTTTTTGGGTCGCGGTCTCGTCGAACCGGAAGACGATCTCCGCTCAACGAACCCGGCGACGAACGAGCCGCTGCTCGATTGGTTGGCGAATCAAGTCGTTGAGAATCGGTATGACCTCAAGTCGGTCATGCGGCTGATCCTCAACTCGCGGGCCTATCAACTGACCGCCGATCCGAACGATACAAACCGGGACGACGAGCAGAACTTTTCGCATCACTATGTCCGCCGCGTCCCCGCCGAAGTGTTGCTCGATGCGATCAGCGAAGTGACCGGCTCCCCCGAACCGTTCCCCGGTCGTCCGCGCGGGACACGCGCGATCGAACTCTGGGACAACCGCCTGCCATCCTATTTTCTCGACACGTTCGGCCGCTCCGAGCGGACCAGCCCCTGCGAATGCGGACGTTCCGGCGAACCGACGATGGCCCAGGCTCTGCACCTGATGAACGCTCCGGAGGTCTCGGCCAAGATCGCGAATCACACCGGCCGAATCGCACGATTGCTGCGAACTTCACCGCCGGTCGCGGACGCCGCGCTGATCGAGGAACTGACTCTTGTGACACTCGGCCGGCTGCCGACAGAGAAGGAACGGAACGTCGCTCAAAGCTTGTTCGCGAAAGCGGCCCGACGGGATGCCGCCGAAGATTATCTCTGGACTCTGCTGAACTCATACGATTTCCTGTTCGTGCGATGAATCGAAAACGTGGAGGCGCTCCGATGCTCTCAAACTTTTGTGACGGCCTGAATAGACGTGAGTTCGTGCGTGTCGGGACCGTCGGCGGGTTGAGTCTCGCGAGTCTGTTGCGAGCACAAGCGGCGGACTCGAAGCCGAAGCGTGACGTGAACTGCATTTTCATCTTCACGCTCGGCGGAATGCCGCAGCACGACATGTGGGATTTCAAACCGGACGCGCCGGCAGAGATTCGCGGCGACTTCCAGTCGATCCCGACCGTTGTGCCGGGATTGCATCTCACGGACTTGTTGCCGCGGACGGCTCAAGTCGCCGACAAGCTGACGATCCTGCGAGGCATGACGCACGGCGATTCGGATCACGGCCGCGGCTATCACATCATGATGACCGGCATGACTCCGGGGCCGGGAGATTTTAATTCGACGAAAAACAACAACGTGCATCCGTCAATCGGCTCGATGGTCGCGCGAATGACCTCCGGCGGCGGAGCGTTGCCGCCGTATATTTCGGCTCCGTGTTTTCTACGCAGCGGCGGCCCGGCGTTTCTGGGTGCGAGCTACGCGCCGTTCGTGATCGACGCCGACCCCGCCTCTCCGGAGTTCACGGTGCAGGACATCGTCCTGCCGACCGGCATCACCGACGAACGGAGCCTGCGCCGTCAAGAGGCTCTGCGAGCGATCAATCGCTTTGAGCGAAAAGTCGAAGACCTCGGGAAAGACGTGCAATCGCTCGACACGTTCTATCAGAAGGCGTACAGCCTGATGACCTCGGCAAAGGCGAAAGAAGCGTTCGACATCCGCCGCGAAAAGGAATCGCTGAGAAACGACTACGGAATGACGAGCCTCGGCCAGTGCTGCCTGCTGTCGCGACGGCTGGTCGAAGCGGGCTGCCGATTCGTGTCGATCGAAAACGGTCATTGGGACACGCACCGCGAGAACACCAAGAGCCTCCGCGACCTGCTGGTGCCGAGTGTTGATCGTGCGATCCCCGCGCTGCTGCGTGACCTCGAAGCGCGCGGCCTGTTGGATTCCACACTGGTCGTCATCGCCACCGAGTTTGGCCGCACGCCGCGCATCAACGTGATGGCCGGCCGCGATCACTGGCCGAATGCTTTCTCGATCGTCATGGCCGGCGGCGGCCTCAAAGTCGGCGGAGCGATCGGAGCCACCGACAAGATCGGTGCGGCGGTGACTGACCGCCCCGTCACGCCACCGGACATGGCTGCCACGATTCTTTCGGTGCTCGGCATTGATCCCGACACGGTGCTGCACACGCCACTCGGTCGACCCGTGCCGCTCGCGCTGGGGGGCAAGCCGGTGACGGAGTTGATTTGAGGTTGCGGAAAAACGGTATCATGGCGATCGGCGACCGGCCGAATGCCATGAGCCAATCGCCGACAGCCGTGATATGGTTTTTTCTAACAGGAGCAGAACGATGTCCCTGAGTCGAATACTCTGGTCCGCAATTGCGACGCTGGCCATTTTCGTTTCGGCTCAGCCGCTGTCAGCGCAGGCCGTGCCGTCGAAGGAGCCTTCGAGCACTCACCTCTTTCCCGCCGGCGGCCGGCGCGGAACGGTCGTGCCGGTTCGCATCGGTACTGAAGCGATGCCGCCCAGCGCGAACTTGCGACTGTGGGGTGATGGCGTCCGTGCGGCCGAGTTGCTCGGCGAACGAGTGAACCCGCGCTATGAGCCGTCGGCTCGCCGCCCGCCGCGCGATGCGGACGGGGTCGGTGCGAACATGAGCTACCCAACCGAGTGGAAATCGGAGCTCGCGATCGCAGCCGATGCGCCGCTCGGAGTGGCCGGGTGGCGAGTCACCTGCGGTTGGGGCGGCACGCGCATCCGACCGTTTCTGATCGGCGACTTGCCGGAGTTCATTGAATCCGAGTCCAACTCGACGGCCGACCGAGCGGAGCGTGTCACTCTGCCCGTGACCATCAACGGACAGATCGCTGGCGAACGAGACATCGACTGTTTCGTATTCTCGGCCACGTCGGGACAAGTCGTCGTCGCGGATGTCCGCGCTGCGAGGATCGGTTCGCCGCTTGATCCAATTGTTGAGTTGTTTGCAGCCGATGGTCGGAAAGTCCGCGTGGAGGTTAGCCGTGTTGCTGATGACAACGTGCTTTCGTTTCGCATTCCGGTTGCAGGGGATTATGTCCTGCAAATCGCGAACGTCAGCTTTCGGGGCGGGCCGGAGTTCGTCTATCGAGTGACGCTGTCCGACGTGGGGCAGGTTTCTAACGTGCCCGAAGCGGGCGGGCACATTGAAAACGTTCCCCACGACAAGCCACTCGCGCTTCCCACGACGATTCAAGGCCGACTCCTCAACGCGGCGAGCGAAGATTCATTCCGCATCGCGGCCAAGAAGGACGAGTTGATCGCCATCGAGTGCCGTCCCGCTTCGGCCTCGTCGATCGCGATGCCGATCGTCGCAATTGAAGACTCCACTGGCCGGACGCTCGCGAAAGCCTCAAGCGTTGAGTCCGCCGATCGCGAATGCACTCTCGAATGGAAGGCTCCCGCCGACGGCGAGTATCGGCTGCGTGTGCGCGACCTCCAGCACGGCACTCGCGGCGGGCCGGAGTTTGCCTATCGCCTGTCGGTTCGTCAGGCTCAGCCCGATTTCCAACTGAGCCTTTCGGCGGAATACGCCAACGTGACTCAAGGGAGCCGAACAGAACTCGACCTCACCGTCAAACGCTTCGGCGGATTCACCGGACCGATCGAACTCGCGATTGACGGACTACCCGAGGGCGTGACCTTCGAACCGCCGCGAATCGCAGAAAATCAGACGAGCCTCAAGCTGGCATTCAAAGCCATCGACGACACGCGGCCAACCGACGCGACGCTCAGCATCACTGGCAATGCGATGATCGCCAACCAACCGGTCGAACACATCGCGAACGTGGCCAGTTGCGGAGAAGTCCCCGCCGCCATCGCGAACAGCGTGCAACTCACCGTACAGCACAAGCCGATCTTCAAGCTGACCTGCAACGAGGCGTATCAGTACGGGCATCGCGGCACGATCTATCCTTACGCGATGCAGATCGAGCGGCTCGGCGGCTTCGACGGCGAGATCCATCTGCAACTTTGCGAACGGCAGGTGCAGGACTTGGACGGCATCGAAGTGGTCGAGACGCTGATCCCGCCGGGTGTCACCGAGTTCAAGAATCGCGTCTACTTGCCGGAAACGATGCACTCCAGCGTGCAACATCACTGCCGACCGTACGCACAAGCCTGGGCCACGTTCACCGACAAATGGGGCCAGCGGCAGTCGATGCTGTCGATCTGCGACAAACGCAACATGATTCGCACCATGCCGACGGTCGTGAAGCTCAAGTCGCTCGACGAGCATGTGGCCGTGCGGCCGGGCACAACGGTGCGCTGCCAACTGGTGCTGGATCGTACTCCCAACTTCGACGGCGCGATGGAACTCGAATTGATCGAACCGGCCGTTCGCACCGGATTCACGGCCGACCGTGTACGGATTGAAGCGGGACAAACGCGCGCGGAGGTTGCCGTTCGCATCGACGATTCGGCGAGCTGTCCGCCAGACTTGTTCTTAAAATTTCGCGCGGTCGGTCAACTGCGTGAGGACGTGACCGTGATCTCCGAAGCGGTTGTCCCGGTGCAAAAATAACCCGAAGCGTTAGCGAGGGTATCGTCACCATTTGCCGTCGCTGACGCTTCGGGTGACTTTGCGGCACACCGATCTCGATGCCAGTTCACTTCTTCGACTTCTCTTCGAGCCTCAGTACGCCTTTGTGGCGGACGAAGTACATGTCGAAGGGAATGCCAGGACTGCCGCGGAAGACGATGCGGATCAACGTAAAAGGGATCAGGTCGGCGTCTATGCCTCGTGTCAGTGTCGGTTTGCTGATGTATCGAATTCCGGATGGCAAGTTGCAGGTACTTCTTGCACATCCCGGCAGGGCATACGCAGCTAAATGGATGGATTGTTCAGTAGAAGTTGGATGAGGTAGTTGTCGTCCCAGCCGGCGGTTTTTCGTTTGCAGGCAATGCCGGCCTTGACCGTTTGATCGGCTTTCAGAAGCGAGACGGCGATGCGATTGAGCAACGCCAGGTTCTCGGGGGAGTGGCCAGTACGCAGGCGGCAGAGGTCTTCATGAAAGCTGACATCCAAAACCCAATG
>CAMDRI010000106.1 GCA_945906725.1 Candidatus Kuenenia stuttgartensis | reverse complement strand
CGAACATACCTACCTGACAGGCTTAAAGGTCACCAACGCCGAGTTCAAAACGATTCAACTGACCCGCCACGAGATCTGCCCTCAGTGGAACTACACGATTCGCCCTCGCCCAAAAAACACGGAGTAGTTTTTGGACGAGTTCTTAGCGGATTTGGATTGTGTGGCAGGCTCGGCTCGGCTGGGGTACACGACACCGGAGATCGCCCAGGGGATCGGACTGTCACGCCGCGCGGTTCAGGAGTGGGTGCGGCGGTACAATACGGATGGACTCGCCGGATTGCAGACTCGATCGGGACAAGGCCGCGATCCGCTGCTGTCGGAGGAGGAACGGCAAGCGGTGGCCAAGCGGCTGGAAGACGGGCCGCAGGCCGGTGATGTCTGCTCGCTGCGCGGACTCGACTTTCAGAAGTTCCTCGAGGATCAGTTCGGCAAGCTGCTGTCGCTCTCGACCGTATATGGCTTGTTGCATGAACTAGGCTACGAGTGGCTCGTGCCGCGGTCGAAGCATCGGAAGTCCGATCCCGAAGCGGTCGCCGCGTTTCAAAAAAAGTCCCCGCAGAACTGGCTCGCATTCAGGCCGAGCATCCCGATCGACAAGTCGTCCCCTTCTTTCAGGATGAATGCCGCTTCGGTCAGCAAGGAACGCTGACTCGCGTGTGGGCCAAATGCGGCTCGCGGCCGACCGCCGTTCGTCAGACCGAATACGAATACCTCTGGGTCATCGGGGCCGCGAGCCCTCAAACAGGTCAGGCAGAAGCGATCCTCTCGCCGGTCTTGAATACGGCGATCATCAACCAGTTCCTGGATCAGTTCTCTCGCACGCTGGCTGCCGACGTTCACGCTGCCCTGATCTGGGACGGAGCCGGATTCCACCGCTCGAACGACCTCGTGGTCCCCGCGAACATCACGCTGATCCCGCTGCCGTCGTACTCTCCGGAACTCAACGGCATCGAAAACCTGTGGCACTACCTCCGCAGCCACTGCTGGTCCAACCGAGCCTATCGCGACTACGACGAACTCTTCGACGTCGCCTCGAAATCTTGGTGTCGATACTGTCTCGATACGGAATTGATCAAATCCGTCTGCGCGAAAAACTACATCCCAACGCGCAGTTAATTTGTGCGATCCGGATGACTTCGCTGGGATCAGCCCGCATCCAGCGTGGTTCGCATGTGGAACCTGACCTCTTAGGCCAGTGGTTCGCCGACATGCTTCCCCTAGAGCGCTTCCATCAGAGGTCTAGTGCGAACTGGGCAAGCCCGGTAGATTAGGGGCTATCTCAAGGAGGTGGTCTGATGGATGCATGCAGCGCAGAGGTTCGCGGCGAGGTGCTTGCCGCATGCGATGCGAACGAAGGCACGCGGGGCATCGCGCTTCGTTTCTAGGTCTCGGAATCGTGGGTGCGGCGAATCAAACAACAGCGTCGTGAGACAGGGCAGGTCGCGCCGAAAACAGCCGCCCCGCGACAACCGAAATGGCAAGCTTGGGCGGACTGATTGGTCGCGAAGATCACGGCCCGGACTGACATCTATCTGCGCGAGTTGCAAGCCGAGTTGAAGCAGGATCGTGACGAAGAGGTTTGCCTGATGACGATCTGCAACGCGTGTCGGGCGCTGGAACAATCGCGAAAAAAAGACGCTGATTCCCCAGGAGCAAGATCGTCCGGATGTGGCCCAGATGCGGACGGAGTGGCGTGCTTCGCAGGAGCAAATCGATCCCGCCAAAGTCGTGTTCATCGACGAAACGTGGGCGAAAACCAACATGACGCGTCGTTATGGTCGCTCTCTGCTGGGCACGCGGTTGGTGGAAAAGACTCCTTGCGGCCGCTGGCAAACCACCGCGTTCCTCGGTGCGCTGCGTGCGAACGGATTCATCGCTTCACTCACCGTCGAGGGAGCGATCAACGGTCCGCTGTTCCACGCCTGGGTCGAGCAGCATCTGACTCCCGCCTGGAAACCTGGCGACATCGTCGTGATGGACAATCTCTCCAGTCACAAGGTCGCCGGCATCCGCGAAGCGATTGAAGCCGCCGGAGCTGAGTTGCGATACTTGCCGCCCTACTCGCCCGATCTCAATCCGATCGAATTGGCATTCTCGAAGCTGAAAAAGCTACTCCGCGACGGAGCGGAACGAACCGTCGATAAGCTCTGGGAACTCTGCGGTCGAATCCTCGACCAGTTCACGGAAACCGAGTGCCGAAATTACTTCAAACACTGCGGATATCGCTACACCTAAAATTAAAACGCTCTAGCGGTCGGCAGTTGACATGCGCGTTTGCTCTTGAACGTGGTCAATCGGCGAAGCAGAGGATTGGTCGCAAGGGCGAACCGATTGTCTGATTCGCATCGTCGTCGGAGTTTTGTCGAGATGGGCTACACGTATCCGCGGAAGAGTCGGAGCGTCCAATCGGCAGCCAGCAACACGCACAGCAGCAAGATCAAGGAGAAATTGTGCCACAGGTCGAGCGCTTGTCGGCGGACCACGATTGTTGACGATCGCGAGTTGGCTCCGATCCAGTCATCAGGCAGGCTCGTTTCGATCCTGCGGCCGCCGGTGGATCACGCATCTCTCGAACGCTGGACAGCAGCCACTGCCCCGCCTCACGGCTCAACTGCGACGTGTTGATCAGCCTGTTTTGAATCTGACCAGAAAACCGCCGTTCAATGGCCAAAGCGACTTCGTCTTCGGTCGCATTCCGTTCTTGCCAGCGCAGCGTCAGGCCACGTCCAAACCAAAACAGGACAGCACCTAAACCGCCGGCCGTCACGACGTGTTCCCACATCGGAAGATGAGCGACGTTATCGACCAGGACTGCCACCAGAAAGTAAGCCCACAGAGCGGACAGCGTCCAACCGATGGCCTCCAACAGATTCCATCGCTGTCAGCGAACTCGTTGAGACTGTACCAACTGTCGCAAGGTTTCGATGCGATCGATCATAGAACCTTCGTCAACATGCAGGATGTTTTTCGGCGAACGCGGCGTTGTCCGAGCTTCGTCCGCCAGTATGTTCCCGGGCGAAAAGCCACTTCAACACCGACAACTCTGAACCAATCCGCTCGCTCGTGAAGTAGAAAACGTTTCATCATCGTCGGACCGACGAGTCGACAGGGAGTTTCATGGAGCCAGTACGCCAAAGTCAGCGTGCCAAGCCATCGTGAATCCACGAGCTGGTTTCTCATTTACATTTACAGCACTTTGCCGGGATTCATGATTTCGTGTGGATCGAGAGCGGTTTTGATCGCCCACATCGCATCGACGGCGGGGCCGAATTCTCGCCGCAGAGCGGCACGCTTGCCGAGACCGATGCCGTGCTCGCCGGTGCAAGTGCCGTCGAGCGAGAGGGCGTGAGTGATGATCTCGTCGCTGAGACGTTGAACTTCGGCAAGTTCCTCGGCGGAATTCGGATCAATGGAAAAAACGACGTGAAAGTTGCCGTCGCCGACGTGGCCGAACAGCGGAGCCGGGATGTGTGTGGTCTTTAAGGTCTCTTTGGATCGGCGGATGCACTCGGCGAGATTCGAAATCGGGACGCAGACGTCGGTGACGTAGCCGGCACCGTTGGCTCGCAGGGCGAGCGATGCGTAGTAGCTGTCGTGCCGTGCCTGCCACAATCGACGGCGGTCGGATTCTTCGGTCGCCCATTGGAATTCGTTGCTGGTGAATTTGCCGATGATTGCGCCGGCTGCTGCTGTTTGCTCGGCCACGCTTGTTGGGCTGCCATGGAATTCCAAGAACAGCGTCGGTGACTCGCCGTAGCTCAAGCCGCTGTAGCGATTGACCGCCGCCATCTGCACCTCGTCAAGCAATTCGAGGCGTGCCATCGGGATGCCGTTGGTGAGAATCGCGATCGCCGCATGCACGGCGGCATCGACATCGGGAAACGCACACACTGCGGCGGACACGGCATCGGGTTTGCGAGCCAATCGCAGTGTGACCTCGGCGATGAGGCCGAGCGTTCCTTCTGAGCCGACGAACAGGTGTGTGAGGTCATAGCCGGCTGAAGACTTTCGCGCACGCGAACCGATGCGAATGATTTCTCCACGTGCCAGCACGACGGTGAGCGCCAGGACTCGGTCGCGCATCGTGCCGTAGCGCACGGCGGCGGAACCGGAGGCTCGCGTCGCAGACATGCCGCCGAGCGTACAGTCGGCACCAGGGTCGATTGGGAAATAGAGGTTCGTGCCTGACTGGTCGAGGTATTTGTTGAGCTGCAACCGTGTCACGCCGGCTTGCACAGTGACGTCCATGTCGTCGGAACTGAATCGCAGGATGCGGTTCATGCGGCTGAGGTCCACGCAAACTCCGCCGTGAATGGCGACGACCCCGCCCTCAACGGCCGTGCCGGTGCCGAATGGGATGATCGGCATGCGATGTTCGTGACACAGTCGCGCGACGGCAGCGACTTCGTCATTCGACAGTGGGAAGACCACGCAGTCCGGCCGCTGCGGCTTGTGATGCGAGACGTCATTCGCGTGCTGATCAAGATCGCCGGGCAACACAGAGCAGCGATCATCGAGCAAGGTCTGAAGCTGTTGAACGAGTGTGTCTCGCTCTTCCGTACTAGCGAAGTTGGCGGTTTTTCTCAGCGATTCGGTTGTATCGAGCATGTCAAACTTTGCGGGTTAGCGAACTTGGTGGGCTGGATGCACTTCTTCAACCTTCATTCTTGGCTCGAACTTGGGGAAACCTTGCCGAATGTAACAGTCGTGCGGTGTGAAAACCGGCCGTCTCCGAGAGACCGGCAGAATCAAGAGCTTTTCACTCACGGGACGACACAACGCAACTTACGCTACTGCCACAAACCGGAAAACCAATCCGGCGGTTCTTGTTTCAAAACGAATTGGGCCGATTCCGCTGGCCGCCAGAGATACCCTGGCTTGGCGACGTGATCCACACCCTTGGGAGATATTTCATGAGAGCCATTCTGTTGGGAATGGTGGCAGTCGCCACCCTGGCCGCCGCGAGCACCGCTCAAGCGGGCGGCTATTGCGGAGCCGCCGGCTACGGCTGCTGCCCCACGAACGCTTGCCAGCCGTCGGCGTGTTACACGTCGTGCAAGGTCGAGCGTCAGACCTGCTATCGCACCGTGTACGACACGGTCTACGAACCCGAACAAGTCAGTTGTAACAAGACGGTCTATGAAACCGTTTGGGACGAGCAGGAAGTCACCTGCAACAAGACGGTCGTCGAGACGGCCTACCGCGAGCAGACCTACACAGTCTGCCGGCAAGTTGCCGAGACCTCGGCCCGCGAGGAACGCTATACGGTGATGAAGCAGATCAACGAGACCTGCGAGCAAGAACGCAGCTACACGGTCTGCAAGCCAGTCTGGGAAGAGTCAGTTCGCGAGTGCCGTCGCACCGTCCAAAAGCAAGTTTTTGAAGACAGCTTCCGCGAGTGTCGACGGACTGTGATGCGTCCTGTGACAGAGACGATCAATCGCGAAATTTGCCGCACGGTCATGCGACCGGTGACTCGCTGTGCGACGGTCCCACAAGTCTGCAGCCAGTGGGTCTACAAGCAAGACTGCTATTACGGACTGCCGACCCCGAAATGGCAATGCAATCCATGCAGTCAAACCCCGACACTCGGTTGGCAGCCGAACGTGACGCCGATCACGTATCGAGTCTGGCAGACGCAAGTCGTGCAACGCCAAGTCAACTACACGACCTACGAACCGCAAGTCGTCCGCCAAGTCTGCCCGCAACAAGTCTGTCGCTACGTCCCGGAAGTGGTTGTGGATCGCATTCCGGTTCGCACTTGCCGCATGGTGAATGAGGAAGTAGTCGATCGGATTCCGGTTCGGACCGTCAAGTATGTGAACGAGACGGTCACTCAAAAGGTGCCGGTGCAAACCTGCCGTTGGGTCAAAGAAGATCACGTCCGCAGCGTCCCTTGCACGACGTACAAGACTGTCGAAGAAACCAAGACCTGCCAGGTACCCTATCAAGTCTGCAAGCAAGTGCCGTACACGGTGACTCAGCGAGTCGCTCGTTGCGTCGCCAAGCAAGTGCCGACGACGTACACCCGGATGGTGGCTCGATGCGTGCCGAAGCAAGTGGCCTACGAAGTCTGTCAGATGGTTCCGGTGACGATTTGCAATCCGTCCTCGACCGGTTGCAGTTCGTGTGGTGTGGCCGCTCCAGCCGGTGAAGCTCAAGAGCGCAAGGTCTTGAAGCCAGAACCAGAACCGCAGTTGCAACAGCCACTCAAGGAAGAAGAGCCGAAGACCGACGCCCCCAAGCCCGCCGAAGATGGCGCACCGAAGGCGTAACTCCTCGCAATTCAATTTCAGCAGATGCCAGGCCGTTCGAGTGACTTCACTCTAACGGCTTTGTCTTTAGGAGCGCGGTGCTGACACACTGCACTCCAAGGTTTTCGCCAGCTAGATCGCGGTTTACCATCGCGCCAGAGGAGTCTTTCTTCGATGACCTCGCGAATTGTGCAAATCACCGACCTGCACTTGCTGGCTGATCCGCTTGGCGAGTTGAAGGGAGTCTGCACCCGCACTAATCTGCAGGCGGTGCTCGACGTCTTGCGGCGAGATTTCGGTTCGGCCGAGCGACTGATCGTCACCGGCGACTTGGCTCACGATGAACTCCGGGAAACCTACGAAGTACTCCGCGAACTGCTTGACGATTGGCTGCCGAAGCTGCGGTTGATCCCGGGCAATCACGAGAATCGCACCTTCATGCGGCAAGTCTTCGGCGAGCGCGTGACTGTGGTGGACGATCGCAACGTCTTCGCGGATTCGATCGGCGGTTGGCGGCTGATCGGACTCGATTCGCAATTGCCCGGTGAAGTGCGCGGCCAATTGGGCGAGTCTCAGCGAGACTGGCTCGCGCGCGAGTTGGCAGCCGAACCGCTGCGGCCGACGGCGGTGTTTTTGCATCACCCGCCGCTGAAGGTCGGCACCGGATGGCTCGACGGAATCGGACTCGAAGATGCCGAACGGTTGCTGGAATTGCTACGGCGGTCACCGCAATTGAAGTTCGTCTGCTGCGGGCACATCCATCACGAGATGACGGTCGCCCAAGCGAACGTACTGCTGCTGACGACTCCTTCGACGAGCGTGCAATTCCTTCCGGAAACCGAAATGCTGGTCCCCGATTCCGTCCCACCGGGTTTCCGCATCTTCGACTTGGAGCCGGACGGTTCGTTCCGCACGCGAGTCGTGCGTGTGCCAATTGTCTCAAGAGTTCTGCCAAGATGACTTTCGCAGTTCGATGTCTGATAGTCATCGATTCGAAATTCATCCTCTCCGACAAGCCGCACGCGAAGGCAGGACGTTCGCCGCACGAGTCCTCTGGTCCTGGCCGATCAACCTGACCACATCGAACTGATGGAAGTAGCCGAAGCGGGAATCGAACCCGCACGCCCCTTTCGGGACCCAGGATTTTAAGTCCTGTGCGTCTGCCTATTTCGCCATTCGGCCAAGGAATTCTCGCGGAGATTGATACACGCTGATGAGCGGTCTCCTGCTCGGTTACTCCAACATCAAGATATCAACCTCGCCTTCTTGCGTCGGAGGTTCACCCCAAAAGAACCAGTGGCTGATCACTTTCAGGAGGTGAATCGCTCGATGCCAGTACTCGTCGTCGGGACGATGAAACTCATCTTGCTGAGTCCATGCACGGACAAATGCAGGGACGTAGAAAAAACTGTGAGCCATCCAACGATCGAGTTGTTCGTCGTCCGCACAGCGGACGCAACAGTCACGCATGGATTCGATCAGTTCCCGGAACACAGCCTTATCCCAACGCCGCTCGTTTTGAGCAATCTCCAGGAAGCTGCCCTCTTCGGCCTGAAACTCTTGCCGCAGTGTTTCTCGCCAATCGTCGAGAACTGATGGCGTCATCACCGGAATCCCTATGTTCGATGCGCGAGTCGAATGAGCACTTCCACACCACGCTCCAATGTCCGATTGTCAGCAGCATACGAGATTCGAAAGTGTGTGTCTTGGGAACTGAAGACATTGCCAGGAATCATCAGCAAATCATGGCGGATGGCCTCGGTGACAAATTCGGTGGCGGTTCCCCACGGTGCTTTCAAGAACAGATAAAACGCTCCGCCTGCCGGAGTGATTTCGTAGTGTGGGCTGAGTTCCTTCAACAGATAGTCCCGTTTGCTGCGGTATTCAGCCACCGATCCGGAAATGTCCACATCCAACGCGGACATGCCCGCCCACTGCACGGGATGTGGAGCACAAACGAATGAGAACTGTTGCAGTTTCGACATCTGCTGCATGATTTTCTCCGGTCCATGCACCCAACCCAGTCGCCAGCCGGTCATCGAATGCGACTTGCTGAAGCCGTCGATCACGATGGTCTGCGGATTGAATTGGGCCGGGCTGACGAACGGGGCGTCGTAGCAGAAGGCTCGATAAATCTCGTCGCTGATGAGTGCGATGTCGTGCTCCGCCGCCAACTCGGCCAGTGCGCGGAGTTCCGATTCGGAAGCGACGTAGCCAGTCGGATTGCACGGACTATTGCACAGGATGACTTTCGTGCGCGGAGTTATGGCCGCTCGAACTTTGGCCACGTTCATCCGAAAATCCGGGTAACTGTTGATCGGCACGATCTTGCCGCCGGCGACAGTCGTCAGATGCTTGTACATGACGAAGTACGGATCGAAGACGAGGACTTCGTCACCGGGGTTGACCAATGCCAGCAACGCCAGCATCAAACCGCCGCTGGTTCCACTCGTAATAAAGACCTTGCGGTCCGGATGGTTGAGTTCGGCATCGATTTGGGCTTGCAGCTTCTGAATCAACGGGGCGATGCCTTGAGTCTGGCTATACGCGTTCTTGCCAGCGAGCACCGCCGCAAACAGGCTCTCTTTGATCGGCGTGGGGGTGTCAAAATGTGGCTGGCCGATGCTGAGGTTGATTGGATTTTGCATCTTGGCCGCGAGGTCAAAGACCTTACGGATGCCCGAAGCGTCAATCAAATGCATTCGGTCAGCAATCCAGCGTTCAGACATGAAATTCTCCAGGACCACAGCGAGTATTCGACTGGATCAACGGAATTCGTGACCTTCCATTCCGCCAATAATCCATCGCCAATCGCGATTCTTTGCCGCTCGCCGAGTATCCGACAATCGACCCCATTCGCCAAGAGTTGCGGTTGGAGAATGCGAACATCGTTCGACTTCCAGGAACCGCACCCGCCACCCGCGACTCAAGGTTGGTCAGCGAAACTGTCATGTCAGATCGAAGGCCGTTAAAACAAGTGTGTTCTTGGTTGTCGGTTCACCGATGCGATCGAAACGATCACTGGACTATTTCCATCAAGCCAGCAACATGCCCGCACAAACTCCCGCACCACAGCTTCTCGATCTGGAAGTCAAAGACGTCCGGGTCATTTTTGCACCGATCTGGGAAGACCTCGTAGAAGAGGTCGCACAGGAAAACCTTCGATTTCCCAAAGAGATCATTCTCCTGGGAGGAGCTCCTGGAGCCGGCAAAGGAACGCACACGCGCTTCATCATGTCGGCTCGCGGACTTACTTGTCCGGCCATTGTGATCAGCGACCTGCTGACGACGCCCGAAGCGGAAAAGATCAAGGCGCAAGGAGGCATGGTCGGTGACAAAGAAGTGATTGGCCTGCTGCTTCGCAAGTTGCTCGAGCCGCAGTTTCGCGATGGTGTCGTGCTCGATGGCTTTCCGAGAACTCAGGTGCAGGTCGAGTGCCTCAAGCTGCTGGTCGACAAAATCAGCCAACTTCACAACGACTATGCCAATACGCCGCTGGCGATTCATTTTCGGCGGCCGACGATTCATGCGATGGTGCTGTTCGTCAGCGAGAACACCAGCATCGCGCGTCAGATCAATCGCGGCCGCGAGATTGCCGAACACAATCGCAAAGTGGCTGAGACGGGCGTTGGAAAGCTCATCGAGCAACGCGTGACGGACATGTCCGAAGAAACCGTGCGCCGCCGATATCGAGTCTTCAAAGAACAAACTTGGAACGCGCTGACGTCTCTGAAGCAGCTCTACCACTACCACTTCATCAACGCCGAAGGCCCGATCCAAGAGGTCGAGGAGAACATCCTCAAAGAGTTGCAGTATCAAAGTTCGCTGGAGTTGGACCCACGCACATTCGAGCGTTTGCGAACGTTGCCGCTCGCGGACGATATCACGTTGCATGCTCGGCAAGAACTTGTGCGGCGGCTCGACAGTTACGAATTGGAGCACGTCGAACTGCTCACTCGCATGGTGGAGCTCATCCGTACAAAGTTCATTCCGATTATCACTCGCCACGCGCTGTCGGGCCGAGCTCACGTAAATTCGGAAGACCGGATCTTCGAAGACCCGCTGGCGATCTCGATGCTGATCGACATCTTCTCCGAGCGCGGCTTTCATGCTGTCGTCGACAAACACGTCCGCGAGGTTCCGGAGCGTGTCGATCTCGTCACCGGCCAAATCCACTCGCGGGCAAAGTTCATCTACCGCATTCAAATTCACTTCAAAGGCTCGAAAATCCGCCGAGGGTGAGAGACCAAATCACGATCCTGTGCCACATGTTTTTGTGATTGCCCGCAGCTATTCCGAGACGAAGTCCCATGATTCACGAACCTCTGTCGCGTCGCAGCTTGTTGTCCGTTGGCGTGGTTGCGATGAGTTCGTTGTTGGTTCGCAACTCGGCCTGCGGCGACGAAGTTGAGCCGGCCGATCCGCCAGCGTTCAAACACGCGCGAGTGACCGATGCCTGGGAGGCGTACCGAGACAAGCTCACGTTTGGGAAAGGCCAAACGCTGGCACTGCTCGACGACGGGTGCAAGTTGTCGATGCCCGAATGGTCACAATCGGACGGTGACGTTCCGAAGGTGCTGGTGTCGTACGACAGTGTCGATGGCGACGACGACCCGAAGCACGAAGGCCGTGGCTATCACGGATCGACAATCGGCATCCCGTCTTCCGTGAACTACAAGGGGAAGCGCGGCGTCGCTTTTAACAACCAGGTCGCCGTGGTCCGCGCTTTGGAGTGCTGTCACTGTCACGTTGCCGACGGCAAGACGCTCGCCGCCGGCCTGCAGTGGGTGATCGAGCATCACAAGAAGTACCGCATCACTGCCATCAATCTGGCTCCGGTGGACGACCTCGAACATCCGGAACCGGTCCCGACAGAAATCGATGCGAAACTCAAACGACTTCGCGAACTCAACATTTGGGTCAGTGCACCGGCTGGAAATCACACTTTCACCAACGGCATCTCTTGGCCCGCGTGTCAGCCGAACTGTTTCGCCATCGGTGCAGTCCGACCGGGCAAGGACGAGGTTTTCCTCGACCGACACGCGAAGATCGATCTGGTCGTTCCAGCCGGTGCGACGTCTTCTTCGAATGCGATCGTTTGCGGAGCCGTACTGCTACTGCGCGAGGCAATCGACAAGTCCCGCTACGACTGGAAGAAAGACGGTCCGACTCTGCCCGATGCGATGCTGGCGATTTTTCAACGCACCGGCCCTGCCGTCGAAGACCCAGGCAGCAAACTCTCCTTTCGGCGACTCGACGTGAAGGCTGCGCTGGATGCCGTCTTTTCGTAGGTCAACTTTTTCAAGCTGACCTACGGGGCGTCGACCGCAACGAGATCTTGATGCCCATCACGCTCGGCAACGAACACCAGTCGTCGACCATCGGGAGACCACGTCGCGTAGTCGTCTTGCTCGGGATGTTTTGAGACTCGCGTTAGTCCATTCCCATCGAGAGCAATCAGGTAAATCTCGTAGTTGCCGTCACGATTGCTGGTAAACGCAATCCGACGGCCGTCGGGTGACCAACGCGGGCGGATGTCCTGCTTGGGGCTGTCGGTCAGTTGGCGAACGTCCGTGCCGTCGGACTTCATGACGTACAAGTCGTAATCGCCATCACGCGTCGAACTGAAAACAACCAGTTGCCCATCGGGCGAAAAGCTTGGCCAATTGTTGATGCCCGAGGAATCCACCAATCGGCGAGGTTTCTTGGCGTCGATGCCAACCGCGAACAAGTGTTGACGTCCGTCTTCCGGATAGCTGTAAAGCAAGCGTGAATTGTCCGGCGCGATCGCCGGACTATGCATCCCTGAAAAACCACCTCCTGGTGGAACGTCGGCTTGAGTTCCGGTCATCAAGTCTTTGATGACCAGTGCGAGGCTCAAGTTGCCTTGGTTTTGAACGAACGCCAAGAACCGTCCGTCGCGAGAAACCGCCGGCTCGAACTCCGAGCGAGTTTCGTCGGCATGCAACGGTTCTACTTTGCCGTTGGCCAACGTTAGCTTCATCAGCCGCAACTGCTTCGGCCGATCGAGCACCACGTACAGCAACTCGCTGCCGTCCGGCTTCGAGAACACCGGATCGCGTTTCACTCGACCATCCGTCGTGAGGCGAATCGGCTCAGCGGCGATCAAGAGTTGACCGGAACCAAGTCCCACATACGTCGCGAGCAGCATCACCCAACGAAACATGCTTTGTTCTCCGTGTGCCCGGATCGTCAAATCCGAAAGTCACACCAATTCGTGAATCACACTGCCGCCGTCGAGCACTCGAAGTTCGGCGCGGGTTTGGGTGTCCATGCCGGCTAATTCGCTGATCGTGGTGCCGACCATCAGCGGAGTGACCCCTTCGGAGACGGGATCTTCGGCATACTTGTCGCTCGCGCCGATGACGCGGCCCGGTTCGATGCCGGCTCCCGACCAGAGGGAGAAATAGCAGCGCGGCCAGTGATCGCGAGCCGCTCGGCCGTTGATGCGCGGCGTCCGACCGAACTCTCCCATCGCCACGACCAGCGTGGTCTTTAACAAGCCGCGCGCATCGAGATCATCCAACAGCGCCGAATAAGCACGATCGAAGATCGGGCAGTGTGTGTCTTGCAGCAACTCGAAATTGTAGATGTGAGTGTCCCAGCCAAAATCGCAGTTCGGCGTAATCGACTCGACGTACTCGGACCAGTTGACCTGAATGTACGGCACACCCGCCTCGACCAGCCGCCGCGCGAGCAGACAGCTTTGACCGAAGGTCGTCTGCCCGTATCCGTCACGCAGCTCCTGGGGTTCCGCCGTTAGATCGAACGCCGCGCGAGCCGCCGGAGTTGTCAGCAACCCATACGCTCGCTGGTAGGTGCGGTCCCACTCGTCGATGCCGAGTGCCTCAAGCTGCCTCGGCACTTCATCAACCAACGAGAGCAACGCCCGACGATCAGAGACTCGATTCGGAGTCAAACCATCCAACAACTGCAACGCCGGAATCTCGACTTCGCCAAGATCCGAGCAACTCACCATGAACGGATCGAAAGTTTTTCCAAGCGTGCCGCCGCCGTAGCCATCCACTTTGCGAACGACATCGCGCGGAATCCCTCTTCCGACCGAGACGAACGGCGGCAGCGATCCTTTATGGCCACGAAACTTCGAGATGATCGAACCGAAATTCGGACGCACCGGCTCCGGCTTCTCTTTGAATCCAGTCAATCCGACGGTTCCGGCATCAGGATGTCCCGGTTCTGAAGTGACGTTGCTCCGCACGACCGAGAATTGATGCGACCTCGCCGCTAGCTTTGGCAAGAGTTCGCTGACCATTAACCCCGGCGTGCGCGTCGGGATCGGCGTGAACGGGCCGCGATATTCCATGGGAGCGTCTGGCTTCGGGTCAAATGTGTCGATGTGACTCGGCGCGCCCCACAACCAGACAAAGATGACCGACTTCGCTCGCGTCGCTGCCGCCGCGCGAGCCACGTTGTCGGCCGTCAAACCTCCGAGCATCCACGGCAGGGCGGCACCAACTTTCAGAAACGAACGCCGGCCTGCGCCGTCGCAAGTTTTCGCTCGAAAAGTACCGATGTCGAACATGCAAAGTCTCTGTGGTAAAGGCGTCTTGCCCGTGCGCAGCGGTGAACGAACAACAAATGTCGGTTCACTGTATTCGGCGCAGCGCACGCTCGAAAGCCAGTATTTGACTTTGAGCCGTCTGTTGCTACGAAGCGTCGTAAAGTGCCGCCAATTCCGGCTCGTACTTCGCGAGAATGTGCCGGCGACGGACTTTCATCGTCGCGGTCAGTTCATCCGCAGCCAGTTGGAACGGCTTATCGAGCAGCAAACAGCGTTTGACTCGTTCCGATTGGCTGACCACTTCCATGACGGCGTCGATTCGCGATTGTATGAAATCGACCAAAGCTGCCGTTGTCACGAAGCCGTCGGTGACGCGCCAGCCGCATCCGAGTTTTGTCGCTTCAGCTTTCAACGAGGCTTCGTTCGGGACGATTAGTGCGCTGATGAAGTGTCGGCCGTCTCCGTAAACAACCGCCTGGTCGATGAACGGATCGCTGGTCAGCAGTCGTTCCAATTCGCTGGGAGCGATGTTCTTTCCGGCCGACGTGACGAAGAGATCTTTCTTCCGATCGGTGATTGACAGAAAGCCTTCGTCGTCGAGCTTGCCGACATCGCCGGTGAACAGCCAGCCGTCGCGAATCGTTTCCGCAGTCGCAGTCGGATTTTTCCAATAGCCCTGCATGACGTGCGGGCCACGTGTCAGGATCTCGCCGTCTTCGGCAATGAGCACCTCGACGTTTTCGATCGCTCGACCCACCGAGCCGATCTTGAACGACTGAGTGTTGTTGAACGAAATCACCGGCGAACTTTCCGTCAGTCCATAGCCTTCCAGCAACGGCAATCCCGCCGCGTGAAACGCACGGCAAACGTGCTGAGGCAATGGCGCTCCCCCCGATGTGAGCTGTCGGATTCGCGGTCCAAACAGCGTTCGCAACCGGTCGTCACGTTCTGACGGAACCACTTCGGCGACGCTGTTCCAGATCTTTTCGTAAAAGCGAGGCACCGCCGTCAGCCACATCGGCTGCACGATCTCCAAATCGGAAATGAGCGTTTCGATCGACTCCGCGAGCACGACGGTGGTGCCGGCCCAAGTCGTCAAATAATGATCGACCGTCCGTGCATAAATGTGGCTGTACGGCAGCCAACTGAGCAACACGTCGTCGGGCTCCATGTACGAAATCTTCCCGGTGCCCACCGCATTGGTCAGCAAGTTGTCGTGCGAGAGCATGACTCCCTTGGGATTCCCGGTCGTGCCGCTCGTGTAGATGATCGTCGCGAGGTTGCTGCCACTGATCGCGGCCTCTCGCCGAGCAATCTCTTGGCGACCAGCGGCACCCAATTGCCAACCGCGATGCTTGAGTCCGTCCCAAGTCAGCAGCTTGAGCCGGCAGTCAGGCGGCGAAATGATCGGCTCAAACGAGACGAGGAATTCGAGCAGCGGCAACGCATCCAACACGGCGAACACTTTGTCGGCTTGACCCTGTCCGCTCACAATAATTCCGCGCGACTCGCTGTGCCCGACTTGGTACTCCACCTGAGCCGCGGCCAACGGTGCATGCAGCGGAACATCTGCCGCTCCACAACTCAAAATCGCATGATCGGCGATCAGCCATTCCCACCGGTTCTCGCTCAGAATTGCGATGCGATCGCCAATTCGAATCCCTAGCGAGGTGAACCCTGCGGCGGCATCGTCCGCTTGTCGTCGGTAGTCCGCCCAAGACAAATCACAGAACTGTCCGGCCTGCTTGTACCGCAACGCCACTCGCGACCCCAGCCGCTCCGCAGAACGTCGGTGCAATTCGCAAAGATTCTGAGTGCCCATGCTGCCCGGATCCTCCATCGTTCGGGCAAACGATATGCACTACGACGGTTGACCGCTAGAAGCCATTCGACAATCCATTCCCACTCAGCTCGCCAGAGGGCCCTCGACCGTCTTTCGTATTCGTCATCCAATCATGTGCAAAGTAGACGGGCAAGAGAGCCCAACCGCGGACTGGCTCGGTTAGTGCCTGGTCCGCTGCGATGGCGTCGAGCCATTCGCTCGGCGGTTTTACTTGGTCTCGCAGCCACTCTGACCAGCACGAAGCGCGAGCGAGTGGTCATGCGGTTGGCCGATCGCGGGCAACCACTCGCTCGCGCGTCGTGCTATTTCCAATCGCGGGCGAATTGGAGGGCGCGTTGGCGGACTGGTTCGGCGAGGCTCTGGTTCGCCGCGATGGCGTCGAGCCATTCGCTCGGGGCTGGGCGTTGGTCACGCAGCCTATGGATCAGACTCAGGGCCTCACGCTCCACGCTTGGCTTGAGGTAACGCCAACGCTCTCCGTTCGCGCATGTTGGTGTCACTGGCGAGACGCAGCGGCGATCCTGCCACGAGGCTTGCGTGGTTGCCGTTGTCGGCGATCGCTTGCCGGTGACGAGGTCATCTTCGCACCGCGTTTTTTCGCTTTGCGACCACGCGCTTCGTCCATCATTTGGAGGTGGTCAATCCAGCCATCCAGGCCACCGTACGTTTTCACGAGTTCATCACGAACTCGGCGGACTTCCTCCACGATCGGATCAAGACTCATGATTCACGTCTCCGAATGACTTGACCCAGATGGACCTTGGGAATTGACTCGGGCGACACCAGCAACGGAGCACGTCGCGAGAGTTTCCGACACACCTCTTCAAGATGCTGCTGAGCCACGGGGTTGACCAAGTGCGCGTAGTTCCAACTCAAGAGATAGTCGATACCGTGAACCACGCAAACACTCATTTGCAATGCGTCGCCTGGTTTCTCGCCCGGCACCACGCCGAGTTCCACGAGCTTCGCGGCGATCTGCCGAGTTTCCTGGTCGATCGCCAAATAACGCAGCTTCCGCACGAACCGCAAACACTCCGCCTGCCGAGCAAACTTTCCGGCCGCCAATTCATCCTCGGAAGCGGCCGAAGCCCACACCGAAAAGTATTCTCGCTCGTCTTGCCACCATTCACGAGTCTTCTCGCGCCGCGCCAATCCTGACGCATCCCGCCGTACCAGTAGGCCGAGACGATGTTCGTGTCGAGATAAACGGTAGGCTTCTTCACGGTGCTCACTTCACGTCGTCGCGCTTTGGCTTGGAGTCTTCCGACTTCGATCTTAGCTGCTCGACCAATTCGTCACAGCGCTCCAGTCGGCCAATTGTGAATTGTGAAGTGCCTGACCCCGGTGTGACGCGGCGGCTTCCATCGACGGACTTCCATCCCGAACGTGAGTGCCGAAACGCAGCCAGGCAACTCGGACAATCGCGGCGTTCAAAGAATGCGTCGTGATGCCAACGCGGGTCAGGCACTTCACAATTCACAATTGGCCGAAGCGAAGTCTTCACCAAGTCCCGCGCCGAATTCGGCCAATTCTGAATTCTGAAGTGCCAGACCCTGGGTTATTTCCAATCGCGGGCGAATTGGAGGGCGCGTTGGCGGACTGGCTCGGTGAGGGCCTGGTCCGCGGCGATGGCGGCGAGCCATTCGCTCTGCGGTTGGTCTTGGTCTCGCAGCCAGTGGATCAAACTCAGCGTCTCACGCTCCGCTCGCAGCCGTTGTTGTGGCCGGTCACACAGGCGGTGGATGTCGTCCTCGCTCAGTTTCTTCGTCGCGAATGATCAAGATTGACGGTCGATTCATTTGCAGAGCCGTGACTGTGGCACGTCCCGTCGGTGTCAAGCCGCTGACGATGTTGCCGCGCCAGCGAAAGTGGTCCGACCAAACTTGGCGGCGCGGGTGAAACAGCCGCACCTTTCGGCCGGTCACTGAGTCAACTCCGGTTCGACGAGCTTCTTTCCGAAGCGAACAGGACGTGCAAGCCAGCGCCAAATTCTCGGCGACGGTGGGGCCGTCCGCGCTGACTGGTTGGATGTGGTCGATGTGAAACGTGGCCTCTTGGCCGATCTGTGCCAAGCCGCAGTATTCGCAGCGTCCGTTGGCTCGTTCTTTCACAAGCCGACGCAGCCCAGCGGGAATGCCGCTCATCGTTGCTTCGTCCCGGCCTTGCCGAGCCGTTCCGTACGCAACCGCAGCAGCGTCAGAAACTCCGCGAGGTTCACTAATCCCTCGGCTTCCAACCTTTCGGCGACCGTCAACCGCCGACCGGAGTCCTGCTTGTCCAACAACTCCTGCAACCGCGCGTTGACTCCCGGAGGCAACCGAAATTCCGCCAGATCATCAGGCATCTGCACTCGAATCGCGACCGTTTGCGGCATGATCAACGCTCCCTGATTCCCACAGCCTCACATTGTTCGTGGGCGATTCTACGTCGCAGCGACTCCCGCGCCGAGCGCGGTCATTTCCAATCGCGGGCGAATTGGAGGGCGCGTTGGCGGACTGACTCGCTGAGGCTCTGGTCCGCGGCGATGGCGTCGAGCCATTCGCTCTGCGGTTTGGCTTGGTCTCGCAGCCGGTGGATCAGACTCAACGCCTCACGCTCCGCTCGCAGTTCCGGTGTCCACGGCCGTGTGAACGCGGGGTCGGGCAACGCGCGCATCACAGAATCGACTCAACGTGGGTTCCCAAGTCCCGCCCTACAGGCGTTAAGAGCAGCTTCAACACCTTTTACTCGTTGTCTCTCCACGGGCGTTAGCTTGTTTGCTGAATCAAGCGTTTCAAGGATCGTCAACGATTTTTCATACCATTGAATCGCCAACTGGTACTGTTTCCGACTTTGTTCACAAAGTCCCATTCTGGCATAGGCAACATGCAGAGCGATTTGCTCCTTGACACTTTGTGGTTCATTCGATGCCAATTCCTCGCGGAGCTTCATCGCTTCTTCGTAATTGGATTTCGCCGTCTCGGGGTCTTCGGATTGAAGACTCAAATCACCGAGCTTGATTAGCGAAATACACAAATCACGGATTGACTGTGAATTCTGCGGTTCTGCGACAACCAATTGCTTGCTCAGCATCATGCTTTTCTCAAAGTACAACTTCGCTTCAACTGAGTCCTTAAGTCCTAGACTCGCGTCGCCTAGCCTGTCGTATGAGATTGAAAGGTCGCGTTGTGCTTCGACGCTCGCCGGCGACTCAGCCGCGAGTTCCTCACACAGTTGCCGTTGCCTTTCGAAATACTGTTTTGCCACCTTAGCCGAACCTTCTCGCAAGCAGACGTTTCCAAGCTTGAAATATGAAATTGAAAGATCACGCCTTATCGGGCGGCTCTGGGGTGCCGATGCCGCAATCTGCTCGCACAATTTCAAGTTCTTTTCGTAGTACAACTTCGCGGAAAGCGTGTCCGCTAATCGAAGACACAGATCGGCAAGCTTTTGGTAGCCGATCGCGAGATCATGTTTCTCTTCTTCCGTCTCAGCCAATTCGTCAGCCAAACGCAACGACTTCTCAAAATACGGCTTCGCACTTGACGGGTAATTCAACAGAAGGCTCACGGTGCCAAGTTTGTCGAACGACATTGAAAGGTCGCGCTTGGCTTGTCTGGTGTCGGGTGCCGTAGACGGCGCGTCTGTCGTTTATACACAACTCGATCCGTCTTGCGGACCGAAGGCGAGCCAGGCGGTGGCAAAGTCGGTCATTCTGCGGAGGCCGATCCAGAGGGGTTGGGGGCCGGGTGGGGTTTCGGTGGCTCGGTTGTTGTAGCCGCCCAGTTG
>CAMDRI010000105.1 GCA_945906725.1 Candidatus Kuenenia stuttgartensis | reverse complement strand
CGATGGGCCGCCGCACACCCAGAAGCCATCCGCGAATACCGCCGCGAAGAACGCCGCGACCGCTACGCCCGAAGAACCGCCCGCCGAGCTGAACGCCGGGCCGCCACGACCGGCCCAACTTAAGGCATGGTCCTGGAGGGCGCACACGTTTCTGGCTCAAAATGCCGAGTTGCAGTACTTGCTCTCCGGACAGATTCGACAGAACGTCACAGTCAAGCAGGAAGTCGTGCTGATGGCGTGTCAGCAGACGATTTTTAGCGGCATCTGCGAGTACTCGAACGAGCTGGCATGATACCGGCCGCGATCGACGTCGAACCGTGTGCCGTCTTGCGAGCCTTTCGTCATGGCCGCGATGACAGCGAACGGATCGCGTATCTACATCTCGGCGACAATCTGACAACGGTGCTGATCGCGGACGGAGATCCGATTCTGTTTCTCAAGTACGTCGGCAGCGGCGGTCGCGAGATGGATCAAGCGGTCGCCAAGCATCTGGAACTCGACCTCACCGAAGCGATGCGGGTGCGTGCCAGCGTGACAATTTCGGCGACGCTCGATTCACAAAGTGACATTCATCGTTCGGTGATTAAGGCTATTCGGCCGGATCTCGAATCGCTCGCGTCGGAATTGGAACTCAGCATCGCCAACCGGACGACGGACTCGGCCCCATTGCTCATTCAGCAAGCCGCGATGCAGAGCAACGAGCAAGCCAAACAACAAACGGCGCTGCGGCAACTCGACCGACTCTTGGACGACGAAAACGAACTGCGCGGCTTGCTGCAACAGGTCGCCAACCTCGCGTATGCGGCAGGGTTCAAGATGGATCGCATCCAACCGCTCGCAACTATCGTGCGTGAAACGTATCGGGTTATTCCCTACCAAGTGACGATCTCCGGCAACTTCCGCCGCATCGCGCAATACCTGCACGGACTCGAATCGCAGCCGACTCTCTTCACCGTAGAACGGCTGCAATTGAAAAGTGAATCTGAGCAAGCCAGTGAAACGCTGAAGGCGGATTTGACATTCTCCGTCTTCGTAAAGCGGGCAAGCTTTGTCGCTTTTTCCGAAAAGAGCGACAGCCCGACTCAGACTCAAGCCGATGATTCCAGAACGCACCTATAGCGGGCCGGGAATCGCTAGCTCCCGGACTGTCCGGCGACCGACGTCCTTCGGCTCACTACTAACAGTTTCAGAAGATCATGAATCTCTCATCGATTTCCAAGCAACTTGTTCACGACATGAAGGCTATTGCCGGCAAGACGGTCGTGCTCGCGTTGCTGTTGCTGGTCGGCTTGTTCTTCTGGGTGCCACCGTTGCTGAAAGCGTTTTCGGGCAGAGCGACCGTCGCGCCGTCGCCGTCCGTCGATGCCTCGGCCACGGCCAGTGGTTCGACGGCGACCGCATCCTCTACAGCACTGAACTCGCCAGAGTCCGCCAAGAAGTCGCGTGACAGCAAGACTCTGCTCAAGCTGCTTCACGAACAACCGCTATTGCAGTCGGCCAGCGCCGAGGAGATGCCATCAAAACCCTTCGGTCTCAATGATGAGTTGCTGCCGTTGCCGCTGCTCATCGCTGATGACGCACTCGCCGAGACTTCCGGATCGGCTGCCAAGCTTTCGGTAAAACCGATTGAACAACTCGATGGTCTGGATTTGAAAAGCACCTTAATCGGACCCAACCGCCGCGTGGCCATGATCAACAATCAACTGTTCCACGAGGGGCAGAGCATTACATGGAATGACCGACAACTGCTGTTGGAAACTGTGAATCGCAAGTCAGTGACACTGACCGATGGTTCAAAGAGTTGGCAGTTGACGTTGACGGACTCGCGAGACGAGTCGAGAGACTAGAACCGAATCACGCCCAGTCAGGGACGACCGGCGGCATGGCAACGACACCTCTCAAAATAGCCTCGCGAGCATTGAGCATCGCTACCGTCTTGGTGGCGGTGTTCGCTGCATGGGCGCTCGGCACGCAAGGCTCTACGCCGCGCGAACACGCGGTGACTCAGCCAGCCACAGGACGCACCATCGAGTTCGCGGCGGTCGCCTCGAAGTCACCTGCCGACAATCCGCAAGACGTCGTCACCAAGATTCAAAAACGCCGTACCCACGATGAGGGTCTCGTTCGACCTGAATCCAAGCCGCAAATCGACGACGATTCGTTCTTCGAATACGAGCGACCCGAACTGAAACGCCTTGCCAATTCGGCCAAGACTTCTCGCTCATTGCCCACGAGATCTCCGAAACGCATTCAGCCAGAGTTGGGTCGCTTTTCAGCTCACGAGCGAGAAGTCGTCGCGGGCGATGATCTTGAAGAATTGGATCTGGCCACGGAGGACGTGACCCAGCAACCACGAGCGCTAACCAACAGCCGGCCAGCGATGGTCTTTCGGCCGGCGGACGTCCTTCAGGAGTCCGAATCCGCTCGCGTCAATTCCCAATTGACCGCCCTTCAGAAGAAGATCGAACTGGCCCAAGCCCAAGCGGAACAGAAGTCGAATGACACTCAGAAGGCCATCGAGACGCTGCGACAGATTCAAGAGAGCAAGCAAGCTGAGCAAATCGAGAAGCTTTTGCAGCAGTTGAAAGACGCTCAACCGAGCGCGGCCGACCCCGCCAAGGTCTCGGAGCCGAAGTCCGACACAACAAAACCCCATGCGCCGGCCGAACCGCTCGACGACGATAAGAAAGCCGACGACAACAAACCTGGCGTCATGCAATTCAAACCGGCCGAAGGCCATCAAGACCGCTTCGACAGCATCGACTTCGATGACGTGGACATCAGCAAGGCGCTCGCCGCGCTCGGCCAACTGTCGGGCATGAATATCCTCGTGGGACGCGGTGTGACTGGCCGTGTCCCCGCCGCCAATTTGCAAAACGTGTCCGCCGAAGAAGCACTCGACGCGATCACCAAATCGCTGGGCTACGTCTACGAGCGAGAAGGGAATTTTGTTTTCGTGTGGACGACGACGGATTCGCTGGCCCGCAAGCAAGCCGCTCGCAAGACGGTGTCAAAAGTTTTTCGGCCGAGATACGTCAGCGAGAAAGACCTGCAATTGCTGATCACGCCCATGCTCTCGAAACCGGCCGGGGTAATTGCCGTCACGACTCCCACAGAGGTTGGCCTGGAGGAATCGAGAACGAAAATTGGTGGCAACAGCTTGGCTCAGACGGACGCGCTTTTAATTGTCGACTATCCCGATGTGATCGCCCAAGTGGAAGAGGTTCTCGCCGATATCGACGTTCCACCGTCGCAGATCGTCATCGAGGCGATGATCCTCAGCGTCAAGCTGACCGAATCCATGAAGCTCGGTGTGAACTTCGCGCTGCTCAACAGCAGCAACAAGCAGTTGGTCACCACAGCAAATGGATCGCAGATCAACAGCAACGTTGGCTTCAATAAAGACTCGCTGTTGCCGATCGCCGGTGACTTCGTCGCCAGCACGGCCGGATTGAAGTACGGCTTCATCAACGGCGACCTGGGCGGTTTCGTCCAGGCACTGGAAACGTTGGCCGAGACCAGCGTGGTCGCCTCGCCGAGCGTGCGGGTGCTCAACAAACAGAAGGCCGAACTCATCATCGGTCGGCGTCTGGGCTATAAAACGACAACGTTCAACGGCACACAAAGCATCGAGAACATCAACTTCCTGGAGGTCGGCACGAAACTGTTGCTGCGGCCGTTCGTCACGCAGGACGGACTGGTCCGCATGGAGATTCACCCGGAACGATCCGACGGCACGATCAACGAAGCCGGCCTGCCGCAATCACGCACCACGCAAGTCACGTCGAATGTCATGATCCGCGACGGAGCGACCATCGTGGTGGGTGGACTGATCGAGGAACAGGCGAACCAATCACAATCGCGAGTCCCCGGTCTGGGGGCGCTGCCGGTCGTCGGCAACCTGTTCAAGAACAAATCCAATGACACGACCCGCACGGAATTGATCGTGCTCATCACGCCGCGCATCATTCGTGATCCTGATGCCGAGTGCGAAGGTGACCTCTCCCGCTCGGAGAACGAACGTCGGCACGAGGAATACCGCGACAAACTGTCGCCGATCAATCCTCACAAGCTGGCCCGCATTGAGTACGAACGGGCGGCCCGCTACTTCGAGGAAGGTGACGCCCCGCGCGCCAAACGTCACATTGATGAATCACTGCGTCACAATCGACTCGACAACGACTCGCTCCGTCTGCGCGACCAAATTACCGCAGCGATCAACGACAAGAACTGGTTCAAGAAGTTGCGTCGCAAACCACCGACGGAGAATCACCGAGTGCCGTTCTCTTCCACGTCGCTGCCGGGCGAGGCGATCTTCGAGCAAGAGATCCCCGCTCCGGTTCCGTCGCCACTCACTCCGGTCCCACCCGCTCCCGCCGCGATACCGGAAGTGCTCTCACCGCCAACCGACGACGCCACCACGAAAACCAACCAGTAATCGTGGCTACTCGTGGTCGAAGCCATTTCAAAACCGTAGCCATCCGCCGCGGCGGATGGCTACGACGCAATCAGGGTAGGAGAACGACCTCTACCGAAGAGCAAGGCCGCGCCACACGGCAAGAGTGATCTGCTGGCGGCGTTCACCGATTCCGTTGAGCCCACCCCACATCTCGGTGGGGACATCGGCTTTTCGAGAGACCAGCAACCATCCGTCCGTCATTCGGTCGGTGTGCTCATCCTGGAAGGGACGCAGTCGGAGCCCCTTGTTTCGCAGGATCGGCGATTGCTGCATTAAGTCGTCCAACTGGAACTGATGCAGCACCGGCATCACGTACACGATCTCCGTTTCTGGAGGTTCCGGCATCGAGGCCAACATGCTGCGAGTAACGCAGTCACCCCAATAAGTTCGCTCGAAACCCAACCGATCCGCGCCGTACAACCCACCAACCAACAGGTTGTAATAGCTCAACTGGCAAGGGTGCATCACGATCACACCGACGCTTTGGGCCAGCAGAAAAGATGCCATCGCGATGCCGTGTGTCCGATGGCTAGCCACGAGTCGCCACTGACCGGACTCGACTTTCCGTTGCAGAAAGCACAGTGCCACTTTAGCACCGCGTCCGATGAGTACCGCCCAAATCGGATAGCTGACGAGAAACAGTCGTTCGCCGTCGTAGACCGCGATGCCAGGAAGTGCGAACAACCCGAGCGGAAGCAGCGTTGCCGCCAGCAACAGTTGTTCGCGCGGGTCACAATGTAACCCGAAGCGTGAGCGAGGGGTTGTTCTCCCAACTTCCTCGCTCACGCTTCGGGTTACTTTGGCCACGACACCGAGCAATCCCAGCGTGTGTAATCCCACCGGCACCGTGACGGCGAACATCACGAACGGATAATGCCACGGGACATCCTTGTCTGCCCAAACTTGGCCGAGGTAGTAGCAATTCAAAATCGCGCGGTTGGTCGTGCGTGCGAAGTACTCGTGAAAGTGCTTCGCTGGATCGAGCCACAGCCACGGCCAGCCGACGAAGAAGACGGCCAGTCCAACGAGACCAAAGATCGCCAGCGGTTTGATCGCGCGGACTCGCCAATGCCACAACGCCCACAACCCGACGACCGGCGGAATCAAGATCGCCTGCATCTTCGTGAGCAGCGCGAATCCGAAGAGCACTCCTGTCAACGTCGGAATCATCCAAGGCCGCCGTGCTCCTTTTTCCACTCGCCACCAGTGCGCGACCGCCAGCACCGTTGCGGAGTACGTTAGATTCATGAACGTCTCCAGCGAAGCGAGATGCGCGTGAGCAAACACGCGCGGCATAAGCACCAGCGACACCGCTGCGACCATGCCGGCCACTCGGCCGTACCATTTCGTCGCGAACAGCCCGATCAAGAAGACCGTCAGCGCGAATGCCGTGGCGGAACCGACTCGCGCGCAATCGGTCACGAACGGCGAGGGATGATCGGCTGGCGGGAAGAGCCACTTCGTCAGGTCGTGGCAGAAACCCAGCCAGAGTCGGCCGAGCGGCGGGTGATCCGGGTTGTAATTCGATCCCGGCCCGAACACCTCGCGCACGCTGTCGGGATGCAGCAGTGCGACGTTGTATTCGCGCAGCGCATTCCATTGATACACGCCCATCTGCACGTTGAACGATTCGTCGAGCGTGATGCCCGGCCCCTCGAACAGCTTCGGGTAATCGCCGGCCGCATCGAGCGTCAGCACGACCGACAAGAGAGCCAACAGCGCGACCACCAACGGACCGATGACGTCCTGACGTTCAAATTTCGCCGGTTGGTCCGTCATGCTGCTTCGCCATTTCCATCGGAGAGCAATCGCCGCGTGTTCGGCGCATTGGCAAGTTCAGCCTTCGCCCGAGTCTGACGTGAGCATTTCATGCACTTTCGGATGCACGACTTTTCCGTCAGCAGTGACGAGCGTGCTTTGCACGATCTCATCTTCGCGGTCGATTGACCAGTGGCCTTCTTTCACCAGCGACAACAAAAACGTGGTCGCGTTGCGTGAAAACATTTGGCTGGCATGAAACGGCACGGTGGCCGGCAAGTTGACGCAGCCGATGATCGACACCCCGTTTTCAACAACAGTTTCCCACGGCCGAGTCAATTCGCAGTTGCCCCCCTGCTCTGCCGCCAAGTCGATCACCAGCGAGCCTGGCGACATCGATCGCACCATCTCGGCCGAGACCAATCGTGGAGCCGTTCGCCCCGGCACCGCCGCCGTCGTGATGACGATGTCGCTATCGGCAATCACCGGCAACAACGCCGCTTGCTGACGTTGATAAAAGTCCGCGTCCATCCCCTTCGCGTACCCGCCGCCACCGGCCGCGTCTCCCAGGCCCATGTCGATGAACCTCGCGCCGAGACTTTGCACGTCGTCCTTGGCTACCGATCGCACGTCCGTCGCTCGGACCACCGCGCCCAATCGCCGAGCCGTCGCGATTGCCTGTAAGCCAGCCACCCCCGCGCCGATCACAAACACCTTCGCGGCCGTGATCGTCCCAGCCGCCGTCATCATCATCGGAAACATTTTCGGCGACCGCTCACCCGCCAGCAGCACTGACTTGTAACCGGCAATCGACGCCTGCGACGACAACACGTCCATGCTCTGAGCACGAGTGATCCGCGGCAGCAACTCCAAAGAGAACGCCAGCGCTCCGCGTTCGGCAATCCGACGCATGAACTCCGGACGACCGAGCGGATTGCACATGCCAATCACGGCTTGTCCCGGTCGAAGGAGCGCGATGTCGGCATCCGCCGCATCGGCGTTGGCTCCCGCCGTGCGAACTTGCAGCAGAGTGTCCGTTCGCGAAAACACGCCTTCGCGAGTCGGCAAGACTTCCGCGCCGGCCGAGATGTATTCTGCATCGACAAACCCGGCCGACGTTCCGGCCCCAGCTTGCACGACGACACTCAGTTTTGCTTTCTTGAGCGCCGCGACCGACGCGGGAACCAACGCAACGCGGCGTTCGTCTCGAAACGTCTCGCGCAGCACACCGACCACCAATGGCTTGGCGTCCGCGATGGCCCCTGTCAGTGAATAGATTTCGTTCTGTCCTGACGTCACGCCGTCCGTGCTCATTGTGCTTCCGTCTGAATGAGGAGCCATTCGCCGCAACGACTCTTTCGCGGCAACATCGGGAAGGTAGCGGCTGCGGATCGAACAATTCAAACCGCCAAATGCAACAACAAAGTGACAAGTCCGCAGGGTGGGACAGACTTTGGACAAGACGATCACGCTCAGCGTCCAGAACACGCCGCTGTCTGAAGTCGTCGCCTATTTCGCAAGACAACTCTCGATCAACGTCGTGCTCGACCACGAATCTCTGACGGAGAAAGGCATTGCGACCGATACGCCAGTCACGCTGCAGCTTCAGCAAATCACGGCACGTTCCGCGCTGGAACTGCTGCTGCGACCGCTCATGCTGAGTAGTGTGATCGACAACGAAGTACTCGTCGTACTTTCAACTGCCAGAGAAACACAACGATTCATCAGTCGCACCTACCCTGTCTCCGACCTGATTGGCCCGAACGAGGACTTTCAGGTGCTGATGACAATGCTTGAAACCAGCACCAGCGGCCTCAGGTTGGATCGTGACGGTGAGGGGGTACGATGACCGGGTTGTCTACCGCCGGCAGCTTTGTGGTCCGACAGACGCCGGCGGTCCAGAGACAAGTGCTGAACTTGCTCCGTCAGCAACGCGAGGCACAGAAGCAGATTTCGCCGACGAAGCCATTGCCAAGTCGCTGGTAATGGCGACAGCCATTGAAGGGACGGCGAGGCTCCTTCCCGTTGATGCGCGCCTCGGAATGCGGGCGGCACTACATTGTTCGGCCGAAGGGAGCCAGAACGATGTCATTGATTGAAGTACGGCAGATCACCAAGCGATTCGCGGGGACAGTCGCGTTGCAGGACGTGTCGTTGGAAATTGCGGCCGGCGAACTGCACGCAATTGTCGGCGAGAACGGAGCTGGAAAAAGCACGCTGATGAAGATCCTCAGCGGCGTCATCACCGAGTACGCCGGCGAACTGCGACTGCGCGGCGAACTGATTCGCTTCGCAAGCACTCGCGACGCTGAGGCGGCTGGCGTCAGCATCATTCATCAGGAACTGAATCTCGTCGAACAACTTTCGGTCGCAGCGAATATCTTTCTCGGTCGGGAGCGGCGAGGATCGTTCGGGTTGCTCGATGAATCATCTGCTCGGAAAGAAACAATCGAATTATTTTGGCAGCTCGGCTGCAGGCTCGATCCCGATCAGCGTGTCGGCGAGTTGCGCGTCGGCGATCAGCAGTTGGTCGAGATCGCGAAGGCTCTGTCGAAACGAGCCGGCATTCTCATCATGGATGAGCCGACCAGCGCGCTGACCGAAACGGAAACCGAACGGCTGTTCGAGATCATCGGGCGGCTGCGAGCCGACGGCGTCACGATCCTCTACATCTCGCACAAGATGGACGAAATCTTCCGGCTGGCGGATCGGATCACCGTGTTGCGCGACGGCCGGCATTCGCGGACGCTGCGGCGCGACGAAGCGACTCCGCGCGAAGTCACGCACTTGTTGGTCGGCCGCGAAATCGAGGAGACGTCGTTCGATCAGCCGCGACAACCGGGCGCGGTCGTGGTGAGCGTCGAGAATCTTTCGCTGCCGTGGCCGGGACACGCTCGACCGTGGCGATTGAAGGACGTGTCGTTCACGCTGCGGCGCGGCGAAGTGCTCGGCATCGCCGGGCTGATGGGAGCGGGCCGCACGGAACTGCTCGAATGCCTGTTCGGGGCGAGCGAGATTCCGCCGCAAGGCCGCGTCGTGCTCGACGGCCAGTCGGTGAGTTTCTCACATCCCGAAGAAGCGGTTGCGGCCGGGATGGCCCTCGTGACCGAAGACCGCAAACGGCTCGGGCTCTTCTCGCATCTGACGGTGCGCGACAACATCACGGTCTGCACGCTCGACGAGGCTTGTTCGCTGGGCCTCATCTCCGGCCATCGCGAGCGAGCGTCTGCGGACGAATCGATCGAACGGCTCGGCGTGAAGACGACCGGTGGCGAGGCGGCGATTACGAGTCTTAGCGGCGGCAACCAGCAGAAGTGCATCATCGCCCGCTGGCTACGCACGCGGCCGAAGGTGTTGTTGCTGGACGATCCGACGCGCGGCGTCGATGTCGGCGCGAAGGCCGAGCTTTACAAGCTCATCGACTCACTCTGCCGCGATGGACTCGGCTTGATCGTCACGAGCAGCGAGCTGCCGGAACTCATCACGCTCTGCGATCGCATCCTCGTGCTCTGTGAAGGCCGGCTGAGGGGCGAGTTCCATCGCGGCGACTTCACCGAGCAACGGATCATGGAAGCGGCGACGGCACGCGGGTAGCCACGTTCGCCAGAAAGGAATCTGAACCGCACCCACACTCTGGCGAGTGTGGCTACTTCCCACGTCGCATCGCCTGCCGCATCTCGCGATCGGCGTCGGCTTGCTTCAGCTTCTCACGCTTGTCGTGGACCTTACGGCCGCGAGCGATCGCCAGCTTGACCTTCACCTTGCCCTCGGAGAAATGCACATCGAGCGGGATCAGCGTGTGTCCGCGCTCGGCGGCTTTCTCAGCGAATTTTGCGAGTTCGCGTTTGTGAAGCAACAGCTTGCGAGTCCGCAGCGGTTCATGATTCTGTACGTTGGCTTGCGGGTACTCGGCGATGTGACAACCGACCAGCCACAACTCGCCGTTGCGGATCCGAGCGAACGCCTCGTCAATCGAGACCTTCCCGTTGCGAATGCTTTTGACCTCGCTGCCGAAGAGCATCAGGCCGCATTCGATGTCTTGCAGGATTTCGTATTCGTGAGACGCCTTGCGATTGCGGCAGACGACGGTGTTTTTGCCCTTCTCGGCATCGAGTTGTTTGGGGGTCTTGTGGGACATGGCGGAATGGTAGTTGGCAGAAGGCAGTTGGCAGAAGGCAGTTGGCAGAAGGCAGTTGGCCGCGTCGTTCTCTACTGCTTACTGCCTACTGCCTTCATGTTTTCACGCAAGTGCTCGAAGCTCAACCCGCCGACGATCACGCTTGAGACGTTCGGCTGCGACAGCACAAATCGAAGTGCGTCCACGGGCGGCAGATGTCCGGAGGCCAAGCCCTTTTTTACGACCACGCCAACTCCGCGACTCACTGCCAAAGCGATGACTTCGGCATGCGATGTGTCTTGCAAGTGATACTCAACCATCACGACGTCAGCCCATTCGAGTGCGACCACCGCACCGGCCGGCGTCTTGCCGGAGAACCCGATCGCTCGGACGTAACCAGCGTGTTTCAGTTTTTGCAGAGTCGCCACGACCTCAGTCTGTTGCTGAATCGCGAGATCATCGCCATTGGAATGCACAAAGAGGATGTCGAGGATGTCGGTCCGCAATCGCCGCAAACTCTCGGCGACGCTGGCACGCACGCCAGGTCCAGTGAAGTCGAACGAAGATTCGCCGTTGTCGAATCGCTCGCCAACTTTCGTCGAGAGCACGAATTCGTTTCTCCGCGACGCAAGAAACTTGCCGATCCGCTCTTCGCTGATGCCATACGCCGGCGCGGTGTCGATCAAGTTGATGCCGGAGTCGAGCACTCCGTTGAGCAATCGCTCGGCCGTCGCGTCGTCCGGCAGATCGTAGGGTTGCGGATATTTGACCTTTTCATTGCGTCCGATCTTGAATGCTCCGAAGCCCAGAGGAGTGACAAGCAATCCGGTTTGTCCCAACGGTCGCATTTGCATGACTCGAACTCCGACCTCAAGCCGCTTTCGGCAACGCTGCGGGTTGAGACGGTGCGGACAAGTCATCGTTTGTGAGCCAACGAGTCGCCGTCTCCCAAGGAGGAAGTGCGACCGTCGGCAGAGGCCAATCGCGAGGCACGCCGACCGAATCAATTTGAGATTTGAGATTTGAGATTTGAGATTTGAATTGTGCATCGTCCAACTGCCGGCACAACTCCGCCGCCAGCTGCGGAACGAGCGCCAGCTTCGTCGGCCACGCGGTCAGGCAGTTTCCCTCGCGTCGAATCTGCACCGACTCCGGCCGCTTGCCGCCAGGAACGATTCCTTCCGCGCGATCGACGCGATAGGTGCTCCATTCGACGGACGACAGGTCGATGTTCGGCAACACGGCTCGCAATTCGTCGCGAGTGCAAGTCAGCAACATCCGCTCATCCCAAACGACACCGTCTTCAGCAATCTGTCCGCCGACTTGCCAAACGGTTCGGCCGGAGGAATCTATTTCGGACGTGATCGTGACGCGTGTTTTCGCGCCATCGACACAGTGTCCTTGAAACATCGGCAGTCGCTCGCCGCGAAGCATGACCATGTGCAACGGCCGACGCTGCATCGCTTCGCCGGCCAGTTCGACGCTGCGTCGCAAGGCCGAGTTGCCGGCTCCGGCGGTGAAGACGACGGCTCGCGGATGAAGCGTGAAGTCATCGCCGATGCGGATCGACATGACTTCGCCGGGCGTGCCGCACTCGAACTCAATTCGCGCGGGATCGACCTTGAACAACCGCTCGCGATTTCGTGTCGCCAGAACTTCGATCAAGCTGACTGTCGAAATCACTTGCTCTGGCAGTCGAGCCACCGTGCCGGGACAACCTCGCAGAATCTCCGGCCGATCGTTCACCGACACCGATTGCGGGGCGACTCGTAATCCAAACTGCGCCCCCAACATTCCGAGCCGTGACGAGAGTGAATCCGTGTGCCACAAGTAGCACTCGTTCGAGCGACGTCGCACCGCACTGAGATTCGGCTCGCGCTGTCCGTCGAGACATTCGCGCCAGATTGCCGGCATCTCGCGGATACTCGTGGCCGATTTCGTCAGCAGGCCGCTGAGCGTGTATTTCAATCCGCCGTGAATGATTCCCTGAGCCGCAACGGTCTGGCCGGTCCCCAGCGCATTCGCTTCCAGCAGCACGGCGTTCGTCCCGCGCCGCGTCAGTTCATCGAGCAGCCACAATCCGGCCGCTCCGCCGCCAAAGATCACCACATCCATGTCCACAAAACCTGCTCCTCAAGGAGACGGCGTTCTAGTTGTTCCTCGACCAAGCGAAAAGACGAATCACAGGATTCCACAGGCCCAGTCGGTTGCATGATCGACGACAGTCCGTGATTCTCTCATCCGATGTGGCCGCAGCGATTGGCTGAAAGCCGATGGCCGGCCGATGAAAGCTGTTACCTCGCTTTTTGAAATCTCCCGCGCCAGTAACTCTGTGGAGGTTCGCATGTTGACGGTTCACCCATTTCGACTCACATCGGTGCTCTTGCTACTGCTGGCCTGCATGCCGATCCAGGCCGCCGATGATCCGAACCCGGAAGCGACTCGCCAGTATGCCGTCGCTTACGGCTTTCAATCGAAAAAGCTGTTCGCGCAAGCGATGCCGCGTTGGACCGAATTCTTGAAGGCGTTTCCGCAGGACACGCGAGTCCCGAACGCTCATTACCAACTCGGCGTCTGCCAATTGAGCGAAAAGAAACTGCCGGAAGCGACGGCGACGTTCAAGCTCATTCTGGCAACATTTCCGCAGTTCAAGCATCTCGACGGAGCCCAGTTCAATCTCGGTCTCACGCTCTTTCAAGTGGCGCAAACGTCAAAGCAGCCGAACGACTTCAAGCCCGCCGCCGCTGAGTTTGCCAACGTCCCGGTCAAGTTCGCTCAGAGTCCACTCGCCGCGGACGCGACGTACTATCAGGCCGAGAGCCTGTATCTCGCCGCCGACAAACCGAACGCCATCGTCACGTATCAAAAGGTGATCGCGACGTACCCCGCCGCGACGATCTTGCCAGAAGCGTTCTGCGGACTCGGCACAACGCAGGCCGATCTCGAACAGCACGTCGAAGCGGTGACGACGTTCACGAAGTTGCTGCAAAGTTTCCCCCAGAGTCCGCTCGTCCCAGAGGCCAAGCTACGGCTGGGCACGTCGCTCGTCGCGCAGAAGAGGCACGCCGAAGCCGAGCCACACTTCGTTCAAGCCGCTGCCGTACCCAATTTTCCATTGGCCGATGTCGCCACGCTGAAGCAGGGCCAAGCGCTGCTCGATCAAAACAAGTTTCCCGAAGCCGCCGCAGTGCTCGATACCGTGCCGACGAAATTCCCGAAGAGCGAACAGATCGGCCCGGCGTTCACTGCCGCAGGCAAAGCCCGTTTCAAAGCGGGACAATTCCCGCAGGCTCAAACTGCACTGACGACGGTTGTCACTCAAAAACTGCCGACCGCCCCCGAAGCCGCGTACTGGCTTGGCCGCACGCTGATCGCGCTCAAGCAGCCAGCGACCGTGACCGCGACTGTCGATCCGGTCATCGCTGCGAACGCACAGAGCGAGTTCATTCCCGCGCTGCAGTTGGTCCGTATCGACTCAATCTATGAAATACCCGAACGCCGCAAAGAGACGATCCCGCTGTATGCTCAATTCGCCGGCCAGTTCGCCGCGCATGAACTCGCGCCCGAAGCCAAATACCGAGCCGCCCTCGCCGCGCTTCAGACTGGCGACTTCCCGAACGCACAAGCACATGCCGAACAATTCTTTGCCACCGCTCCATTCGCGAAACACTCGCTCGTGCCGGAAGTCGTTTTCGTCGGGGCCGAGGCGTTTTTGCTCAACCAACCGGAAGCGAATCTCGCGAAGGCCGAGCCGCTCTTCCGCCGGCTCGTCACCGAGTTCCCCACGAACCCACACACCGCGCAAGCTCATGTCCGCATCGGCCTGTGCTTGTATTCGTCCGGCATCGCCGCCAATCAGCCGCCGAAGTTTGAAGAGTGCATCGCCTACCTCAACACGATCGTTGCCACGCTGAAAGACCCGGCACTCATCGCCGAAGCTCGCTATCTCCTCGGCCGAGCACACGGCGAGATGAAACGTCACCCCGACGCCTTCGCCGCCTTCCGAGCCGCTCAACAAGCCAAGCCGGACTGGGATCGCCTCGACGAAGTGCTCCTCGCGCTCGGCGTCAGTCTGCGAGCCGCCAACGATGCGCCCAACGCCGCCGCCGAATTGACCAAGCTCAACCAGATCCCCACCAGCAAGCTGCGCGACCGAGCGTTGTACCACCTCGGCGAAATCGACCGCGGACTCAAGAAGTCCGACACCGCCCTCACGTTTTACCAGCAAGTCGTCACCGGATTCCCAATGAGCGACCTCGTTCCCGCCGCGCTGTACGGCAGCGGAGCCGCGCTCTTCGAGAAGCCCGATTTTCCGAACGCCGTCACGCATCTGACGAAACTCATCGCCGAAAAACCGCAAAGCGACCTCGTCCCCGCCGCGCTCTTCTTGCGAGGTCTCTGCCAACATCGCCAAAAACAATTCGACCCCGCGATGAAAGACCTCGCTCAGTTCATCGCGACCGGCAAGCCAGTCGAGAAAGACGCGCTCGATGCCAAGTTCGCAATGGCCCTCTGCCAAGTCGGACTGAAACAATTTGATCCCGCAATCGTGACTCTGACGCAAGTGATCACGACGAAACCCGACTACCCCGACGCCGACAAGTGCTACTACGAAATCGCCTTCGCCAACCTGGAACTCAAAAAGGAGAAGGAAGCCGCCGACGCCCTCCGTTCACTCGCGACGAAACTGCCCAACAGCCTGCTCGCCCCCGAATCCTGGTTCCGAGTTGGCGAATTCCATGAGTCTCAAAAGCAACCAGTCGAAGCCAGCGCGGCGTTCACCGCCGGCCTCACCGCCGCGAAGACTCCAGAGTTACGCGAGCGACTGCACTACAAACTCGGCTGGGTCCAACACGAACAAAAACAATTTCCGGCCGCACTGACGACGTTCCAAAATCAACTCAAAGAGTTTCCACAAGGCACGCTGGCCGGTGACGCCAACTTCCTTGCCGGAGAATGCCATTTCCGCCAGGACAAATTCGCCGAAGCACTGCCGTTCTACGCCGCCGTCATCGCCGCCAAGAGCGAGCGCTTCCACGCAAAAGCGCTGTACCGCAGTGGGGCTTGCACCACCCAACTCAAGCAATGGCCGCAAGCTCAGCAGCACTTCACGCTGCTCGTGCAAACCTTTCCGAAGTTCGAGCAACTCCACGATGCCCGCTACGGCCTCGGCTTCGCTCAACAAAGCCAAAATCAATTCGACGCTGCGAAGGTAACCTACACGCTCGTCACGAAAGAGACCCGCACCGAAACCGCCGCCAAGGCGCGCTTCATGATGGGCCAGTGCTCCCTCGCCGCCAAGAACTTCGCCGAGGCCACTGAACACTTCCTGGAAGCCGCCTTCGGCTACCCGTACGAAGAATGGCAATGCCAAGCCCACTTTGAAGCTGCGAAATGTTTCATCGAACTGAAGGACACCGAGAAAGCCCGTGAATCTCTCGAAACCGTGACAAAACGCTTTCCAAACCACGCTCGGGCGAAAGAGGCGACAACGCTGTTAGCCGGCCTCAAGTAATTCATTCCTCCAATTCCCTCGCGTCCGCGAACATGCAAACTTGCGAGACAATTCCGCGCGACTATACTGCCACGCCTCTCACATCGGTTCTGCGATCTCATGATCGTCGACCGCTGCAAGTTAATGCCAGGCAACTGGCCGAATCGGCAGGCACGCTCGGTGAGAGACAGAGTCAAAACAGAAATTCGCGGTCGTGGCGAAATTGGCAGACGCACTAGCTTGAGGTGCTAGCGCCCGCAAGGGCATGAAGGTTCAAATCCTTTCGACCGCATTCAAAACAACCCATCAGACGGATGAGCTTAGTGAGGCTCAAGTCGCATCCAAGTTTGATTTCTGTCTTGCTCACTGTTGCGGAGAGGACTTACGTCGATGAGGCGTAAGTCCTTTTGTCATTCCGGGCCGAAACACATGACCTGAGTTTCCGATGAGTTGGGGTTTTGTTGAGCGAGACGAAATCGACGCCAGACACACCCACATGGAACACGTCCATCTTCCATCGATCAGCAAGCGTCTGGACGAAGTCGTCACAAGGGGGAAGTCCCGGTTTCGATCTACCTCGCCACGAACGTTGCATCCTCGCCGTACCCGGTCCCTGATTCGTTCACGGCCACCATGCGGTAGTGGTACGTCGTGCCGGGCTTCAAACCGGTGATCGTGTCGAAGGCGAGACGAGGGGTGAGTTGCAGGCCGCCATAACGGGGCGCGGTTTTTTGACCGTACTCTTTCGTCAGACCATATTCGAAGTGGAACTGCGTCGCTTTGCCGAGCGGGTTGAGGCGTCCTTCGATTTTCGCAGCGGCGTTGCCAATCCGGCTCGCGGGGCTGATGGTGATGACTTGCGGTTTGGTGTCGGTAGGCAATGTGAATTGTTGCTCTGAACCCTGCGTCGTGCCCTTCGCATTTGTCGCTACCAAGCGGTAATGAATGGTCTCGCCGGGTTTGCGATCCAGCAAATCGACATTCACATGAAACCAATCATCATCAGGAGTGAATGCTGCACCGGAACCGAAGAGTTCGATCTCACCAAGGCCCCAATGCTCGGCTTTGTAACCTGACAGAATTCTCACTTTCACTTGTTTGGCTTTTGCAGAGAGCTTCTTCTTCAGCAAGAAATTGTAGTTCGCTCCCGCCGGGTGCTTCTCGGAAAGGGTGCCGTGGACGAGCGGTTGCCAGTTCGATCCGTCGGCTGACACGAGGACTTCAACCTCCTTGCTGGGCCACGCGGTGTGCTGATGGAGTTGAACTTTGTCGATCGAGACTACGGTAGCCAATTCGTAGACGAATTCTTGCGGGCTGCTGGGATTCGCACCGCTCTGCCAGATCTTTCCCGCACCGTTCCGCCAGCCGTCCGTGAGCGTCTTGGGATCATCTGCGGAGTTCTTCGGCGATGCGATCAACTTGCCGCCGTTGGTCGGATAGACGAGCGAGTCGTTGTGATACACGACTTCGAACTCATCGAAATCGATGGCACCGGTCGGCCGGTTCTGCGTGTCGACGAACATCACCATGTGGAACAGGTCGAGGTTCAAGTGCCTCTGCGTTTCGTCGATCGACCAATAGGCGTCGTAGCGTTTTTCCCCTTTGTTGTTGCCGCAATAGCTCCAGAAATTGGTGTCGTTCAGCAATCTGTATTCGGCTGTTTCCCATTTTCCGGTTGCGAGGAGATCCGTGAGATTCTTCCCGGTGTAAGACCAGTTGGGATGTTTGTAGTCAGGAGAGAGCGTCCGATCGTCCGGGTTGGCTTCAATGTTGCTCTGCGCTTGCGACCACCAGATGAGTTCGGTGCCGTTGGGTTTCCAATTTCGGCCGCGCACCGATTGCCGGATGATGGCGTCGCGGAAGTCGGGATCGCCGCCGGCGAGATACGCACTGGGTGCGGAGTCGCTGAGGCTAATGCTGCCTTGGTACATGTACGGCGTAAGGTGGACAGTACCGACGCCATCGTCGTGGTTGTGGTCGTCCCGAGGACTTCCCTCGTAGCTGATGTAGCCGTTCTTGACGCCCCCGTCTTTGAAATGGAGTCGTTTAGGACACCAACTGTTCCAGCCATTCCAGCCCTCGTCCCACGATTCTCGGTAGTAGGCCGCGAGTTTCGACGGAATCGGCTTGGCCTCGGTCATCCTTCTTTTCGCGGTCGTCGGACCGTATTCGACGGACCATGTCGTGGGCAGTCCGTGTGAATGGATCTGCCCGTTGACCGACAAACCCTTGATGCCAAGCAGCGTCGGCAAGCCGGTCTTCACTTCGGGGGGACCGTCGGCCGAAAGACTTACCGCGCTGGGCAGGAGCATCATCGAGGCCGAAAGAACAACTTCCGTCAAGCGACGCAATGGTACAGTCGGCATGGTGATGTCCTTGGAAACCAGGAGGGGCCTCAACTCGGTAAGCGGTTTCAAAATATCTTGTACCGAGTACCCAGTCCACCGTTCCACGCAGCGATCTGGAGAAGGGAGATCCACCATGACACGGCCGAATTGGTGTGCTTCATCAAACTGCCGCGTTATTCTTTCACTCGGTAAGTGCAACGACGCACTTGGGATTCTATTCGGATCGAATCAATTGCGTTTTAGGATTTGGGTCGCCTTGTGGCCATCCGTCCCACAGAGAAAGCGAAGTCGCTCGATGAACTCTGGCAACCAAGTGATTCAACGACCGTCAACATGCGCATGGCGATTGATCGTGGTCGTTCTCTGTGGCTTGACCGGTCAGGCAACCGTCGCCGATGACAAGCCGGTTGCGCAGAAAACCGCCGAAGCATTCTTCAATGACGACGTGTTGCCGATTTTCAAGCAGCATTGCTACTCGTGTCACAGTCACTCGGCGAAGAAAGTCAAAGGGGGGCTAGTGCTTGATTCCCGCAGCGGCTGGGTCAAGGGAGGAGAAACTGGGCCAGCGGTTGTTCCGGGGAAGTTGGACGAAAGCTTGTTGATTCAAGCGGTGCGATACAAAAGGCTGGAAATGCCTCCGACCGGCAAGCTGCCGGAGGAGACGATTGCCAAATTGGAACGCTGGGTCGAGACGGGAGCGTTCGACCCGAGGGTCACGGAGGCGAAGCGTTCGCCGGAGTCGATTGACCTCAGCGAGGGACGCAAGCATTGGGCCTTTCAAACGATTCGTGAGGTTTCGCCACCGGCGGTGCGCGACTCGCAATGGCCGCGGAATGACGTCGATCGTTTCGTGCTCGGCAAGCTGGAAGGACTGAGCCTGCGGCCGGTTCGAGACGCCGATCGTCACACGTGGTTGCGGCGTGTCTCGCTGGATCTGACCGGCCTGCCGCCGACGGTCGAACAGATCGAGGCGTTTCTTCGTGACGAATCGGGTCAGGCGGAGACTCGCGTGGTCGATCGCTTGTTGGATTCGCGGGCCTTTGGCGAACGGTTTGCTCGGCACTGGTTGGATCTCGTGGGCTACGCCGATCAGATCGGCACCGCCAACGACCTCTTCGCCGAGCATGCGTGGCGGTATCGCGACTATGTCATCGACGCTTTCCGAAACGACAAACCCTACGACCAGTTCGTGCGCGAGCAACTGGCCGGCGACCTGCTCGCTCACGACTCGCCGCA
>CAMDRI010000104.1 GCA_945906725.1 Candidatus Kuenenia stuttgartensis | reverse complement strand
TGTGATGATGATAATGGGCCTAGCCGGGGCACCTGGAGCTATGCTCTTTGCAGCAGGACAGAAGACGAAGAACGTTCTTCTCACAGCTTGCGGTTTCATCGTTGCCGCACTGGGACAATCGTATGTTGTCGGTGGCTACGCAGTATTCGTGGTCAGTCTCCTGCGATGGTTTTCAGAAGGCAGGCCAAATCTCCCCACATGGCCGCTTTGGATAGCAGCATTCTTTCACAGCGTCGCAGCCCCCACGTACGCGATGAAGGAGAGACCAAAGGAGCCCACCGCTCAACACCACACACTTGGCTTGGTAGAACTACTGGCCACAGCGGTTTTTTTCACAGTAGCGTTTGCACCGAATACCCTTAAGCCCATTTACGGATGGGTTCCTCTCTATGATGCGATGTTGCAACAACCAGGCACTTCGAGGACTGGGCAGGCAGCACAAGAGCCTGCGAGTGAGGACACACTCACCGACAAGCAACAAGAATCAGTGCGGGGTTTTTTCGCCGGATATCAGTACCTTCAGGACATACAGGTGCTAGTGAAGGGAATGCGCAGTTCACGCAATCCGATTGAGGATATAGACCACGTTGAATCGCTGACCAACAAAGCCCTTGAGCGTTTGGCTGAATGTGACATCGAACTCCTGAATGGTATTCAGCCTGGCTGGGGTAGTATTACAAAGGACAAGCTCATTCCGGCCTTGAATAAGATGCAGTCTGGGATCAAACCCGATGGCGACCGAAGCGATCTGGCCAGGGCAGATGCACTATTAGCAACCTTCGACTCTTGGCTGAGGGCAAACTGGAATCAAATAGCCGAGAAGGTTGGTGGGTGACGAAGAGGAATCAGGCCCGAAACAAGCCTCGCACTTGACGGCTATTCGGCTGCGCTCCATAGCCGCAAGTGAAGGCATACGTTTGGCTGGCCACGCGGAGCGAGACGGCTAAGTTGGCTACTTCGCGCTGCAACCGCCGCCGCTGCAGCCGCACGAGGCGACGGGGGCGGCGACTTCCAGGACCGAGTTGAAGAGCACGTTGAACTCGCGGCCTGCGCTGAGTTCCGAGGCGAGCACTCCCAAGTCGTCGGTCGGGGAGCCGAGGAAATACAGCACGAGCGTCTTGCCGTGGAACAGCAACTCGCCATCCACGACATCGACGGCGACATCACGCTCGGCGATGCGGCGTGAGGCTTCGGACAGCAACTCCTGGATGAGCGCTTGCTGCCGAGCATCACGTTGGCTGCGAACATGCTCGAACGATTCCATCGACGTGAGTTTGCGTTGCAACTCGCCGGTCGGGCGGATCACTTTGCCGATGTCATTGAGCGGCGGATCGGTCGTCAGCGGCGAGAGGGCTTCGCCAACTTCGACGCCGCGCGGCGTTTCGATCAGCACGCGCTCGCCGTGGCGGCATTCGAGCGGCTCGGGCGAGCGATACCGGAAGTAGCCCGTCCAAGCCATCGCTCCGTAGCGGACCAAGCAGCGCGACGCATCACGCCAATCGACCGCCTGGTCGACCTCGCTCGCGGCATCGGCGGCGGGACCGACAGCTTGATGGGTGATCTCAGACTCCGAGGAAAGCGTGATCCACAACTCGCCGTCGCGGACTTCGAGCGTGTGCGTGCCGACTTTGAAGCCCGGCCGGCCGATGGCTTCGCCGGTGCGCAGGTCAAACTGCCAATGATGCCAGCCGCAGGTGACGACCGACTCGCTGCACTTCCCGGCCGCCAACGAGGCTCCACTGTGCGGGCAATGATTGTCGATCGCGAACCAATTCTGCTCGCGGCGGAAAACGCTGATCTCGCGGCCATCGACGAAAAAGACCTGCGACGTACCGACTCGAATGTCGTCCGCAGGTCCGAGCGAGAGTTGTTCAGCGTTCGCAGTCAGCATGGTGCTCTCTAGGACGCGACCGGAACAAGCGGCTCGGTTCGCGCAAACGTGTCGTCGGGCGAGATGCCGTCGGGGAGCCAGACTCGCCACACTTTGCGGTGATCGTCAACATCCATGACGACGTCGGCTTCGCAAGGAGCGAGAGACAACGGGTTTCGCAACGTGATGCCATCGGGGCCGATTTCACTCAGCGAGTATTCGTCACCCGCCACGACCAATCGCAACTGAACCTCCGCCGAATAGCCAAATTGGGAATTAGGGCGAGACATGAATGACTCCGTCGTGGACAAGGCGAAGGCGTATGGCCACGCCCATCAAATCGAGATCGGACACCGTTTGGGGTTCGGCTGGGATGGTACTGTGTTCGCAACAGACCGCCAATCCGCGATCAAGGTGTTTCAACACGAGAGGTTGTTTCAACGAGAACGGGACGTCTATTTGCGATTGCAGTCTCAACGGGTTACCAAAATCTTGGAGTTCAAGATTCCGCGATTGATCGGTTTTGACAACGACCTTTGGATCGTCGAGATGACGATTGTGTCGCCGCCGTTCGTGTTGGATTTCGCTGGAGCGTACTTGGATCAGAAGCCGGATTACCCTCCCGAAGTGCTGGCCAACTGGATGGAGGAGAAGGCGGAACAGTTCGGCGAGCGCTGGCAGAAAGTCCAAGCGATCATGTGGGCGTTCTCCAAGCTCGGCGTGTTCTTGGCCGACGTGAAACCGGGTAACATCGAGTTCGGCGAACTACCCGAATCGACTTAGCCGCCGCGGCCTTCTCCGTGCCCTCTGTGCCTCTGTGTTTCAATGCAATCAACACAGAGGCACAGAGGACACAGAGGACACAGAGTTTAAGCGAAAACTCGAATCTCACTTGAAGGAATCATTCGTAATGAATCGTCTGACTCGATCTGCTCTCGGAATTTTGTTGGTGGTGACGCTTCAGATTCCAGCATTCTCCCAAGACCCGTTCGCGGCAGGAGTGCGACCGACAGACGCGCTCTCGCCGCAAGACGAGCAGAAGGCGTTGCTGGTGCCGGATGGCTTCGAGATACAACTCGTCGCGGCCGAACCGGACATCTTCAAACCGATGAACATGGCCTTTGACGAGCGCGGCCGAATGTGGATCACCGACTCGTTGGAGTACCCGTGGGCTGCACCGCTCGACAAGCCGGCGCGAGACTCGGTCAAAATTCTGCACGACACTGATGGCGACGGCAAAGCGGACGTCATCAAGACGTTTGCCGATGGGCTCAACATCCCGATTGGCATCTACCCGTATCCCAGCCGCAAGGACGAGAAGACCGGGAAAACGATTCAAGGGGCGATCGTCTACAGCATACCGTTCATCTGGGACTTGCGCGACACCGACGGCGACGACGTGTGCGACGAGCGGATCAAGCTGTACGGCCCGTTCGGCTACGAGCGGGACACGCACGGCATGTGCAACGCATTTCGGCGCGGCTTCGACGGTTGGATTTACGCCTGCCACGGGTTCAACAACATCAGCAAGGTGGCCGGCAAGGATGGGCACGTTGTCGAGATGTCGTCGGGGAACACATTCCGCTTCCGCATGGACGGCAGCCGCATCGAGCATTTCACGCACGGACAGGTCAATCCGTTCGGCATGTGCTTCGATCCGCTGTTCAACATCTTCACCGCCGACTGCCACACGAAGCCGATCACGCAGTTGCTGCGCGGCGGCTACTACCAGAGCTTCGGCAAACCTCACGACGGACTGGGCTTCGTCCCGGAAATCATGAGCCACACGCACGGCACGACCGCCAACTGCGGCATCGTGGCGTACTACGGCGGCCACTTCCCGAAGGAATGGGAAGGGATGTTCTTCACCGGCAACGTGATGACCAGCCGAGTCAACGTCGATGCTCCGGAGTATCACGGCTCGACGATCCTGGCGAAGGAGCGGCCGGACTTTGTGATCTCGAAAGACCCGTGGTTCCGCCCGGTCGATCTGCAATGCGGCCCCGACGGAGCGCTCTACATCCTCGACTTCTACAACAAGATCATCGGCCACTACGAAGTCGATCTCAAACACCCCGGCCGCGACCGCCACCGAGGCCGCATCTGGAAAGTGGTCCACAAGGGAACGCCACCGTTCAAGATGCCAGACCTTCGAACGTCCAAGAAAGTGGAGTTGGCCGAACTGCTCGGCCACACGAATTTCAAAGTTCGCGCATTGGCGTTCGAGCGGCTAAACGAATTGACGACGCAGGAATATATCGATCCCAACGGGACACCTTCATTTAAGGTCGATGAAGTGCTGGTCGCGGTGTTTCGAGGCGTCCTGGAAAACTCCAAGAATCCGCATGCTCGAAGTTTGGCATATGCACTGCTCGACCAATCAACCGAGTGCAACGAGAACGACGTGATCGCGGCAGCGAAGGATACCGCTCCCGAAGTCCGGGCGATGGTAATGAAGCTCAACGCCGAGTTGATCGATAACATGGACGATCCACTTGATGCCGTGATTCGCGACCGGCTGAACGACGACAATCCGTTTGTGCGACGAGCCGCTGCCGATGCACTCGGCAAAGCGCCGACGCCCGTCAATCTCGCCGCATTGCTGACGACGAACGAGAACATCGCGGCAGATGACAGCCACCTTCGGCAAGTCGTTCGGATCGCGATCCGAGATTATTTCGCCAGGCCCGGTCAATTCGACGCTCAGGCCAGCGTGTCGCTAGACGAGGGTTTTTCCAGGCGATTGACCGAGTTTGCTCTCGCGGTCAAAACCGCCGAGGCGGCGGGCTTCGTGATTGGGCATCTCAAAAAGTACGACGAACCGCCTGAGACGCTTTTGTCGCTGGTCCAACATGCGGCTCGCTACGCCGACTCAAAGATCACGAGTCAGCTTGTCGGGATCGTTCGGAAGCGATTCGCCAACGACGTTCAACAACAACTCGGACTACTTTCCACATTGCGAGTTGCGTTGCAGCAGCGAGGTGAATCTCCCGATGCGTCGCTTCGCGACTGGGCGATGGACGTCAGCCGCAAATTGTTGAATTCATCTCGCGGCGCGAGTTTGTCGTGGGCGAACGAGGTCGTGCCGAGGAAGCCGAAGGCGGACAATCCGTGGGAACTGCGGGCGAGGATTTCGCAAGATGGCGACAAAGGGTCGCTCTTCCTCGACAGCTTGGTGAAGGGGGAGCAACTGACCGGGCTTTATCGCAGCGAGCCGTTTGAGTTGCCCGCTAAGCTGTCGTTCTGGTGCGCGGGACACAACGGACTGCCCGGTGCTCCGTTCCACCCGAAGAACTACATCCGCCTGCGAGACGCCTCGACACACGCTCTGTTGCGCGAGGCGATGCCGCCGCGCAACGACACGGCACAGCGGACCGAATGGGACTTGGCGGAGTTCGCGGGCAAGCGGGGCTACGTCGAACTGCTAGATGCCGATGAAGCCAGCGGCTATGCGTGGCTCGCGGTCGGCCGGTTTTCGGTGGAGGCGTTGAATCCCAGCCGGGGTGTTGAGCAGCAGATTGCTGCAGCCAATCTGGTCGCAGATTTCAAAATCTCAGTGTTGAATTCCCAAATCTCAGATCGCCTCATTTCGCGCGAAACCGACTCGCGCGCCAAGGAGGCGTTCGCACGAGCAGTGCTGGCGCAGCAACCGGATTCGATTTTGTCGGCCCTCGCACCGTTGATCGCAGAGGGAGCGTTGCAGAAATCGTTGCGAGACCAGATTGCGGCGGCTGTCGTCGATCGTAGGTTGGGCACTCTTGCCCCACCAGATGCGGTGAAGACAGAGACGGTCAAGAGTGCCCATCCTAAGCCGCTGCTGGTCGCTGTCGTGGGAGCGATTCCCGAACGACTGCAACTTCGCCTGGCAGAGTCACTCGCTTCGGATACGACAGGAGCGGAGGCCTTGTTGCGGGTTGCCAAGGACGGGCATATTTCGCCGCGACTACTGACTCGGCCGAGCGTCAAACAGCGGCTCGACACGATCAAGTCGGAAGAATTGCAAAAACAAATCGGCGAGCTGACCTCCGACCTGTCGGATGAAGACGAGGCGCTTCGCAAGTTGGTGGAACAACGGCGGACGGTGTTCCTGTCGGCTCAGTCGAATCAGGACACAGCGCTGCGGCCGGCGTTGGAAGCAGGAGCGGCGCTGTTCACGAAGCATTGTGCGGCGTGTCACCAGATCGCCGGCAAGGGGACGGTCGTTGGTCCGCAACTCGACGGCATCGGTCAGCGCGGATTGGAGCGAGTGCTCGAAGACGTGCTCGATCCGAATCGGAACGTCGATGTGAACTTCCGCACGACTACGGTCGTGACGAAGGACGGGAAGATCTTCGCCGGCCTGATCCGCCGCGAAGAGGGAGCAACGCTGGTACTCGCCGACAACAAGGGAAAGGAGTTCACCGTTCCACTCGCCGACGTTGACGAACGAGTGAAATCAACGCTCTCGCTGATGCCGGCGAATGTCGCTGAGATTTTGAACGAGCGGGAGTTCCTGGATTTGGTCAGCTATCTGTTGTCGCAACGGCAGAAAGTTGAACCGAAGCCGTAAGTTGGCTCTCGGAACCGACCGCTTTGGTCCGAGGGTCGGGTCGGAGACCTACCCTACAGGGATTCGCTCAGTCGGTCGCAGAGAATGTCGAGCATCAACGGATGCAGGCCAAGGGGCAGACAGAGGTCGAAGCGGACGCTCGGCCATTGCTCGGCGAATTGAGCGCGGAAGCGCTGCAAGTCTTCGGTGACGTGCGTGCCGGCGGAGAGAAAATATGGCAAGATCAGGACTCGTTTCGCACCGAGAGAAACACAGCGGGCAGCACCTTGCGGGATCGTTGGCTCGGTCAGTTCGAGGTATGCGGTCTCGATGACGTGGCCAGGAAAGCGAGAGTGGAGTTGCTCGGCCAGTGCGAGCAAGTCGGCGTTGGCTGCGGCAAGGCGGCTGCCGTGAGCGATCAGCAGGACTGCGGTGCCGGGATCAAGCGAGCGAACGGACATCGGATCAACTCAAGGGAGCACAATAACAACCGAGTCCCTCACTCGGCCTTTAGCTACCCTCTCTCGGAGGGAGAGGGTACGGATCGGTGATCAGTCGCCGGAGTTCGGGACGAAGTGAATTTTTCCGCCACAGAGTTTGCAGGCCACTTTCATGCCGAGGTACTTGATCGCGACGCGCAGCTCTTCCTGACAGTGCGCACAGTCGGAATAGAACGCGACAGGTTTGGCGGTGGGGCCGGAGAGATCGAAGCGGAACGAACCCGCACAGAACTTGCACGAGACCCCCTGACCGATGTACTTGCGGTTGATCCGCAATTCTTTGTCACAATGCGGGCAGAGGATGTAGTAGCCAGACGGCGAAACTTCGACCATGCTGTCAACCTCTTGCAACGGGACAAACTCCGGAACTTCGACGCTATCAGGTTTCAAATCCTCATTCAGCAGCGAGCGGCAGTTGCGGCACCGCACCTGATTCGTCGGCATCCATTCGCCGCATAAGGGACAATCTCCACCGGGCCAATTCGGCATGTTGAGTCCCGTTACAAAGACCTTCGTCGAACTCGCCCCGCCGATCAATTCTTTTTGGCTTGCAGACACTTCAATCGCGAAAACGTACGCAGAAACAAGCGACCGTTGGCGATCGCGGGGGTCGAATAACTGGAATCACCCAGATCTGAGGTCCCAAGTTCTTTGAATTCCGGTCCGGCGTCGATCACCGTAACTTTGCCGCTCTCAGCGACGGCGAGAATCTTGCCGTCGATGCACAACAACGAGCTGGTGAAATTGCCTCCCAAACGCTTCACCCAGACATCCTTGCCGGTCTTCGCATCCACACAAGCGATGATGCCTTCGTCCGTCCAGTCGAATAGATGATCGCCGACGACCATCGGAGTCGGCACGTAAGGGATCATCTTCTCTCGTTTCCAGATGACCTTCGCCAATCCGTTTTCGTCCCGAGAATTCGGATCGACGGCAACCTGCAACACGCCGTAGCGACCACCTTGACCGCAAGACGCGATGAAGAGACCACCCGCGTACACCGGCGATGCGACCGTTCGCAGTGGAAACTCTCCGGAATGCCAGTTGAGTTCCCCCGATTGCAGGTCGAGGCTGCTGATCCCCATTGGGCCGCTGGCGCAGATCAGTTGCTGAGGCCCTTTCCCGTCACGCCAAACCAATGGGGTGGAATACGACGTCGACTGTCCACGGAAGGTTCGGGGAGTCACCCAGCGAGTGCCTCCGGTTTTCTTGTCGAGCGCAAAAATGGAACTCGGCCCGTCCTGATCGTTGCAGACGATCAGCATGTCTCCGACGACGATGGGAGAGACTCCGACGCCATGCTGGCTTTCAAACGCTCCGAGGCTGCGTCGCCACAATAACTCGCCGTCGAGGTCAAAGGCCGCGACGAGGTAATTCTCTTTGTCGGCGAACAAGACATAAACCCGCTCCCCATCGGTCACCGGCGTGCTCGACGCATGGCTGCTCTTGGCATTTCCGGGCACAAAGCGGTTCATTCCGATCACGCGCGACCAGCGCTGCTTGCCGGTCTTTACGTCGAGGCAAACGAGTCTCCGAATCGCACCATTGTCTTCGGCCGAGGTGACGAAGATGTTGTTTTCCCAAACCACCGGCGAAGCATGTCCGATGCCGTCGATAGCCACATCCCAAGCGTAATCGCCTTGGCTCCAAGAGGTCGGGATCCCTTTTTCGGTGCTGACTCCCGTTCCGTCTGCGCCGCGGAACTGCGGCCAATTCTCGGACTTCGCGAGTCCACATGTGAACACGGCCAAACCAACCCACACGGCACCGATTCGCGACCAACAAATTAGGCTCGCACCGGGAACGCGATCAGCAAACTTCATGTTGCCTCCTCGAGAAATCGTTCGAGTGGAAAAAACCAACCGGATCAGAATTCGGTGAATTGCTCGCCAAATCATCCGAACGAGGCCGAGAGTGGCTCCCTCAAACGCCCGCTCATTCGTGCTCGACATAACATGACCGAACCCGAAATCGCTTGCAAGGCTCTTCACGGACAATGGTTTTATCGATGCTGCGGAACTGGAGCTTTCTTCTGGGCTGTAACGGTTGCCAAGGTCCGCCGAGATTCACGTCACGGCTTTCAGTAAACCTGGAACTGAAACAATTTTCTGCGCTGGAAATGGACGCAGCCGAACCTCTGCGAATTCGAGGAGCTTCGGCAAAATGTGAATCGCGCCATTCACTTTCCACTGACGTGAGAGCCGAAAGCCGATCCGCTATGACTTCAGCCGGCTATGATGCCCGCGCTCATTTGGCCTTGGCGATCTTCTGGCCAAGTGCGATCCGCTGGTACTCCGAGAGCGAGACCTTTTGCAGCTTAGGATCGCGAAGCAACGACTCCCATTTATGAATGCTTTGCCGATCAAGCGAATCGAGAGCCCATTCCAGCGAATGCTCAGCTCTGAGGCTCAGCGGACGTTCCAATTTTGCACGCAATGTGACTCGAGTCGGCATCAGTTTATGCCGCCGCAACTGCTCGTTGAGTTCCAACCGGACTTGCGGCAAGAGTGGTTGCGGGTGCAGTACATAGTTCAACTGGCATGTCCAATCGGCATAGGTCAGATACGTCTCGAGGGCATCGGGGCGATCGCAGACTTGCCCGTCCACTTCGTAGGACACAAATTTGCTGAGCAACCGCAGCCGATTTTTTCCCGCATCGAACTCAGTCTCGAAAAGCGGACGCAGTTGGAACCGCAGAGACTCCAACTGCTCGAGCGAAGTGTTCGTTTGACGTTCCAGTTTGGGCAGGTACTGCGCAATCCGATCTTCCACAGTACTCAACATGTGCCGCAATTCGTCGAAGTCCACGCTCGCGACGCAACCCTTGTTGGGGTTCAGAATCCAGATTCGACGATGGGCTGGCTCCAGGATCGTGACCTCGCCCGCAGCGGGAATCGCATCGTAAACCTTGCCAGCATGGAATACGGTCTGGCTGCGGACAATTGGCTGGTTGTCCTCTTTTGCGTCCAGCTCGAACACCTTTGTGTAAACTCTGAGTTCCTGAGCGACAACGTTCATCGAAGCGAAGCTTACCGCCACGAATGCCAACGCCAGGACGCGCAACATGGAAAACTCCAGGCAGTCGAACTGCATTGCAAGGGAATTGGAAAGGGGAAGATGATCGGTGGGAAATTGAGTGGTCGAGAGACCAAGGCCGGGAGGGATTCCGACGGGAAGAGAGATTTCGGGCGGACCATAGCACCGCTCGACGAAATCGAGCAACAGGAAGTCCCGCCGACGCGGCAATTCGGCTGCTTGCGACGGTCGAAAGCGGTGGCTAACCTCCCCGTCCCTTTCGACCGCGTCAGTGGTCGGATCGATCAACTTTGCGCGAGGTGGCGGCTCACCGATGTTCGATCCCAATCAACGCATTGTCATCACCGGGATCGGCCTGACGTCGCCCCTTGGGAATTCGCTGGCCGAATTTCGCGCCAATTTGCTGGCGGGAAAGTCGGGGGTCAGCAAGTACGAAATCCGCTACATCGGCGAGACACTGGCCGGAATCTGCCATTTCGATCCGCTGAAATATCAAAAGCGCAAGGACGTTCGCCGCGGCACTCGAGCCGGTTCGATCGCGATCTATTGCGCCAACGAAGCGGTGCAACACAGCGGCCTGAACTGGTCCGACGTCCGCAAGGATCGCGTCGGTGTGTTCATCGGCATCACCGAACACGGCAACGTCGAGACCGAAAACGAAATCTTCGAGATCTCGAAGTTCAACTACGACACCAGCGTTTGGACGCATCACCACAACCCGCGAACCGTCGCGAACAGCCCGGCCGGCGAGGTGACACTCAGCCTGGCGAGCACCGGCCCGCACTACTGCATCGGAGCCGCTTGTGCCGCCGGCAACGCCGGCTTCATTCAAGGCTTGCAGATGCTGCGATTGGGCGAGGTCGATCTCGCGATCGCCGGCGGAGTCTCCGAGAGCATTCACACGTTCGGCATCTTCGCCGGGTTCAAGAGTCAGGGCGCGCTGGCCACGAATGCCGACCCGACGAAAGCCTCGCGGCCGTTTGATTTGGACCGCAACGGCATCGTCGTCGCCGAGGGAGGCGGACTCGTCACGCTGGAACGCTTGCCGGACGCGATCCAGCGTGGAGCGAAGATTTACGGCGAAATCGTCGGCCACGCGATGAATTCCGACGCGACCGACTTCGTGCTGCCCGACCCGACCCGGCAGGCGGAGTGCATGTCGCTGGCGCTGCATCGCGCCGGCGTCGGTTCGGAAGCGATCGACATCCTCAGCAGCCACGCAACCGCGACCGAGCAAGGGGACATCGAGGAATCGCAAGCCATCCGCCAGGTCTTCGGCGACCGAGCCAGCCTGGCCGTGAACAACACGAAGAGTTTCATCGGGCACGCGATGGGAGCGGCCGGGGCACTCGAACTTTTGGGCAATCTCCCGGCGTTTGACGACCATTTCGCCCACGCTACAATCAACCTCGACAAGCTAGACGCCCGTTGCGCATTGCCCCAAATCGTGGCCAATGTGCCGAGGAAAATGGACCGAGTTGAGTACATCCTTAACAATTCGTTTGGCATGTTGGGAATCAATTCCGCAGTCATCGTGAAACGGTTTTCGGGAGAGTGATGAGGAATGAACACTGATCAGATTCGACAAGTCATTATGAAAATCCTCAGCCGGATCGCTCCGGACAATGACCTCTCGGGGTTGAAGGACGAAGTGCCGTTCCGCGAGCAGATGGAACTCGACAGCATGGATTTCCTCGACATCGTCATGGAACTCCGCAAGCTGTACCGCGTGCAGATTCCCGAAGAGGACTACGGCTTCCTCAGCACGATGGCCAGCACTGTCCAATACCTGATCCCGAAGCTGCAAACCGCAACGGCCTAAGCTTCGTGTCACCGCGATGTACGACACCATCATCATCGGAGCTGGCCTGTCGGGACTCGCGGCGGGAATTCGACTGGCGTATTACGAGCGGCCCGTTTGTATCGTCGAAAAACACACGACGATCGGCGGACTTAATTCGTTTTATCGGCTCCGAAAACGAGATCACGACGTCGGCCTGCACGCCGTCACTAACTACGCCAAGCCCGGCACCAAGACCGGCCCGCTCAGCAAACTGCTCCGTCAACTGCGGCTCCGCTGGGAGGATTTTGATCTCACGCCGCAGTGCGGGTCGAGCGTGGCCTTTCCCGGCGTGACGCTGCAATTCACTAACGAGTTCGAGGTCTTCGAGCAGCAGGTCGCCGAACGCTTCCCGTGGCAGATCGATGGCTTTCGCCGGCTCGTGAAGCAGATCACCGAGCACGACGAATTAAACCTCGCCAATCGCGAGTCCTCCGCCCGCGAGATCGTCCGCAGAGCAATCACCGACCCGTTTCTGGTGGACATGCTCTTCTGCCCGCTGATGTTTTACGGCAGCCCGACCGCTCACGACATGGACTTCACGCAGTTCGTGATCATGTTCAAAGCGATCTTTCTGGAAGGCTTCGCGCGGCCGCACGAGGGCGTGCGGCTGATCATGCGAAAAGTGATCCAGCAGTACCGCAAGTTCGGAGGCGAACTGCGTCTGCGCTCGGGCGTGAAACACATTTTGTCGAACAACGGAAAAGTCTCCGGCGTCGAACTCGAAAGCGGCGAAGTGCTCGAAGCCCGGCACGTCGTGTCGAGTGCCGGCTCGGCTGAGACTATGCGGTTGTGCGACGTCGCTCCGCCCGAACAGGAGCCGTATCAGCCGGGAGCAGTCTCGTTCTTCGAAACGATCTTCTCGCTCGATTGCATGCCGTCGGATCTCGGCCACAACGAGACGATCATCTTCTACAACGACAATTCGCGTTTCGTGTACGACGCGCCGGTCGAGCCGATCGATCTCCGCAGCGGCATCATCTGCTCGCCGAACAATTTTCAATACACCACGCCGCTCGACGAAGGCCGAGTCCGCATCACCGCCCTCGCGAACCCCGACTATTGGATGAACCTGCCGCAGGACGAGTACCTCGCCGAGAAAGACGCATGGACGAAACGCATCGTCGAATCCTCACTCCGTTTCATGCCCGACTTCCGCTCACACGTCATCGATACCGACGCCTTCACGCCTCGCACGATCACCAAGTTCACCAGCCACTTCAACGGCGCGGTCTACGGGGCGCCGCACAAGATCCGCACCGGCACGACGCACCTTGAAAACCTGTTTCTCTGTGGGACTGACCAAGGCTTTTTGGGAATCATTGGCTCGATGCTGTCGGGCATTACCATCGCCAATTTGCACCTCTTGAGGTGATTGGGCACTTGCGATTCTTCAGTTTCAATGCCATCGTCTGGAGTCGCGGGCAACGCCGTTCTGAAAGGAAAGTGCCATGTCGCTGGTACGCTTCACGATTCCGTGGGTCTGTTTGTTGTGCGGACTGTTGACAGCTCCGGCTGCCTGGGCCGCTGGCAGCAGCGGGACGATTGAGTCGGTCTCGGCAGATCGGAAGAAGATCACCGTTAAACCGACCGGCGATAAACCCAAGCGGGTATTTTCCGTCCCGGATGGCGTCAAGATGACGCTCGATGGCAAGTCGGCAAAGCTCGGCGACCTGAAAGAGGGCCAGCAGATCACCGTCTTCACCAACAGCAGCGACACGGTGACGAGCGTCATTGTTCGTAACGAAAAGGAAAAGACGACCACTCCTGCTCCCGCTACCACACCGACGCCGAAGCCCACTCCCAAACCGAAGAAGACCGAGCCAGCCGCCGAATCCTCGAATGACGGCACCGGCAAGCCGGGGGACTCGCCGCAGTTTCGAGGCCCGCGTCGTGACGGACTCGCGGGCGGAGGCAATAACATCTCCAACACTTGGCCGCGATCCGGCCCCAAGCCCGAATGGTCGGCTGGCAACTTAGGTGAGGGCTTCTCCGCCGTCTCAGTCGCGAACGGCCGCGTCTACACGATGGGCCTGACCGGAACGGACGAGAAGGTCTTCTCTCTCAATGAGCGTGACGGCCGGCCCGGCTGGTCCGTTTCGACGGGCGGAGGTGCGTATCGTGACGGTTCCGGCGATGGTCCGCGCTGTACGCCGACCGTCGATGGCGATCGCGTTTACGCGCTGGGAGCGCTCGGCGATCTGGTCTGTCTCGATGCCCGCACCGGGCAGCGACGCTGGCACAAGAACGTGCTCAAGGAGTTCGGCGGGAACGCCGGTCACTGGGGTATCTGCGAGTCTCCGCTCATCGACGGCGACAAAATTATTGTGACTCCCGGAGGTCGCGGTGCGACGATCGTTGCGCTCAACAAGAACAACGGCAATGAGATTTGGAAGTCGCGCGTCCCCAGCGATCCTGGTCCCGGCTACGCTTCGGCGATCGCCGTGGAAGTCGGTGGCGTGCGGCAATACGTCAACTTCACCGCTCGCGGCCTAGTTGGTGTCCGAGCCAACGATGGTGAATTCCTGTGGCAGAGCAATTCCTCGGCGAATGGCACGGCGAACTGCTCCGCCGCTGTCTTCCACGACAATCATGTGTTCTACGGCTCTGGCTACGGCACGGGCGGCTCGTGCCTGCGACTCGAATCGAATGGTAACACGACACGCGCCGAAGAGGTCTACAAAACGAAGGACATGAAAAACCACCACGGCGGCATGGTCGTCGTGGACAGCTTCCTCTACGGCTGCGATGAGCAAATCCTCACCTGCCTCGACATGCTCTCTGGCAAGGTGATGTGGAAGGAACGGTCCCCCGGCAAAGGCTCGATCACGTTCGCCGACGGGATGCTGATCGTCCGCAACGAGCAAGGCCCCGTCACCCTGGTCGAAGCTAATTCGCAGCGGTACGTCGAGAAGGGCCAATTCGACCAACCCAACCGCAGCCGCCGCCAGGCTTGGGCCTATCCGGTCGTCGCCAACGGACACCTGCTGTTGCGAGACCAAGAGACGCTGTTTTGTTACGATCTCCGCCGGTAACTCTCACTGGAGGGTGGGCACTCTTGCCCATCTTCCAGCTTCTTTCACAACTCAAACGAATGGACGCACCCATGAGCACCGAGGCTCTCGCCGTACCGCCTGCCGATCTGCACGCCCGCAAGCAACTCATCCGCGAACAAGCCCACGCCAATCGCAACGCGCAGCCCGACAAGGACGAGATCAGTCGCCGCATCGTCGCGTCCTTCATGGCTCAGCCGGAATATGCTGCCGCTCGGACGGTGATGTTCTACGTCGATGTCCGCTCTGAGGTCCGCACCCGCAATGATCTCGAAGCCGCGCTGCGAACCGGCAAGAAGATCGTCGTGCCATTCTGCGTCAATGGCGAACTTGAACTCTTCCATCTGGAGTCGATGGACGAACTCGAACTGGGCATGTACCGCATTCTCGAACCGAAGGCTGACCTGCGTCCCGTCGCGGTTAAGCGAGTCAAAGTCGAAGAGCTCGACCTCATCATGGTCCCCGGCGTCGCCTTCGACCGCCGAGGTGGCCGCACCGGCCACGGCAAAGGCTACTACGACAAACTACTGGAACACGCTCGCCTCGACACTCCGCTGATCGCGCTGGCCTTCGAGTGCCAGCTCTTCCCCGAAATCCCGATGCAGCCGCACGACATCTTCATGGACAAAGTCGTCACGGAGTCGGCAGTCTATGAAGGCTTGGGGCGGCGGAGTGATGCAGAATCATCCGCACCATCGAAGCCGCGCTGAACCGAACACAGTGCAAAGTGCCGAGTGGCGACTGCAAAGTGCAAAGTGACGGGCGGATGGTGGCATTCCGTTTTCACTTTGCGCTATTCACTCTGCACTTTGCACTCTCATTCCTTCACTTCTTCGATCTGTCAAACCTCATGAGCACACCTCCCTCACCCGGCTGCGAAATCGAAGACACTTACGCCGAGGCGTTCCGCAGCATCTACGCCGAGGTGTTGATCACCGCGCGGGACCGCAAGTGGCTGCAACACGCCGTCAACAAGGCGACCGGCCACGCCAGCAGCACGATCTTTTGCGATTGCGAAGCGGGCGTCGATCGCTTCGTCGGCCCCGGCGGCGATGAATCGTTCGCGACTCCGGATGGCCGGCCCGGCGCGATCGTGCAGTTTCACGTTCCGCGATTCCGCAAGGACCGCGAGCCGGCACTCGAGCGCTCGCTGCTGACACGCCTCAGCCAGAACGTGCTGACATGTCCGACGACGGCGTGCTTCAACCTGCTCGACACCGATCCGTATTTTAAACTTGGCCGCAAAATCGCCTTCTTCGGAGACGGCTTTCAAACGCGCGTCGTGCGTTACGACCGCAAGATGTGGGCGATTCCGATTCTCGGTGGGGAGTTCGTGCTCGATCGCCGTTTCGGATTTCGCGACGGCATCATGGGAGGCAACCTCTGGTTCATGGGCGAGTCGGTGGACGCCGCCATCGAAGCCACCGAACGGGGCGTCGCCGCCGTCGAGAAAATCCCCGGAGTCATCATGACCTTCCCCGGCGGGATCGCGCAAAGTGCGTCCAAAGCCGGCAGCAAATACTCGTTCCTGATCGCCAGCACCTACCAGCAATACTGTCCGACGCTGCGCGAGAAGCTCGGTGCCGAGAGTCGCTTGCCGCCCACCGTGAACTCGATCATGGAAATCGTGATGAACGGTCGCGACATCGAAACACTTTCGGTCGCAACGCAAGCCGCGATCGCTGCCGCCCGCACGACTCCGGGCCTCGTGAAGATTACCGCCGGCAACTACGGCGGCCGGCTCGGCAAGTCGTTCATCTACCTGCACCCGCGTGAAACAACTTCGTAGTTCCGCATTTAGGCGGTGCTTCGTGGCGCTGGCCGCCTTAAGGCGAAACTACAAACTTGATCGCACACGACTCGTGACCCATACAGTCACAATGCTTAATGAAATTGGGATTGCCAGCCATATCCAGTACCGCGGCCCAAACACGACGGTCCCATTAAGCATCATCAACAGCAGAATTCCGTGGCGCACCACGCCAAGCCTCTGAACTGCACGCGACCGGAATTCACGCACCGCGTCGACCAGCCACCACGCCACGAAGGCAAAATTCACAAAGACAGACCACGGCAATTCCACTTCGAGAACTCGCCGAGTCTCCATTGCCGTGTGCCGCATCGCGTTGCCCAAACTCCAACAATGCCCGAAGCCCATCGCGACAACGACATGAGCGACGCAGGCCAGCGCACCGATCAACCAACTCCAGCGGATCAGTCGATCGCGTGTCGTGAATGAACGGCCGGAGGCTTCGATGAAGACACGCAGCAACCAGACCGCGACGCTTAGCCAAATCGTCACTCGAATCAACCACCAACCGAGTGCGAATGTATTGGTCATGTCGCACCTCGTGCAGCGTCAGTCCTTTGACGTCCGATGGTCTGAGAAGCACTGGACGCTTCGCAGCATTACTTCTTGGAATCAACCTTCTCCACCGGCTTCTTCACCTTCTGCTTGGCAATGTAATCCTTGGCCTTGGCTTCCAGAGCTGGAGTCTTCAGGCCGACTGTCTTTGCCTCGGCCAGCGCCGCGTCGTAGGTCAGACCGCCGTCGAGCACGCGATGGGCCAGCCACACCGCCCCGACTCGATTGGCCGCCGTGCAGTGCAACAGCATCGGCCGTTGCTGTTTTTCGTTGAGCAACTTCCGGAGCTTGTCGAAGTTTTCGTCGGTCAGCGAATCCGGACCGGCGATCGGGACGTGGTGGTATTCGAGGCCTAGACTCTTCAGTGTCTTGGCTTCGTCGAAATCCATTTCGTCCTTAGTCCGCAAATTGAGGACCGACTTCACGCCCCGTATCTTGAACTCCTGAAAGTCTTCGGGGCTGGGTTGTCCAGCGAGATAGATGTCGCCAAGTGCGTGCAGTTGTTTGACCGAACCGCATTTGGCCGGTTCGAGTTTCTTTGGCTTTTCGATCTGCGCCGGCTTGTCATCTGCCAGAGCCATTGAAAAAGACAATGCGACGGTGGCGAGCATGAGTCGAGCGAACATTTCGAACTCCTTCGACGATGGTGACAACTGATGGTGAATCGCGTCATCTCGCGAACGATCCCAAGCAGCTTTGACACGCCGCACTCCAAAACTAATCCGGCAGCGGTTGGCCCTTCGTCTCTGGCGCGAGCCAGATGATGCCCATTCCGATGATGTAGATGAAACTCATGGCCGAGCAGGCCAGTGGGTAGCCGCCTGCAAAATCATAACCGAAGATCTTCGTCGTCGGGACCTTGGTCAGCAGGCCGGCTTGCAGTGCTCCGATCGCGGCCAGGATGCGGCCGAAGTTGAACGAGAAGCCCTGGCCGGTGGCTCGGACTTTCGTGGCGAACAGTTCCGGCAGGTACAGCGGCAGCCAGCCGTAAAACGACGCCGTGCAGGTGCCGGCGAGGAAACAAGTGAAGAGAAAGAACGTGCCGTATTCGGTATTGCCTTGGAAGAACAACAACGCCGTCGCCAGCGAAGAGACGCACATCAAGAGATACGTGACGCGACGGCCCAGCCAGTCGCCAATCAGCGCGGCGGCGATCGTGCCGATAATCGCGCCGATCGCGAGACAGATCTGCGTATGCTCGCGAGCGTACGGAAAATCCGCATTCCCCTGCGTCAGTTTGCCGGCCCACGCGGGAGCCCATTGCGTTGAACCCCAGGTTCCCAACAAAGCCACGCCGCTCAAGCAGGCTCCCAGCAACATGCGCCGCAGAGTTGGCTTCCACGCATCCGCTTCCTTCGTGATTCCGCCGAGCGCGAACGTCCGTTTCAAATACTGCATCACCGGATAGACGTACCCGACCGTCGCAATCACCAGCCCGATCAGCGTTCCGAGGATTCGCACCGGCAAGCCCACGTCGTTCGCCCAAACGTAGATGATCAAGGCCGGCCCAAACGCGCCGATGAACACTCCCAGCAGATCACGCGCGGCCCATTGCGACGTCGAACCGCGCCCCTTCTCTTGCTCCCACTTGTGCGATTCGGGGACGAACAGCCGAAAGAAAAATGTCAGCAGCGCGGGAGTCGCACCGAGAATCATCATCAGCCGCCAGCCTTTGTAGGCGACCAGCGATGCGGAGGTCTCCGGCGACAGACCCAGCGAGAGCAGCCACTGTTCCATGTTCCCCAGGATCGACGTCAGACCCATGCCAATCACTCCGACCAGCAAGTAACCGACGTTCGCCGCCGCACCGATCAGTCCGGCCATCAAGGCTCGCGAGCGATTGGGCCAAACTTCCATGACTAGCGCCACGCCCAAGGCCCATTCGCCACCCATGCCCAGCGAGGCGATGAACCGCATCACGGCGATCTGCAAAGGCGATTCGACCACTCCGCACAGCCCGGTGAAGATCGCGTAGGTCGCCACGGATAGCGACATCGCACGCACACGACCGATGCGGTCACCCAGCCAGCCGAACACCACGCCGCCGGTCGCCGCACCGACCAGGAAGACGGCGATCACCACGCCAAAATAAAATCCGATCGTCGCCTCTTGAGCCTCCGTCGGCTTCCCTGCGAAGCCCATCAAGTCCTGAATGGCCGAACGACCGACCATTGAGAACAGCCCCATCTCGAAGCCGTCGAACATCCAGCCCAGCAACGCGGCAGCCAAGGCCAGATACTGCCCGGTCTTGGTGATCTGCCGGGGAGTCTCGGTCGAAGAATTCATGCGCGGTCGCCTTTCGTGCTTGAAGAAGCGTGACGAAGAGGCGACAGCTTATCGGGGCCGACACATGAGTACGACGCGCCAGCAAGTGATTTTTTGAGCGACCACTCGCTGCCACATCGTGCTGGTGTCGCAAGGCCACTACGCCAGTGCGGCCAGAAGAGCGGCTGAAAGCGTGAAGTTCGTATCGATCTCGGTGACCGGGTCGACGACAATGTCATTACCTTCACCGGGATTGATCGTGTCGATGCCCCCCTGGCCGTTGATCGAGTCGTCCCCTTCATCGCCGAGCAACACATCTCCGCCGGCACCGCCAAGCATCGTGTCGTTGCCGTCGCCGCCAGTGAGCGTGTCGTTGCCAGCGGCTCCGTTCATGACATCGTCGCCGTTGCCGCCGCCGAGCAGATCGTTGCCGTTGCCGCCATCGACCGTATCGTCGCCGTCGCCGCCGCTGATCGTGTCCTCGCCGTCTTGGCCCACGATCGAATCATTGCCATCCTCGCCGAATAAACTATCGTTGCCGTTCTCGCCGCTGATCGTATCGTCGTTGGCTCCGCCGCGAACCGTGTCGTT
>CAMDRI010000103.1 GCA_945906725.1 Candidatus Kuenenia stuttgartensis | reverse complement strand
CGCAGCGCGAGCGAGAGCGAACGCTACAGATTATTCAGCCTTCGCCAATCGTCGTTCGATCCGCGCGATCGCTTGCCGCAACTCGCGCCGCAAAGGACCAGTCGCCGTTGGAAGCGCCGCCGCGAGAACGTCTCGCACGCCGCTGTCCCCGACTTTGCCGAGCGGATGCACGGCCGCCAGCGCCGCGTCGCGAAAGACATCCAGAAGCACCGGGACTGCTCGTTCGGGCAGCAACATCTTCGCGACTGCTGCCGCCAACAGATTGCGTGAGTCCCCCGAACGCCGATCTCGAACCGCCGCGATCAGCCACTCGTCGATGTTCCGCGGCCGAGTCTGATTGATGACCGAGGCGATCGCTCGCTTCAATTCGTCGTTCGTCGCCGCATCGAACAACTCGGCGAGTGCCGCTCCGTCCAACGTCCCCGAGCGTGCCGCCAACAACGCCCACGCCACCGACTCTTGCAGTCGCCGATCCTCCAGCCGAGGAATCCATTCGAGCAACAACGCCGCAAGGCCGCTCGGCAACGGAGAGTATTGATCGCGAATCGCTGCGACCGACGGAACCGGAAATCCGGCCTCGGATATTGCGGCGAGCAACTGCGCTTCGGCGCGGCTCACGCGATCAACTCCTGCACGACTTTGCCATGCACGTCGGTCAAGCGGAAATCGCGGCCGGCGTAGCGGTAGGTGAAGCGTTCGTGGTCGAAGCCCAGGAGTTTCAGCAGCGTGGCGTGCAGGTCGTGGACGTGGACCGGGTGCTCGACCGCTTTGAAGCCGAATTCGTCGGTGGCTCCATGGACGTAGCCGCCGCGCACGCCGCCGCCGGCCAGCCACATCGAGAAGCCGTGATGATTGTGGTCTCGGCCGTTGATCTTGCCGGCGTTCGAACCGGTCTTCGGGAGTTCCACCGTCGGCGTGCGGCCGAACTCGCCGCCCCAGATGACCAGCGTTTCTTCGAGCAAGCCGCTCTGCTTGAGGTCCGTCAGCAACGCGCCGATCGCTTGATCGCATTGCTTGGCGAGCCGACGGTGATTGACTTCGATGTCGTCGTGGTTGTCCCACGGCTGACCTTCGCCGTGCCAGACTTGGACGAAGCGCACGCCGCGCTCGATCAATCGCCGAGCAATCAAAATCTGCCGAGCCTGCGTGCCGGGGCCGTACGCTTCGAGCACATGCTTTGGCTCGCGGCTGACGTCAAAGGCATCTTCGGCATCGCGCTGCATCCGAAACGACAACTCGAACGATTGGATGCGGGCCTCAAGCTGCGCGTCACCCGGCCGCTGCTGTTGGTGCCGGCGATTCAACTCTTGCAGCAGGTCGAGCTGTCGCCGCTGCTGCTTCACGCTGAGATGCGGGTTGCGGATGTTCTCGATCAGCTTGTCGATCTCGGTCGACTTCGTGTCGATGTACGTCCCTTGATAGACGCCTGGCAGGAAACCGGCCTGCCAGTTCTGCGACTCCTGAATCGGATAGCCGCCAGGGCACATCGCGATGAACCCGGGCAAGTCTTGGTTCTCGCTGCCGAGTCCGTAGGTCATCCACGATCCAAAGCTGGGCCGAATCTGCCGAGGCTCGCCGCAGTTCATGAGCAGCAACGACGGCTCGTGATTCGGCACGTCCGCCTGCATCGAGCGAATCACGGCAATGTCGTCGATGTGCTGAGCCGTGTGCTCGAAGAGTTCGCTGACTTCGATTCCCGACTCGCCGTACTTCCGAAACCGAAATGGCGAGCGAAACGCGGCTCCGGTCTTCCGCTCGGTCGGCAGATTGAACGGCAACTCCTGTCCGTGGTACTTATCGAGCGCCGGCTTCGGGTCAAACGTATCGACATGCGACGGCCCGCCGTTCATGAAAAGATGAATGACTCGCTTCGCCTTCGCCGGAAAGTGCGGATGCTTCGGCGCGAGCGGATTGAGCGTGCTACCAGCCGCGTTCACAACCGTCGGCTGCAAGAGTCCGGTCTGTTGCAGAACGCTTGCCAGGCCGATCGCTCCGAAACCGAGGCAAGAACGGGACAGCAATTCGCGGCGAGAGATTGGCAGTTGGCAATTCATGAAACGTCGTGATCCTGATTCGCAAGAACGGGATGGGAACCGCCAGCGGATTCTACTTGGGCTGTGCGGAGATGTCCTCGCCGCAATTCTGACGATCCCTCCAACTCGGATTCATCTCGTGACCTTTGAGAAATCGTATTCACAGCAGATTGGTCGGCCGCTATTCGCCCGCTCGACGCAGTGTTTCTTCGATCAAACTCTCTGAGACAAAGAACTGCACTGCCGTCAGTTCGGCAATCACTTCGCGAATGCTTGAAACGAAGCCGCGTTGTTTGGCCTGCAACAACACGGCGAGCAACCCCGTCACAGGCAGTCCAAGCTGACGGGCCGTTCGGCGAGCCTTCTTGTCGTCCAAAATCACACGAGCGGCCGATGCTTCAACGGCGAGGGCAATCGCTTCGGATTCACCCGGCCCCAGATTCATGCGCAGCGATTGCACCAATCCTCGACGGCCTGCACCGAGAGCCACGCTGGCAGCGTCATTCCGCATTCCTGAGCCACCGCTTCGGGAATCGTAACTGTCCCATACAGACGGTGCAGCAGGTCGAGTCGCCCAATCGACTCCAGTGCGATCAATCCACTGCTGTTCGACACGCTGAGCGGATCAGGCATGGCTCAGGTCATCCGTCAATTCGTCGGCGGAATAGTCCAAGACGGCCACGCCTTGTTTGCCGAGCAACTCGATAAACGTCCGCTTCGAGTACCCCGCCAACTCGGCCGCTTGCCCGCACGACAAACTCCCGACCTGAAACAACCGCACCGCCAACTGTAATTTCGCTTCCGCCTCACTCACCGAATCCGGCAAAGCCACGGTCATTTGCGACATGTTTGAAACTCCAAATTCGTGGCCGTTCCCGACGACATGATCTCAACCTCCGACGTGACCGCCGCGCGAGTGATTGACGAAGGCAGACACTACCACATGATGCCGAGTATCTTCAATTCGCAGTTTCCGTCACTGAACACCACATGTGAAGCATTGGGCGAAACCGAGCGGAAAGCTTCTCGAATTGGTACTGCACGCTGGATCGCATATTGACTCGTGAGACTTCATCCGTCGTCCAAGTACGAATCTTGCGACCGGCGAATTCGGTTTCGGTTCCCTCCGCTTCTTCGTACCCATCGTGCTTTCTTTGCCATCGAGCGGCAGCTTGATTGGCCCGATCATCGGTCAACAACGAAAGCACACACGCAGCTTCGTGACTCTCCACCGCAGTCCCTTGGGCGGTACGGCACAGGATTTCGATCGCGCTTTCGCTGCCAATGATTCCGAGAAATGCGGCGGCTTCTTCTCGCGTGATCGGCACCTGATGACCAAGCGTGCTTTCCAACTTGGCGAGTCCGGCTTCTGGATCGAGAAAGCAGAGCAACATGCCAGCTTCAGCATCACAAGCAAAACAATCTCCGCGCATCGCACTTTCCACCAGCGCGGACCAAGCTGCGGGTAGTGTCTTTGGAGAATGTCGAGACAGAAGTGTGCGACATAATTTCACCAAGACGCCTAATCGCGGCCGGCGCTGCTCGTCCGGTTCCGACGGAACAAACCGATTCAGCAGACCCCAAATACCACGCGGTTGGGAAAACACTTTCACCGCGTCAACGAGTAGCAGCTCAAGGGCCACATCATTCCAAGAGATGATGACATCCAGAGCAAAGTGAGTGTCACTTGATGCGGGCTGCTTGAGCAGCAGAGCGCGGAGATCCGGCTCGACGTACTTCCGGTCCAGTGACGAGAGGCTCTCCAGCGCCTTGCGACGTAGAGTGGAATCCGACGTCCGCATTCGCGATCGCAATCCGGCGGCACGTTGATCAAGTTGAATCTGCCCAGCCACGATCAAGCGTTGAGCGTCCGAGAGTTGTGCATGTTCGGCTTCGCGAGCAGCACCGACAGCATCACCCAGCTTGAGCAACAGCCAGCAGAGTTGTCTGCGAGCACCACAGTCGTCGTTTCGACTCAACTCGTCGACTCGATCCACAAGCGGCTCAATGGCCTCCGCCCACGCCCGGCCCGTATCAGTAAGCCGAAATCGCCGCTCTTTCGTAATGAATTGCAGGTCAGCGAGTCGGTCCAATTCGAACTGCCAAGCATTCTCGAATGGCGGCTCGCGCCGCAGTTGTGATTCGCACCACTCAGGATGCAGCACGGATTCGAGATAGCGGGAATAAAAGAATCGATCGATCTCTCGCGCGGACCCATCGTCGGCAAAGTCCACGTCAATACTCGTTCCGTCTTTGAAGGTGAAACAGCAACCACATCCGTGAAAAAAGTAACGCCAGCCCGGTTCATCCGGCACGTCGCCTTCTTGCGGAACGCCTTCCGGATGACCGAGGGCTCCCAGCGTTCCGAGTTCCACACCCTGACCATGCAATCGACTCTCTACCAAGAATCCAACCCACTGTTGCCGACGCTCATGCCGCAAGAAACAAACGAGAGCCCAGAACTCCCACGGCGACAACTCATGTGCCAATGGCGATTGCAGCGCATCGACGAAATCATCCGTCGTCAGCAACGCGATGTGCGACTTTTCAAGCGTTCGCGAGATCGTTGTGGCATCAAGTTCTTTCATGCCGTCACGCGAACACTCCCTCAATCGGTTCGCCATCCGCCAGCGGGAACGGTCGGCCGTCGCGGTCGTGGATGTGAGCGTGTGGGTTGAGGCCGAGGCTGGAGAAGATGGTGGCGGCCAGGTCGCCAGGGGAGTGGGGGTTGGAGGCGGGGTACTCGCTGAGGCGGTCGCTTTCGCTGTACACAAAGCCGCGTTTCACGCCAGCTCCGGCGAGGACGATGGAGTAGCACTGCGGCCAGTGGTCTCGGCCGCCGGGGCCGATGTTGTTGACGACCGGGTTCGGGCGGCCGATGTGCGGCTTGCGACCGAACTCGCCGCACCACACGACCAGCGTGTCGGCCAGCAGGCCGCGCTGGTCAAGGTCTTCGATGAACGCCGCGAAGCCTTGGTCTTCGGGAGGCATCAGCGTCTTCTTCAACCGATTGAAGTTGTCGGTGTGCGTGTCCCAGCCGTCACCGGGGTTCGAGCCGCTGAAGACGGTGATGAACCTCACCCCCGCCTCGACCAACCGCCGCGCGGCGAGCAGCGATTGCCCCGTCTTGTGGCGGCCGTACCAGTCGCGCACATGGTCCGGCTCTTGCGAGAGATCGAACGCGCGCTTCATGCTGGGCGAGGTCAGCAGCGAGAACGCTCGGTCGTGAAAGCTGCTCCATTGACGAAAGGCGGTTCGCTCGACGGCGCGCTCGGTGGCTGCGGTCTGACGGTCGATGAATTCCAGCAACCGCCGTCGATCAGCCAGTTGTTCGCTGCTGACGGAGAGATCGAACTCGGTGAGCCGGAAGTCCGCGGCGCTCGGATCGCGAGCGATCACCAGCGGGTCAAACGCACTGCCGAGAAACCCGCCGGTCTGGCCGGGGCAGCGGAAACTCTGATCGAAGGCGTAGTGCGGCAACTGCACGGCATCCGGCACTGAGCCAGTCCCCGGCGCGAGCTTCGACAGGACCGCCCCGTAATGCGGCCAGTCATCTTGCGACGCTCCGACCTGCACCTGATCGCGAACGGAAGTCCGCCCGGTGATCGCCAGATACACGCCCGGATTGTGATTCGCCGTGCGATGATTCATCGACCGAACCACCGCGAACCGGTCACACACGCGAGCGATCCGCGGCATGATCTCGCTGACTCGAAATCCCGGAGCCGATGTCTCGATGGCTCCGAATTCACCGCGCACTTCGTCGGGAGCTTTCGGTTTCGGGTCGAACGACTCCAACTGCGACGGAGCACCGTAATGCTGGTAGAAGACGACCGACTTCGCTCGCGGCCGATGCGTGGCGTGCTGTTCCGCTTCCAGAAGCTGTGGCAACGAAAGGCCCAGCATTCCGAGACCGCCGATGCGAAGAACATCTCGTCGAGAGGTCAGACAGGATCGACGATTGGCAATCGGCATCAAGAGGTCTCGCACTTTGGCTTGGGTCACATTGCCGGAGATTCTGGCACGGGTTGACACTCTTTGAAAAGGGGGTTGGCGAGCCGGGTTTGACTTCCGGCCCGACGGAGCGTAAGCCGCACCCACCAATGGCTGTGTCAGCCCTGCCCTCTAATCTTCCTTTGCTCACGGAGACCTCCCATGCCACGCTCGCCCCAATCGTGCCCGGATTGCGAATCGTTTGATCGTCGTTCGTTTTTGAAGACCGCTGGCGCGGCGACTCTGGCGGGTGTCGCGATGCCGATGCTCGTGGGACAAGCGGGCCTGTTCGCCGCTCCCACGGCGAAGAGCACCGCCGAGACCGCTGTCGGCCGCTTCTTCGCCGCACTGTCGGCCGAGCAAAAGAAAACAATCTGTTTCCCGTTCGAGCATGAACTGCGACAGAAGATCAACGCGAACTGGAACATCACCAAGCCGAAGGTCGGCAGCACCTTCTTCAACAAGGATCAGCAAGCGGTCATCAGCGAGATCATCCGCGGCGTGACTTCGGAAGAAGGTTACGAGCGGCTCAAGAAGCAGATGGACGAAGACGCCGGCGGACTCGATGAATTCAGCGTGGCGATGTTCGGTGAACCGGGCGGCGCATGCGAGTGGGAACTCACCGGCCGGCATCTCACGCTGCGAGCCGATGGCAACAGCGTCGACAAAGCCGCGTTCGGTGGTCCCATCATTTACGGGCACGGTGAAGAAACCCCAAAGGACAACATCTACCACTACCAGACGAAGCAGGTCAACGAAGTCTTCAAGGCTCTCGACGCGAATCAGGCCAAGATTGCTCTGGTCGAAAAGGCTCCTGGCGAAACGGCTGTCGCACTGCAAGGCGACAAAGGCACGTTCCCCGGCATCAGTGTCGGACAACTCAGTGCGGATCAGAAGCAACTCGTCACGAAGACGATTCAAGTACTGCTGGCTCCGTACCGCCAAGAAGACGTCGATGAGGTGATGGAGATCGTGAAAGCCTCCGGAGGTCTCGACAAGCTGCACATGGCCTTCTACCAGCAAGGCGATTTGGGGAACGACAAGGTCTGGGACATTTGGCGCGTCGAAGGCCCGTCGTTCGTCTGGCACTTCCGCGGTGCTCCGCACGTTCATGCCTACATCAACATTGGCATGGCCAAGAGCTGACGATCAGACAACAGACGTTGACGCAATCTCGCCCGGCTTCTCGCAGAAGCCGGGCTTTTGTTTGCGCTCCTTCTTTTCGGAAGCCGCGTTTGCGAAAGCGAACGTCTCGCTCTAACTTGCGAAACGAAATCGGCAAACAAAAAGGGAACTTCAATGAGCAAACGCGCGGAATGGCATTCGACGACGATCATCTGCGTGCGGCATAACGGCCAATGCGCGATGGGGGGCGACGGGCAAGTGACGCACGGCACGACGATCCTTAAGGCCGACACGAAAAAGATACGCTGGCTGCTGGAGAAGAAAGTGCTCGTCGGATTCGCCGGCTCGACGGCTGATGCGTTCGCTTTGATGGAGCGGTTCGAGGCCAAGCTCAAGGACTACCCGAACAACGTGCCGCGAGCGGCGACGGAACTGGCTCGCGACTGGCGCACCGACCGAATGCTGAGACGACTGGAGGCGATGCTGATCGTCGCCAACGACGAGCATTCGTTGCTGATCACCGGAGTCGGCGACGTCATTCAGCCAACCGACGGAGTGCTCGGAATCGGCAGCGGTTCTCCCTACGCCATCGCAGCGGCGCGAGCGTTGGCTCGGAATTCCAAACTCTCGGCAGGCGAGATCGTCACGGAAGCCATGCGAATTGCCGCCGAACTCGACATCTACACGAACAACAACTTGACACTCGAAGAATTCCCTTGCAAACGCTGACGTGGGGCAGGTTTTCAACCTGCCCGCCCTTCAATTCTGGGCAGGTTGAAAACCTGCCCCACGAGACAACCTGGAGTCACCCCCGTGCGAGCACTCACACCGCGCGAGATCGTCGCGGAACTCGATAAATACATCATCGGCCAGGATCCGGCAAAGCGGGCTGTCGCCATCGCGCTGCGAAATCGTTGGCGCTGGCAGCAGCTTCCCGAAGAGGTCCGCCGCGACATCACGCCGAAGAATATCATTATGATCGGTCCGACCGGCGTCGGCAAAACCGAGATCTCGCGCCGACTCGCGAAGTTGTCCGACGCGCCGTTCATCAAGATCGAAGCGACGAAATACACCGAGGTCGGCTACTACGGCCGAGATGTCGAAAGCATGGTCCGCGACCTAGTCGAAGCGGCCATCGCGATCGTTCGCGACAAGAAACGCAGCACCGTCCAAGAGGAAGCTCAACGCCGAGTCGAAGAGCGGTTGCTCGATCTGCTGATCCCCACGCCGACGTCGTCTCGTAAAAAAGGCACTCCGAAAATGGAGCCGCTCGACATTCTCCTCAAAGCCGCAACGGGAGAAAACTCGGACGGAGAAGGCCACGGCCTGAGCGAAGCCGAGCAAGAACGCGCCGCCGACCGCAGCAATCGCACGCGCGAACGCTTCCGCGAGAAGCTTCGCGCCGGCGAACTCGAAGACAAAGAAGTCGAACTGCGGATCGAGTCACGCATGATGCCGGTCCATGTCATGTCGAACATCGGCGGCATGGAACAAATGGAGATGGACCTACAAAACCTGTTCGAGAAGATCGGGCCGAAGCAGACGTCGCACCGATCTGCGCCGGTTCGCAAGGCTCGCGAGATTTTGCTCGAACAGGAACTCGAATCGCTGATGGACAAGGATGCGATCAACGAGGAGGCCGTGAAGCTGGCCGAAACTCACGGTGTCATCTTCATCGACGAACTCGACAAGATTTGCGGCGGCGAAGAATCGCGCGGCCCGGATGTCAGCCGCCAGGGAGTCCAACGCGATCTACTGCCGATCATCGAAGGGACGACGGTGCAAACCAAATACGGCTACGTGAAGACCGACCAAGTGCTGTTCATTGCGGCCGGAGCGTTTCACCGCTCGCGACCTTCCGATCTCATGCCCGAACTGCAAGGTCGCTTCCCGATCCGCGTGGAACTGCTGCCGCTCACCCGCGACGACTTCGTCCGCATTCTCACCGAGCCGAAGACCTCGTTGACTCGGCAGTATCAAGACCTGCTGGGAGCTGACAGCGTCAAGCTCAAGTTCACGAAAGATGGCATCGATGCGATCGCCGACATCGCTCACCAAGTCAATCAGACCACGCAAAATATCGGAGCACGCCGTCTGCACACGATCCTCGAACGCCTACTGGAAGACATCAGCTTTAAAGCTCCCGACGTGAAGAAAAAATCTCTGGCCATCGACGGCGACTACGTCCGCAGGAAGCTGCAAGACATCATGCAGAACGAAGACTTGAGCAAGTTCATCCTCTGATTCTTTTAGAGTGCGGAGATTCATCGCCGCTTTCCTTTCGGACGCGACCGCCAGTTTCGAGACGCTATGAAAACTCTCTCGCTGTGTCACAGCTTTCAATGTGCCTTCACTGGTCTGAGGGTGGTCGCAACACCAAGATTCATGTCGGTGTCGCGCTGGCGGTGATCGTCGTTGGATTCTGGCTGAACATTTCACGGCTAGATTGGGCGATCCTCCTGCTGACAATTGGAGCCGTCTTCGCCGCCGAAGCCGCGAATACGGCGGTTAAGAGCGTGGTCGATCTCGTGTCGCCGGAACATCATGAACTCGCGCGTCGGGCCAAGGATTGTGCAGCGGGAACGGTGCTGGTCTTGACGATCGCGGCCGTCGCCATCGGGCTGGTGATCCTCGGCTGCCCATTGGTCACCGCGATCGGGTTCAACGTTGAGTTCGACGATTGAGTCTCAAAACCCATCGAATCACTTCAACTTTGCCGACGATTCCGATTGCCCGACGACATCGACCGCAATCCTGGCGTCGCCATTAGAAATCGCGATCTCCGACACACGAGTCCTCTCGCCAGCCGATACCCTCTCACGACCTCATCTTGTCGGAGCGATCAGCATGACAGGAGACGTCCCGTCGATGATCACTGCTTCAACGCGGTGCCTCGAACATCATTTGCCCGAAGACCAACCCAGCCCGCTGGGTTTGATCTGCCCGGAATGCGTCGCGCGATTGCGACGTGACCCGCCACGCGGTCCGTGTCGAGGCTTTTGGGAAAGTCAGCCGATCCTTGATGGCGGTGATACCTGTTCGGTCTTCTCGCTGGCGTGGGACAGCTTTCAGATTCGGTCGCTACATCCGTCAAAAACATTGGACGACCTCGAGCAGATGGCTCGCGAAGTCCTGACTTCTGACCTCATCCGACCGCTAACTCTTCGTCGCGGACGTCGGTAACGAACATGCAACCCGGGCTGTGAGTGATGACCAGCGGCGGCTTCACGGCCATGATCGCCGCTTGAGGCGTCACGCCGCAGGCCCAGAAGATCGGAACCTCGTCGGCGTTGATGGGCACCGCATCGCCAAAGTCGGGATGTGAAATGTCAGCGATCCCGATCGCGGACGGATCGCCGATGTGGATCGGAGCGCCGTGAACCGACGGGTATCGCGACGTGATTTGCACCGCTCGCACAGCGTCGCTCGGAGTCAGTGGACGCATCGAGACCACCAGCGGTCCGTGAAACGCGCCGGCCGAGCGGCACGCGATGTTCGTCCGAAACATCGGTACGTTGACTCCGAGTTCGATATGCCTGACCGGCAAGCTGGCTCGCAACATCGCCGACTCGAACGTGAACGAGCAGCCTATGACAAAACTCACGAAGTCGTCCTGCCAGTAGCGAGCAATGTCGGTCGGCTCATCAACAAGTTCGCCGTTCCGCCAAACTCGGTAGCGCGGCAGATCGGTTCGCAAGTCGCCATCCGGCGCGACGTGCCGCGGCGTCGGATCACCCGGTTCGGTCACATCCAGCAGTGGACACGGCTTTGGATTCCTTTGACAGAACAACAGGAAATCGAACGCCAACGCCTTCGGCAGCACGACCAGATTCGCCTGCGCAAATCCGTCAGCGAGGCCGCAGGTTGGCTTTGTCCAAGAGCCGGCCCGACAAGCGGAGCGAACGGTCATGCCGGTCAAAAATTGAATTGGATTGGTCATTGGTCATTGGCTATTGGCTATTTTGATTGGAAATCTCATATTCCACCCAGGTGGTCATTCGGTATTTAAGCGACCGCCATGATCCTTTGCCAAACAGTCGGTCCGTGCGTCAGTTCTACATCCAACCATCAATAGCCAATGAACAATCACCAATTTCTTCCCGCCGCCCAGGTCGAATGGATCGGCACCAGTCCCGGCAATCGTCAACCAATTGAACCGCGTGACGAAGTCACCGTCGCGATCGGGACGGGGGTTGACGGCGATCACCACTCAAAAAAGAAACCGGGGGGTGATCGGCAAGTCACACTGATTCAGGCGGAGCACTTCGCCGTGATCGCGGCCACCACTGGCCGAGACTCCATCTGCCCGGAGTTGTTCCGCCGCAACATCGTTGTGCGTGGCATCGAATTGGCCTCGCTGATTGGCCACCGATTCCGCATCGGCGAAGCGTTGCTCGAAGGAACCGGTCCCTGCACGCCCTGCTCACGCATGGACGAAAACCTCGGCGAGGGAGGGCGACTCGCCATGCAAGGGCTTGGCGGCCTGACGGCCAGGGTCATCCAGCCGGGACGAATTCGCCTGGGCGATTCACTCCACGGTGATCATCAACCCGACCGCTGATTCCGACGTTGAGCTTGATGAAACCGTGATTTTTCAGGCGACCGAGGGAGACGACTATTTGGTCAACGCCCCCTCGCCGCGACGGTCACCATCATCAATGACGATCTGATGAACGAGATGCCGTAGGACGTTTCGAAGCCCCTCGACTTCTTCTGCGGGCCTGAGTCGGCTCAATCGCGTCTACTCGCTGCGAGCGATCTCATTCGTCGGCAGAAGACGAGCGGCGGCATTCACCAGTTCGACGAACTCAGTGCGGTAGCCTTCCTTGTCGGCTCCGCGCGACGACTGAGCCATTTCGAGAACCGAGGCCATTGTGGCGTTCCCTTTGTGCGTCGAGTCGCGGAGCAACAGGCCGAACTGAGCGACGGCGGTGGTCCACACGAAATCGGGAGAAGCTTGTGAGAACTTCTTCCCGGCATCGGTGAACGGGACGGAGACCAATTGGCTGGTGTCTCCATCGGGGGCTTTGTAGCGAAGCTTAAGCGTCAGCCGTTCAGGGGATTCGGCAGCGGCCGGTTTGGTAGAGGCGGGAGTTTGATACTTCAGGGCATCGACGTTGCCGTCGGCTGGGATCGGTTGGCCGGCGGGGACGATCTCGTACAGCGCGGTGATGGTGTGGCCGGCTCCAATTTCTCCGGCGTCTTTTTTGTCGTTGTTGAAATCCTCTTTGGCGAGCACGCGGTTCTCGTAGCCGATCAAGCGGTACGCACCGACCTGCGCGGGATTGAATTCGATTTGAATCTTCACGTCCTTGGCGATCGTGATCAGCGTGCCAGACATTTGCTCGACGAAGATCTTATTCGCCTCGTTCAGCGAATCGACGTAGCCGTAATTGCCGTTCCCCTTGTCGGCAAGTTTTTCCATCGTGCTGTCTTTGTAGTTGCCCAGGCCGAAGCCGAGGACCGTCAGGAAGACGCCGCTCTTGGCTTTGTCTTCGATCAAGCTGACCAATTCGCTTTGCGAAGTCGTGCCGACGTTGAAGTCTCCGTCGCTGCACAAAATGACTCGATTCGTCCCCCCCTTGACGAAGTGCTGCTGAGCCACCTCGTAGGCTTGGCGAATCCCTCCCGCTCCGTTCGTGGAGCCGCCCGCTTGCAAGCGATCGAGTGCGGCGAGAATCACCGGCTTGTGATCGCCGGTTGTGGAATCCAGCACCGTGCCAGCTGCGTTGGCATAAACCACGATCGCCACGCGATCGTTTTCCGCCAGTTGATTGACCAGCAACTTCAATCCTTGGACTACGAGCGGCAACTTGTTTTCGCTCTGCATCGAGCCGGAGACGTCGATCAAAAACACCAAATTACTGACGGGGCGTTTGTCGGTGGCGATCTCTTTTCCCTTGAGGCCAATTCGAGCCAGCCGATGTGCCGGCTTCCACGGACACTCTGCAATCTCGATGTTCGCCGAGAACGAGACGCCCTCTTCCGGCTGCGGGTAGTCGTAGCTGAAATAGTTGAGCAACTCTTCGATTCGCACCGCCCCCTTCGGGGGCAACTGACCGCTGGTCAGCATCCGTCGCACGTTCGCATAGGAGGCCGTGTCCACGTCGATCGAGAAGGTCGAGAGCGGATGCTGATTGACCGCAACGAACGGGTTCTCAACCTGATAGTCGTACGCTTCGGTGTTGAAGCCTTCGTAGTCAGCGTGTGATGCGCCTGGTGACGATTCCACAATGACCGCTTTACCAAAATCTGCAATTGCGCCCGCTATCGGAACGCTGAACTGTCTTCCGGCAACCGGAGCCGATGTCGCAGCCGTAGCCAACTCGTAATTCTGTTGTTTGTGTCTTGATTCGGGCAGACTGCCCATGCTCGACTGTCCAGCCTGTTCGCCGCAGCCGATGATTCCAGCACTCAACAACAACGCGCAGAGCATTCGGCGCATGATGACCCTTTTGTCAAAGACGTGGTTTGGAAAAAGCGTTCGCTGGAGACCAGCGGCAACCAGACATGCTCGCTGCTCGTGCATGCAGCGAGCAGCGATGGAAGACGTGGCCATCCACGAGCGACGAGCGGCCATCGATATTCCCGCTGTTCGCACAAATCTTTCAGGCAAGTTCCAGGACCGCCGTTAGAGGCAACGTCACGCGAGTCGGTTCCCAGGATTTCGGAAAGTCCACGGTACCGCGAGCGCGACGCTACTTTTCGTCCTTCGACGGTTCGCTGCCGATCAGCCGCAGCCGTTCGTTGTACGTCAGCAATTCGATCTGCCGCTCGGCGAGGTTGAGGTTCAAGCCGCGGTAGCCGCTGAACTGGTTCGTGAATTCGTCTTCGAATTGTTTGCGGCCGGTCTTCTTGTCGAGCATCAGCAGTTTCTGGACCTGCACATGGATCCGTCCACGTTGCTCGAAGCGGCGCGTCGAGAACAGCAGCACCGGAGACGCGACGAAGTGGTTCAGGATCAATACTTGGTTGTCGACTTTGTGCCGCCAGAGTTCACCGCCCGCTCGACGGTCAAAGGCGAAGATCGTGCCGTTGACCGACACCGTTGCGAACTCGTCGCCGTAAAAGGTGTTGGTCTGGTTCCCCGATACGATCAGGAACAACCGATCGTGGTCGGCCACCAAGTAGCGACGCTGATTGAGTCCCGAAAAATCCGCCGGCTTGACGGTCCCCAAACTCTGTATTTCGTGGGTGTCGAGGTTCAGCGTCGTCAGCTTGCCGTCTGCGCCAAGCGTTGCCACCGTGCACGCGTCCAGCCACGAGAACTGACTCGTGGACGGGAACGTCTCGCGCCACACAATCTGCTGAGTCACGGCATTCCAGCGTTCCAGGGCCACCAGGTTCCCATCGGCTTTCGACACGGTCAGCAAGTCGGAGCCAAGCGACCTCTTCGCCGACTGGAACCGATCGCGTTGCGTACCAACGAACGGCACGGAGTGACCATCACGAGCACGCAGCAACAAGCCATTCGGCCAGCGCGATGCCGACGCCACGAAGACAAAATCGTTGGTCGCCTGCACGTGAGCGTCATTTGGCAGTTCGCGCAACTCCCAGCGCCACTGACCAGTCGCGGCGTCGGTCACCGTCAGCACACGGCGACTGCGATAACCGACGAATTCGGGCGTGCAGAGCGTCAGCAGCGTGTTGCGAGTTATTTCATCCATCGGGTCCATCGGCCGAGTTTGAAACTCGACACTACTTTGCATCGGCAGCATCTGTCGGCGAGCGGCCTGCACCGGATCGATGGAGGTCGCGCCGCGCGATTCCACCGGGCGGGTCCACACGACGCGATGATCCACTGGCGAGAGCATGTGCAACACCTCGCGGTGATAGACCAGCATTTGGTGACCGACGGTGCGAATCGCCGCACCGTTACCGAGGTTACTGTTCGACTTGGTGCGGAGCGGTAACGACCAGTCCAATTGACTCTCGCCCAACCGCGACATCGCCAGCCGCTGCATCGAGACGGGGCTGTTCAAACTCTGGTACTGAAACCGCTGAGCTGTGAAGAATGGCCAGCGGGCGTCTGGCAACAGGCATTCCTGCACTTGCTCCCCGTTTCCCTGATACCCGACTGAACGCTGCATTTTGAATTCGAGCGAACTCCAGTCCGCCGAGTGCGACGCCGTGCTCCGCGCGAGTCGTCCCGCGTCAATCTCTTTCTCGACCCACTGTTTCGCCGTCATTCCGTCGGCGAGCGCGACGTCTCCCAATCGGTGCAGTCGCTGACCGGCCGTCGCCGCGTCGTCCTTCAAGTCCAGGGACCGGTACAGCTCAACCACTCGCCGCCAAGCACGAGCCGCTTCGACGGCATCCTGCCCTTCCACCAATCGCAGCAACGCGAGTTCCGCCCGCGAGACATCACGTTCGGCGATCGCGAGTTCGATTTGTTCCCAACGCGGCTCGCGCGTCGCCGGATGAAACGCGAAGAGTTCCAGTCCGCGTTGACGCGCCGCGGGCGGCGCGTCACTGAGCTTCCGAATTTCTGCGGCAATGTGGCTATCCAATTCGGTTCGCTTTTCGGCAGGAAGCGAACTCCACAAATCCGCAAGCTGTCCACCAACCCACGCATCCAGTCGGATCGCGGTTGTTGGCGACCCATTCAAGACCAGCACCTTCTCGCCGTCACCGCGCGACAGTTCCAGCAGCAGTTCCAGCGCGGCGGCTTGCTCCCCTTTAAGCCGCAGATGCTCGACTCGCAACCGCTTCGCCTGCAATTGATCGTCCGGCTCGGTCAGCAGTTTCTCGAACGTCGCCAATTCGGCCGCCCGCTCGGTTGAGTTCTGCTGAATCACGTCGGTCAGCACGTCCCGCAATGCGTCCAGAAATCGTGGCCGCAACTCCGCAGAGACAGACTCGGCCTTCACGCGCTGCAAGACACCCCAGGCATCGCTGGATTTGTGTTCGAGTTGCAGAATCGAGGCTTCCGTCAGCAATGCCAACGTGTCCGCCGGATCGCGTTCCTTGCGTTGCCGAATTTGTTCCGAGATTGACTCACGCTGCTCGAAACAACTCAACCCGGCCGGATGCGCCGAGATGACGGCACCACGATACAGCGCCAGATTTCCCAGCCGAGTCCCATCGTTCGCCCACTGCTGTCCCGTTCTCGATCCATCTTTGAGCGAGATCGTCCAGATCTGTCCGCTGCTCAATGGCACATGCCAACGGTCACCGGTCATCACACCCAGACCACTCGGCACACCATCCGGATTCGGGATCGCTAGATTCCACGCCGGTGCGCCGTTCGACAACGACAGCGCCCCGACGCCGGCCTGCCCGAGCAGCAGCACCTTGCCATCCGCGATTCCGTTGACCGCCAGCCAGTTCTCCTTCGGTTTCAGCCAACGCCGCGCGCCATCGTGCAAACCGAGACACAAAATGTTGGTCGTGCGAGTCTGCTGTTCGTCGAATAATTCTTGCGGCGTGTACACGACCGCATCGCCGACGATCACCGGGGCCGACGGCAACCAACGCTGCCCCCACGGCATCATCTGTGTGACCGGTTGCCCAACCATACCACGCCGCGGATTGTTGGCTTGCGGTGCGGCGTACCGATGCACCCAACGCAATTGCCGCGATGCGCGATCGACCGCGACCAACCAACCTACCGTCGTCGGGCAGATCACCAAGCCATCCGAGATCGAGACTTGCGCGACGAATTGCCGTCGTGCCACATCGCGTGAGATCACCGTCTCCGCCGTAGCCAGCAACTGGGTCCACAACAGCTTTCCAGATTCGGCCTGCAGACAAAACAACCGGACTTCGCCATCTCGCTCGCCGACGACGAACAACTCGTGACCGTCCACCACAGGCGCACCGAAGAAGTACACTCCCGGCAACTCCGGCTGAAACGGCTCGGCCGATTCGATGCCGCCGATGGCCCACAAGGGCCGGCCGTTACGCAGGTCATACGACACCAGCTTGTTGCTGCTCCAATTCCGCCTTAGCGCGTCTTGCTTGGACAAATCGTTGTTGCCCCAGTACGCCTGAAACTGCTGCATCACAAACGTGTCATCCTCGACCGAAAACAACTGCCGACCGTCGCTGCTGAGCACTCCGAAGTTGCCGTTGCCAAACAACAACTGCGCCAACGGATGCTGTTCCCAATTGAGGTTGGTCGAGTCCAACTGCTGCACTCCATTGACCACACGGATCACCCGGTTGGCCGTGTAGAAGGTCGGCTGCGCGTTGCCCGAACCGATCAAGTCCTCTGCTTTGAAACGCTCCGCCGTGGACCACAGCGGTCGCCCGGATTCGACATCAAAGACCTGCACGCCTCCCAACGTCCGGAGCACCACACAGCCGTTGACCAGCAGAGGCTGACAGACCGAAATCGTCGCTCGATTATGATCGTGCATGTCCTCGACGAGCATCTCAATCTGCCGCTGCAAGGGTTGCATCTGGGTCAGCGGTTGCCGCCAACGCGGCATCAACAACGGCTCGCCACCGCGGCTGAGCGCCCCGCGATTTGGGGCTCCGAAAAACATCGGCCATTCCGCCAGAGTGGTCTGCGCAACGACGCGATTCGGCAACGCCGTCCACCAATCGCTGACACGCACTCGCGTCCCACCCATCTCGATCTGCTCTTCGCCGACAGGCGGACGGTTTGGCGATCCGGCTTCGATGTTCGGCGCATTCTTCTTCAGCCACTTCTCGGCCGAGTCCTTGTCTCCGGCTTGTTTCGCTGCGAGCGCGGCCTGCAACTGCCAGTGCCGATCTTTCGTGATCGTCGCCTTCGCGTCATCGAGCCAACGAAACCAGCGTGTCGCCAACGCGAACTCGCCTCGATCCAAATGCCGTACCGCCAACTGCTGAGCGGCCAACTGACCCGGCTCGAGCACCAAGAAACGCATCGCCACCTGAGCCAACCGATCAATCCGGCCAGACTGTTCCGCCTCACTCAGTCGCCGCTCCGCTTCCGCTCCAATCCGCTGGCGAAACCCGCGCAGCACTTCGTCCGGAATCGTCAGCATCAACCGCATGGCCTGTTCACGCACCGAAATCCATCCATTGTCGACTCGGCTGACCGAGTCTTCTTCCTGAGCCAGCAGCGTCTGCGTCAATTCCAACGCCGCTTGCCAGTCTTGAGCATGGGCCGCCGAGTTCGCCTTGCGCAGCAACTCCGCCTGTTTGCGATCCTTCGCGGCTCGCGCGTCGATCTGGTCCCGCGCATCCGGGTCGAGCGGCTGAGCTTTCGCGCCCGCACCTTGCGGATTGACGTTGATGCGTGGCGGCTGCTCGATTTTTTGCCGATTCTGTCGAGGCATCAGCTTCTGAAACAAATCCTGCAACGGATTCACTGCCGGCTTGGCCGGCTCCTTCGCCTTTTCAGCCGGCTTCTCTGCATTGTCAGATTTCTCGGCTGGCTTCTGTGCTTCATTCGGCTCGTCCGCCTCCAGCGAACGAATGGTCATGCCAATCAATCCGCACGCCACACCCAGGCTCAACGACAACCACAGGATTCGCCACCGCATGACACGCTCCTGAAGGAAGGCCCAACGGCCCACCGACGGGCCGGAGTATAGCTACCTCACTGCGAGATCGCGTGCCTATTCCGGTCGTGCCAAAGTCCAGCGAGTGGTCCTCAGCGACGACTCGGCTGCAAACCTTCTGACGCTTCCCACGAACGATTCGAAAAAAGCGCGAGTGGATGGGAATCGAACCCACCTGGCGTCTTTTCAGACGTCACTTTGGGTTTGAAGCCCAGACGACTCTCGACTCCACAACATTGTCCAACAATGACTTGCGATACGTCAACGATGCCGTTGACCTGAGAATTGGCAATGACATTGGGCTCAAATCGTTGTCGCACGGGTCCGAAGTCGAGTGCTCGCTCGCCGAAGATCAATCGTTGTCACTCGGGCGGAAACTCCTGGTGTTGCCCGCGATAGAAGTCCGCGAACGCGCGGATCTCTCCTGTACAATGCGTTGGCAGTAATCGGTGAGCGGTGGTTGCTCGCTGGCGATAGACCCGCTTACCAGGAAAACGCAGAGTATGGCTGTCAGACAACAGGTTCCCGGAAGAAGATCCGCCGCCTGTCTGCAAAGGCTCCTCGTCTTAGTCGAAAATCGCATGTTGATCAGAATCCGTCCTCTCCTTGTTCTCGCGGCACTCCTGGCGGTTTTTCTTGAACCGCTCCAAATCCATGGCCAGCTTTTCGTCAGCTTTGGTGATGATGTCCTTGTCGCCTTTGGCTCGTGCGACTTCTTTGGCGTGCGTCTCGCGGGCCCTCTTTTCGAATTCATTCAGCTTGTAAAAAGGGGCTTTGTAAACCTCCTGGACATCTTCAGCATCGACCTGACTTAGGTAGCGGGTGAGCGCCTGATCAAACTCCGCCACCTTTTCGGGCATCGCCTTGGCCACATTGCGCTTCTCCGCGAGATCCCTTTTCAGTTTGAAAAGCTTCACTTCTCCCGTGAGCAGATGCTTCATGTATTTGTAATCCCCGATGCGGATCACGCTGAGGGGCGGAGCGAAATTGCAGGGATAATGGAACACCAGTCCTTCGACCGGCCGCTCGACATCTCCATCGTTGCCGCGAGCAAGCACATCCCACAGCGAAGCGCCATCGAGGTTAGTGGGCTTGGCGAACTTGCTACCGTAAAGGTCGTGCAGCGTCGGCAGCAGGTCCCACTGCACCACCAGCGGCACTCCGAACGAAGGCGGTCCTCAACAGCCAGGATCGAGGGACGACCATTCGCCTGCTACCGCTTTGTGTGCCGATCAGAAATTCGGCGAAGCATTCCATCAGCCCGGGCGCGACTGGTGACCGCCATCGGCTGTCTTGCGGTTCACGGACCGTTCGTCCGAAGACACGGACGGCCGGGGGCGACCATCCTACGCCAGCCATCGTCACCATCAATTGTCGCTCCGCAATGGGCGGCTCGCGTTGGGAGCGATTGACCGTCATTCGTACCGCAGGGCTTCGATGGGATCGAGGCGGCTGGCTCGGCGCGCGGGGTAGAAGCCGAAGAAGACGCCGACGGCAGCGGCGAAAATGAACGCGGCTACAGCGGCTACGATCGACACTTCGTGCTTCCACGGCGTTCCGCTGCTGAAGGC
>CAMDRI010000102.1 GCA_945906725.1 Candidatus Kuenenia stuttgartensis | reverse complement strand
AAACCGGCGTCTAAGATTTTCTCCGGTGACTTTACCTGGTCGGGAAACACTCGTTCCCATTCCGAACACGACAGTTAAGCCGCCAGGGCCGATGATAGTGCCGAAAGGTGTGAAAGTAGGTTATCGCCGGGGTCTTTTAAGGCTCTCCTCTGGGAGAGCCTTTTTTTGTTGAGTTGGCACTACTGGGCTATCAAAACGAGATCAAGCCACGAGAGATCGAAGGTCTTTTGGGATCCAGTGACATTCGCTGTTGCAATAGACGTCAATGTCATCGTTCAGCTTCAAACGGGTGAAGTCGTGCGCCGCGTAGGATTCGCGATAAATCAGATCGTTCCACTAGCGTTGCGAAGAAGTCGGTCATTGGAAGTTTGTTCTCGGCGGTTGTGTTTGCGATTCATGCGGCGATTGACGTCCTGCTAAATCAGAATTCCAAAAGTACAGGTGCAGGAGTTCTGCCCTCCGCGATTCGAGTGCGAGATTACTGGCTGACGCCGCCACTCAAAGTTTTCGCTACGAGACATGGTCAGTATGCGGCCCTGAAGGTTCACCTTTGATTTACAGAACAGTGGCACAACGGTGGTGCCCCGTGATGGTGTGGCATTCGCATGGCGCGGGCAATTGGTGGTGGCTGTGCGAGTGACTCGGTATCGTGCCGGTCAAGTAGCGTGTCATTGTGGCGCACGCGGCTCGCGTGCGAGTCATTGCGAGTACTCGTATGCCAATAAATCCTGTCGCACGCGAGCCGCGTGCATCACAAGAAGATGAGGTCACGATCATGATCGGAGCGAGATTCGCGGCTGCTGTTTTGCTTGTCGGTTCATTCTCGTTGAACGCTGCTCAGGCGGTGCAGCTCTCTGCCGGAGTCGCCAAGGTGGACATCACCAACGTGGATGCCGGCCCGGTGAACGACCGTTTGTGGGCCAAAGCGCTCGTCATCAAGAGCGACACTACGACGGCGGTGATCATCTCCGTCGACGCCGTGGCGATCGGAGAGATCGGGCACATCAAGAACGATTATCTGCCCAAGGTCCGTGCGCGGATCGAGAAGGAACTGGGTATCAAGCCCACGAATGTCTTGGTAAATGCCAGCCATTGCCACGGGGTCGTCTGCGCGGATGTCGATGAACGGACTGTTCAAGCGGTGAAGGCGGCAGCGCAGAACATGGTCCCCGTGCATGTCGGAGCGGGTCGCGGTCACGAAGATCGCGTTTCGGAGAACCGCCGGCTCAAGCTGAAAAACGGCAAAGAGCTGGACGTTCGACATGCGTACTCGCTTCCGGCCGACGCCGAAGTTGCCGAGATCGGTCCAATTGATCCCGATATCGGCATCCTGCGTCTGGACCGCACCGACGGGCGGACTTTGGCGGTCGTCTATCAATTCGCGTGTCATCCGATTCAGGGGGTTCCCAACAAAGGGAACACGGCGGACATGACTGGCTTCGCGTCACAGGTGATCGAAGATAATTTGAGCGACGGGACGATCGCGCTGTTCCTGCAAGGCTGCGGCGGCGACATCAATCCCGTGACCTACAAAGACGTCAACACTCCGCGCAACTCCGAGCCGTTGGGGAACATGCTGGGCCTCAGCACGTTGAAGGCGTTGCGAAAGATCGCCAGCCAAGACGATGCACGGTTGCGAGTCATCAATGAGACGCTCACGTTGCCGAGAGCCGATCTCGCCGAACGGATCGCCTCGCTGGAAGCCGAGCAGATCAAGCAGCTTCAGTCGCTGAAGGGGGCCAGCCTGAATCTCAAGACGTTTCTGCCGCTGATCGTGAAGTACAAGCTCGACGAAGAATTCCCGTCGTACTACTCGCACAAATACCTGTTGGAGAAGCAGCTCGGACGCGACGACTTGAGCAAGCTCGACGAAGAGAACCGACGCAATCTGCAGCAGTACATCGCCAACATTTACACAATGGAGCAACTGACCCGCACGCAAACGAATCTCGCGCTGCTCAAGATGCACCAGGCTCAGAACATCAAGGCAGGCAAGCGAACGATCGACGTCGAAGTGGTCGGCCTGCGGATCGGAGAATTCGCGCTGGTGACGTTCCCAGGCGAACTGACCGTGCAAATTGGCCTGGGCATCAAACAACGCTCGCCGCACAAGCTGACGTTCGTGTCCGGCTACACCAACGGCTACATCTATTACTCCCCGACGGCCGAGCAACTCCTAAACGTCGGCGGAGCCCAAGAAGATAGTGACTGCATCCTTGCCCCCGAATGGCAAGCGTTGTTCGAGGCCAAAGTCGCCGACCTTTTGAAGAAACTGTGAAGCAATGAGTTGCCAATGAAACTGAACGCTCAATAATTTGACAATCGACTGCGGAAAACGCTGGATGAGCGTGAACGTGAGCATTATCTCCCGAGTGTCACCTAATCAAAAATAAGCCACTGAGATAGTGCTAACTTCCGGATCTGGACATTTCAACCAAGCGTGCATCGCCGATACGGCCGCATTCGTCCGTTTCGGACAAACGCGGATTCGCAGGACTGATGCAGCCGCTCGGCTCAAAGCGGAAGAACTCATGCCCGACCGTGACCGCCTTTTTCGATGAAGGCATGGGCAAATTCACCGCCCTGTCGAGAGTGTCGCGTGCTTCAATCAAGCTCGGAGGTCTCAGGTCGCAGTGAATTTCAACGCTGGTAAATCGGTAAAAAGCCGTTGTCGAGCTGCAAGATCGTCGTATTCATCGCGGTGTTGTAGACCTCGCCAACATGGCCGTCCTTCCAAGCCCCGTTTGCGGATTGCTTGCTGAGGATCTCTTTGCTGATGTCTGCGAAGTACTTGTTCCACTCCTCGTCGCCTAGCCGATAGACGACCTGGGCGTAGTAGTAGTGGGCGTAGTGCCAATGCCCGAAGAGTTGATTGCTTCCCGCCTTGCCCGGCCAGACGTTCTGTTTGCAGAACTCCAGCATCTTCTTGACGTGATCCGACTCGCCGTACTCGCCGGCGTTGAACATCGCCGCACAAGCCGCGGCCGTGATCGGCGGCCGAGCACCTCCGCCACGGATGCTGTACTGCACACCTCCCTCCGGAGTTGTGCAGTCTTGGATATATTTCTTCGCCTTTTCGATGATCTCTTTCGGGACCGGAATGCCGGCGTTGCGGCAGGCTCGCAACCCCTGCACCTGAGTGATACAGGTTGAGCCTTCGTCGAAGTTCGGCTGATCCTTCGCGGAAACGTAGCCCCAGCCGCCACGCTCGGTCTGAGCCTGCGCGGAAAATTCGACAGCCTTGATGAGCACTCGCTTCAAGTCGGCGCGGCGTTCGGAGTCCTCCTCCTCGCCGAAGACCTGCGAGAGAAACAGCATCGAGAAGCCGTGCCCGTAGGTGTAGTGGTAGTCGTCCTTGAAACCGATCAGGCCGGATGGCTGAGCCATGTCGAGCAAGTAATCGACCGCTAGGCGAATGTTCTTGGAGTACTTGCCGCGCGTGGTGGTTGATCCTTCCGCCAACATCGCATTGCCGGCCAGTGCGGTCATCGCGACGCGGTACTGACTTTGATTGGCCTCCCAATAGCCCTGTCGCCGTTGCTCGCGTGCGAGGTAATCCAACGCTCTCGAGACCGCCGCCACGATTTTCGGATCTTTCTTTTTCTTGACGGCTTCTGCCGAGCGTCCCAAACAGAGCACCGCCAACGCCGCCGCCAAGATCACGATTCGCTGTCGCATGGGACTGTTCCTCCCGAAGAGTCACTCACTTTCATCAACGGCAACATACCATCCCAGGCTCCCTGTCGAATAGCGGGCACCGTCGAAGTCCCCTCTCCCCCCTGGAAAAGGGTGGCTGAAGGCCGGGTGAGGGACGATCGACGTTTGACTCACCAACGCCCCGTCGATCTACGAACACATTCGTAACACTGTCGCCCGTCACCTGTCGTACCTGTTTTCAAGAAGGTAAACCGACATGGCCAAGATCGAACTGCCGCGCGCGAAAGTTTTTTGCGACAAGCTATTCGATGGCACCGATGCTTACCGCAGCTCAACATTTCAAAAACCCGTGCCTTCTCTTTACGCCCGCCGAGGACTCGCCATACGTCCTTGACGCCACTTCGATTTCTGGCGACTTGCAGCTGCTTCGCCTCCAACCGCGACGCGATGCCGCGGATGAGTCCCCGGAATTGACCGTTTTTCTGAATCAGCGGACATCGCTCCCGCACTCCGTGAGATTGACCGACCCAGCGGAAACGAAAGTGATCTTCATCCTCTCTCACACACCGAACAACGAGTGGCGGTTGGATCGCGTGCCGAAGTAACACCGATGAACTTCACCGGATCGCAGCGACATGCGGCAGCGAAATAACGTGGCAGAAGAAATAAACCGGACGCCTGCGTCCGGTCAGCCTTACGGTCGGACTTAGGCGTCCGAACTACCGCGCGGCCCCAAAAAACTTCCGCGACTGGTCTGCCGTTTGCCTTCTCCAACGGCGGCTGTCAATTCGGCGGTGTGATTGTCTCAAGCACCGATCCGGGATTGGCGGCCTGAGGAGGCTCATCATGGCGTTTCGGTTCGACAAGCTCACGGTCAAGTCGCAAGAGGCGGTTCAACAGGCGCAGTCGGAGGCGGAGAGTCTCGGTCACCAGCAGTTGCAGCCGTTGCATCTGCTCAAGGCGTTGCTGGTTGAAGAGCAGGGGGTCGTGCGGCCGTTGCTGCAAAAGATCGGCGTAAAGGTTCCGCAGTTGGAGTCGATGGTCGCGGCGGAATTGAATCGACTACCGAAAGTGTCGGGCGGCGGTGGCGTGCAGGTCGGAGCCAGTCGCGAAGTCAGGCAGGTCTTCGATGCGGCGACGCAGGCCGCCGATCAGATGAAGGATCAGTTCGTCTCGACCGAGCACCTGTTGCTGGGACTGACGAAGGTCGAAGACGCGGCTAAGCGACTGCTCGCGCTGAATGCGATCGAAGAGAAAGACATTCTGAACGCGCTGCGAACCGTGCGCGGCAGCCAGCAAGTGACCGATCAATCGCCCGAGGACAAATACCAAGCTCTCGAAAAGTACGGCAAGGATTTGGTCGAACTCGCGCGGCAAGGAAAGATTGATCCAGTGATCGGCCGCGACACGGAGATTCGCCGCGTCATTCAGGTGTTGTCGCGGCGGCGGAAGAACAATCCGGTGCTGATCGGCGAACCGGGCGTCGGCAAAACGGCGATCGTCGAGGGACTCGCGCATCGCATTGTGATGGGAGATGTCCCGCAGAATTTGAAGGACAAGCGCGTTGTTGCTCTCGACATGGGGGCGTTGATCGCCGGGGCGAAATACCGCGGAGAATTCGAGGATCGGCTGAAGGCCGTGCTGAAGGAAGTGCAATCGGCCGAGGGTCGCGTCGTGCTGTTCATCGACGAGTTGCACACCGTCGTTGGTGCCGGTGCGGCCGAGGGAGCGATGGATGCGAGCAACCTCTTGAAGCCCGCGCTGGCTCGTGGTGAACTGCACTGCGTCGGCGCGACGACGCTCGACGAGTACCGCAAGCACATCGAAAAAGACGCGGCGCTGGAACGTCGCTTCCAACCGGTCATGGTTCAAGAGCCGAACGTCGAAGACACGATCTCGATCTTGCGCGGCCTGAAGGAACGGTACGAGTCGCATCACGGAGTCCGCATCACCGATGATTCGCTGATCGCGGCGGCGACGCTTTCGGATCGGTACATCAACGACCGCTTCCTGCCGGACAAGGCGATTGATCTGGTCGATGAAGCGGCCTCGCGGCTGCGCATGGAGATCGACTCAATGCCGGCTGAGGTTGACGAGGCAACGCGGCAGCTCACGCGGATGCAGATCGAAGCGACCGCGCTGGCGACCGAAAAAAGTCCCGACAGTCGTGAGCGACTCGACGATCTGCGGCGTGCAATCGCCGATCGCGAGGAATCGGTCAATCAGTTGAAGGCTCGGTGGCAAGCCGAGAAGGACGTCCTGTCCCGTCTCCGCCCAATCAAGGAACAAATCGAGCGGCTTCGCACATCCCGTGAGCAGGGGTTCGCGCAAGCTCAGCGGACGAACGCCAACGAAGACTTCATCGCCGCATACAAAGCCGAACAAGACCTGCAAAAGGCCGAGAAGGAATTGATCGAACTCGAACAACGCTCGGCCGAGACCAGCAACGCCAAGGGCGAACGGCTCCTCCGCGAGGAAGTCACCGACGAAGACATCGCCAAAGTTGTCAGCCTGTGGACCGGCATCCCGGTCGCCCGCATGTTGCAAAGCGAACGGGATAAGCTGCTCAAGATGGAAGACGCGATTCACGGCCGCATGATCGACCAGCACGAAGCGGTCGTCGCTGTGTCAAATGCTGTGCGACGGTCACGGTCAGGTTTACAAGACCGCAATCGGCCAATCGGCTCGTTCATTTTCCTCGGCCCGACCGGCGTCGGAAAAACCGAGTTGTGCAAGGCACTTGCCGAATTCCTGTTTGACGATGAGCACGCGATGGTCCGCGTCGACATGAGCGAGTTCATGGAGAAACACTCGGTCGCGCGGCTGATCGGAGCGCCTCCCGGCTACGTCGGCTACGAAGAGGGAGGTCGGCTGACGGAAGCGGTTCGGCGTCATCCGTACTGCGTGCTGCTGCTCGACGAAATCGAGAAAGCACACCGCGACGTCTTCAACATCCTGCTACAACTTCTGGACGACGGCCGCCTGACCGACGGTCACGGCCGCACCGTCGATTTCACCAACGCGATCGTTGTGATGACCTCGAATATCGGTAGCCAGTCGATCATGGAACTGGCGGAGGGGCGGGCACTGAGGGGAGAGGGGCTGGACAAGGAAATCAACCGTCGAGTCATGGATGCTCTGCGCCGTGAGTTCCTGCCAGAATTCCTCAATCGCGTCGATGAGTTCATCGTCTTCCACCCACTCGGCCGAGCCGAGATTCGCCAGATCGTCGATCTGCAACTCCGCCGCTTGGCGAAGCAACTCGACGAGAACGGCTTCGGCTTCGAGATCACCGACGCCGCAAAGGATCAGCTCGGCGAGGAAGGCTACGACCCAGCCTACGGTGCTCGGCCACTCAAGCGAGTCATTCAGCAGCGGCTGCAAAACCAACTCGCCAACGAGTTGCTGTCCGGCCGCCTGCCGCCAGGTTGCAAGATCGTCGTCGATGTGAAAGAGGGCGAATTTGTGTTTGAGCACAAGGCTCTGTGAGGTTGAATTCAATACCAGCCCGACGCGTCAGCGAGGGGTTTGAGAAACCGCGATTACAGCCACTCGCTTGCGCGTCGTGCTAACTCAGCGAACGAATCGCAAACCGCAGCTTCGCGGATGACGAGCGTGGATTCGCTCGTTGTTCCGCGGACGATGCTCGCACGACTTCGTCGGCGATGGACGAATACAGGCCGTCGCGCAGTCCTTGTTTGAACGCGAGCTTCACACGCCGGTCTTCGCCGGAGTGAAACGTCAGGATCGCCGCTCGACCGCCCGGCTTGAGGCAGTACGGCAGATTGCGGAGCAGCATGTCGAGCGTGCCGAACTCGTCGTTCACGGCGATTCGTAACGCCTGAAACACTCGTCGCACGGCATCGTCGGCGTGATCGTTGCCGCGTTGTGGCAAGCGAGAGATGATCGCTCGCACGATATCGGCAAGCCCTAGTGTAGTCGTCAATGCCCCGCGCGATTGAGCGAACGCAATGGCCGCTGCGATCTGAGCGGCTCGTGGCTCATCGGCGTTCACCTCCAGAAGCGTCGCGAGTTCTGTCCGATCCATTCTCGCGAGCAATGCCGCAGCCGATTCGCCGCGCGACGGATTCATCCGCATGTCGAGTGGCCCGTCTGATTTGAATGTGAAACCTCGCGTGGGATCGTCGATCTGCATCGACGACAGGCCGAGATCGGCCAACAGCACATCTGTTCCCTCCGGTGATTCGGCGGCGATCAACTGAGCGACGCCCGCGAAATTACTGCGTCGCACGATTAACGATTCCGGTGGGAAGCCGAGTGCTCGCAAGCGAGCCTCGGTCTTCGGCAGTTCAATCGGGTCGGCATCGATCGCGAGCAACCGACCTCCTGGCTGCACGGCGGCTAACAGTTCGCGCGCATGTCCACCGTAGCCCAGCGTGCAATCAACCGCGAATTCTCCCGGCTGCGGCGCGAGCACCTGCACGATCTCGCGAACCATGATCGGCCGATGCGTCCCCGCCGGTGTCTTGCCGCTGGCGAGCACCTTGGCCACATCGTCGGCGAAGCGAGCGGGATCGTGCTCCTTGTACTTCTCCGCAAACTGCCGAGGATGCGTGCCGCGATATCGCGGCCTACGTGGTGGATTCTCGGCAGGATCGGTCATGGTGGAGGCAATGAAGAGCCGGCACACGCTAGCGACCGGTTTGTCATTAGTTTTGTGAACGAACCGGACGCTAGCGCGAGCCGGCTCATCAAAATGGTTGACGCCACTCTAAACTACGGCCGCTGACGATTTCTTCCAACCCCTTGAAAGGCAATCAACGACAATTCTTCGACGTTGCGTGTTTTTCGTGATCGTACTGGCGGTCTGCGGTGCTAACTTGGTTTCAGCGGCCGATCCGATTCGGTTGTGGGCGGGAGCGGTTCTCGGCGCGTTGGGCGAAGCGGACCACGACATCCCGACCATCACTCCGTACCTGCCGCCAGACTTCGGAGTGCTCTGCTACGCCGTCATCAGCATGGAAGACGGCGTGACTCACGGCGGCTCGAAGACCAACCTGCTCGGAAAAGATCCCGATTCAAAACTGGTGGAACTGCTCTCGAACGAGAAGCAAGTCACGAAGAACACGCCGCCGTGCTTTGCCTGGAGCACGCAGGAAGACAAAGCCGTGCTGGTCACGAACTCGCTGCGGTTCGTTGCCGCGTTGTAGAAAAACGGCATCGCCTACGACTTTCACGTCTATCAAAAAGGCCCGCACGGCTTCGGACTGAGCGAAGGGAAGAACGGAGCCGCCGCCGGTGAGATTCACCCGTGGGGCAAAGACCTGCTGTTTTGGATGCGACAGAATGGCTGGCTGAAGTAGAGCAGCACATTTCGTCGGCGAGCGGAGGACATCAGTCCTCTGAGGCTCTGGTTTTGCGTCTGCTGCAACTCGGAGGACTGACGTCTTCCGCTCGCCTAAAGCCTCACCGAATCATGATCCGGCTGCTGACGAGTGCGTCTCGTTCGTCGGTGACGGTGATAAACCACACGGTCGCCTCGGCTGGTGCGACTTCGACAGTGATCGTGTTGCTGTCGATTGTGGCGGCGGTCGTCTTCCAAGTCCGCTTGTTGATCGCGTCGCCGTCGGTCGTGTAGTGCAGAGCGGCTTGCTTCAGCTTGGTCTCGGATTTCACCACGACTTGCACACGGCCGTTTTCGATTTTGGGATCGGAAAGTTTCGGCAAGGCCGGGCCGCGTCCCAACTGGTGATCGATGAACAGACCGATCTCCGTCGGAGCCCATCCTGGCGGATGACCGTGCGGCAGGTTGACGCTGACTCGCAACTGCTTCGTGCCCGGTACGGCGTCGAAGCTCTTCATGTAGCTGTCGAGCGGGTATGCGAAATCGTTCGTGCCGTTGACGAACAGAATCGGCATCGAGACCGCCGGCAGATACTTGGACGGATCCCACAACGTCACCCAACGCTGGCGTTGTTCGGGCGACATCTTTTCAAAGCGAGACAACCACGCGCTGTTGTCGTGCAAGAAGCCGCATCCGTAGACCGGCACGGCCGCTTTGAAGCGGCTGTCGAGTCCGGCCACGATGCAGGTCAGATAGCCGCCCCAACTGATGCCAGTCACGCCCGTCCGCTGGGCATCGACTTCAGGAAAGCTGCGAATCAGTGAGTGTCCTCGAATCGCAGCCGCGACGGCGTGATACGACCACTGCTCAGTCGGCGGCTTGTCGATGCTGCCGAACTTTTCGTCGTCCCCTTGGTTCGGCCCACCATCCGGCAATCGCGTGCGATTGGCGGGCTGATGAGCATTCTGTCCCTCGTTCGGTCGATGCCCCGCCAAGTCCATCGCGATCGCGGCGTAGCCTCGCTTGGCCCACAACTCAGCCCATTCGCGGAACGCTGTCCCGCCTCCACCATGAATCAACACGATGGCAGGAAACTTTTCTGCCGGCGGATTGCCTTCCGACAGCGTCGCGGGAGAAGCGTAGTACGCGAAGACGCGAGTCGCTTTGCCGCCATACGGCTCGCCCGCGTAGAACAGCGACCGCACGCTACTCTTTTGATCGACCCACTCGAAGGCCGGCACCTCACTGAGTTGCTTCAAGTCCCACGGAGTCGTCTCCGGCAACCGCTCCGACCGGACAATCGCGTCCGCAGCGGAGGCCGCCGTCGTGGCCAGCAGGAACAGAACCGAGAAGACCGAAACTCCCCATCGACATCGCATCGTGCGTTTCCTTTTTGGTTGTCAGACTCACAAACTCTTCCGCTGACATCACAATACCGAACGATGGCGTTCACGTCAGGTTGACCGCATGAATCTCTCATCTGGCGGCAGATTCCACGGTTCGCTTTCTTGGATCGTTCCTTGCCACAGTCCGCTCCGAACGAACGATTCCTCCAAGTACCAACTCCATTGAGAATCCATTCCCAATGTTGCCGCGTCAGGATCGTTGGTAAACAGAAAGCCCCACGGCATCGCAGGGCCGAAGCCGTGTTCACAGTACACCAAGAGGATTCTGCGATCGCAGGCTTCCGCAACGATCCAATAGGGATAGTGCGTACCGGGCTCCCCGTAGTCCCACTCACGTTCGTCACGCCGTGGTGTGACAAGGAGTGTGCGCAGAGACGCGGCTCGTCGGGAGTCCTCAATTAGGCCAAGCTCTTTAGCCACCAGATCCTGAATGCGGTCAGCTTCTTCCATGTCGGACCTAACATTAGCTCCTCAAACGAACTCAACCGGTCGAAACGCGCCGCCCAAGACGGGTTCGCTGGGGATGTTCAGCCAGCGGTCGAGCAGCGTGGTGTACACCGAGCGGAAGTCGGTGTGGAATTTCAGGTCGCCGTCGTCGAGGTCGGTCAGGCTGGGATGAGCACCGATCACGCCCCCTTTGCACTTTGGCGAGACGACGAACATCTGCGAGGCGGCTCCGTGGTCGGTGCCGAGGCTGCCGTTCTCGGCGACGCGGCGGCCGAATTCGGAGAACGTCGCGACGAGCACTCGGTCGGCGAGGCCGTGGCCTTTCAGGTCGCCGACGAATGCGGTAATCGCCGACGACAACTCGGTCAGCAACGCCTGATGCACATTCGCTTGCTGCGAGTGCGTGTCGAAGCCGTCGAGGTTCACATAGAACATCCGCGTGCCCATGTCGCCGCTGATGATCTCCGCCACCGTGCGCAGCTTCTGCCCCAGTGGGTTGCCGGGATACTCCGTCGCCGGCTTGTAGCTGGCCGAGATTTGCTTGAGCTTCTTTGCGCTCGACCACGCCGTGCGTGCTGTGCGACGCAAGAAATCGAGGTCCGAACCGGCGGTCGCATCTTGGCTGGCGATCCGCTCCAACGCTTGCTTGTGAGCCTTCAACGCCGACTCGTTGCCGGGACCGAGCTGCAACTGATACCCCTTCACGTCGCGCACCGTCGGCACGTTGATCTTCGACGCGACCAGCGACAGCGGCAGCTTGTCAGTCCCGAACGCCAGCCCCGGCACTTTGCCAACATGCTGCTCGACGGTCGAATCGAGTGCTCGGCCGAGCCACCCGCTGCTGACGTCGTCCTTCTCCGGCTTGGCCGACTGCCAGATATCCATTGAACGAAAGTGCGACCGATCCGGGTTCGGATAGCCGACTCCCTGCACGACGCTCAGCCAGCCTTCGTCGAACAGCTTTTTGAAGCCGTCCATCGCCGGATGGAGGCCAAGTTCGCCGTTCAATTTCAAGAGCGCGTCCTTGCCGATGCCGACTCCGGGCCGCGCTTTGTAGTACTCATCGCGACCGAACGGGACGACGGTGTTCAAGCCGTCGTTGCCGCCCGCCAGTTGCACGAGCACCAGGATGCGTTCGTCTTTCTTGGCCTCCGTCGCGGCCGCCGCCCGTACGAGAAAGCTTGGCGGCATCGCTCCCAACGTGACGAGACTGGCGGCTCCGCACTGCTTCAAAAATTCACGGCGAGTGGTCATGGAGTTCTCCGTAGGTTGGGCACTCTTGCCCGACCAGGACGGGCAAGAGTGCCCAACCTACAAATCACGTCAACTGATATTCCGGCATCTGCATCACGAATTGAGTCAGCGAGCGGAGTCGAGCCTCCGCATCGCCGGTTTGAATTTTGGCGAACTGCCGCAACTCGGCGACGGTGTCCGGGCCGACGTCGCGAGCCAGCAATAAGTCCACCAAATAATTCACATCGTCCTCGACTCGCAAGCCGGCGAACGAGATCGAGCCGAGTTGACTCGACTTGAGCAGCGTGGTCGCGAAGTTGGATCGCTGAATCAACGTGGTCGAACTGATCCACAGCCGGCCGCCGTCCCAGCCTTTGACGGTTGGCGGCTCGAAGATGTCCTGGCCGAGTTCCGCCGACAATCGCACGAGGCTTTGCAGATTTGGCTTCGCCTTCATTTGTCGCACCGCGCCAAGCAACAGTTCGACCGGCGACTTAATGATCGACTGCCGAGCCTGCTCGCTAAAGAACAGCCGCGATGCGAACAGTTCACGCAGGATTGGCCGCCACTCGAAATTGTGCTGGCGGATGCGAGCGGCCAGCGCGTCGATGTGCTCCTTCGATGGCGACGGCTCGACGAACTGTCGTAGCAGCTTGAACGCCAGAAAGCGCGGGCAGGCGGGATGTTCGAGACACAACTCGACGACCTCGCCGCCATCAAAATTGCCGCGTTTGGTGAAGACGATTTTCTCGCCGGTGTCGTGTTGGATCGCGTTGAACCAGAACTCGCCGTTGCGGACATGCCAGCCGGTGAAGGCTCGCGCGGCTTCTTGAATGTCGTGCTCCGAATAATTGCCAACGCCGAGACTGAAGAGTTCCATGACCTCGCGCGCGAAGTTTTCGTTCGGATGCCGCTTGCGGTTCGAGTTGCTGTCGAGCCAAACAAGCATCGCGACGTCCTTGGCCATGTCGTGCAACACTCGCCGAAAGCTGCCGAGCGACTCGCGCCGCAGCAGATCGTTCTGAGCGGCCATCAACGGCACGGAATCGACCTTCGCGTTCGAGGTCGCGAAATGGTTGTGCCAGAGCAACGTCAGTTTCTCGACCAGCGAATTGGACGAGGCGGTCATCCGGTGCAGCCACCACGTCTTCAGATCCGCGATGTTGCCGCTGTCGAACGCGGCCTGCCGGAGCAACGCATCGGCCTTCCCGAATTCCACAGTTTCCACCGGCGGAGCGAGCAGCCGATCAAGCGTCTTGTCCAAGCCGTCCTGCGTGGCCTGCTGAATCTCGTCGGCGGAGGCTCCGAATCCGGTTCGCCACAGCAGATGAGTCGCCGCGCTTCGCGACCATTGGCCGTCAGTCCGCTGCATTTCGTTCGCCATGAGTTCAGTCTCCGGTGCGCCAAGGGACGCGAGCCATACCGAACGAACCCCGAATCGGTTTAATCTGTCCAGCCGTTGGCCGTGAGCCGATGGCCGAAAGCCGTGATACCGTTTTTTGTCGTCTGAAAACGGTATCACGGCAATCGGCTGACGGCGATCGGCTTTCGGCCGGACATCATGCCGTGGCAGCGGGCGTCAGAAACTTATCCACGTCGTTCGAGACAATCACGCCGTAATTCACGGCTCCCAGCCAGCCGGACATGATGATCCCGACGCTGCCGGCGTGAAACAGCCCGGCGATCTGCTGCGGCAATTCTTTGCTGACTTTCAGACCTTCCCACTTCGTACCGAAAGCGGCTCCGTTCCAGTGCCGGGTGTAATGCTCGAAGGTCCGCGGGGTTGAGGCTTCGTAGTGCTCGACCTTGTCGCGAATGCCGGGGACATATTGATCAAGACAATCCAGCGTCGTTTCGCAAAGCTCTTTCTTGGCGGCCTCGTACTCCGCTTCGGGGAGGTCTGCCCAGTCGCGGAAGTTCGCGTTCGTGGACGAGACCACGACGTAGCGGTCGCAACCCGGTCGAGTGGACGGGTAATAGAACGAGAACGTGCGGCTGCTGACCTTCTTGCTGAGCATGGCCTCGATGTCGAAGCCCTTGTGCTCGGAATGAAACAGCAGGTCGCCACAGTAATCGAAGCCGACACCCGGCTTGAGTGCGATGTAGACTTGGCAACTGCTATTGTTGAGCCGCACGGCCTTCGCTTCCTCAACGAATGCGGGGTCGAAATGCTGCTCGCCGACAAGCTGCAAGATCGTGGACTTGATGTTCGAGTTCGACACGACGCAGCGGCAACCGATCCGCTTGCCGTTGACGACCACACCGGTCACGCGGTGCTGTTCATCGACTTCGATCTTCTCAACCAGGGAGCGGATGCGGAGATCGACGCCGTTCTTTTCCAGTTCGTCCTTCATCTGATTCACGAGCTTGTCGGTGCCCCCCTCGAAGGTGAAGACCCCTTTGCTCATGAAGTTGGAAAAGACGATGCCGTACGACACGGCTGGGTCTTCGAGCGTGCTGCCGTTGGCGTAGGTGATCGGCTCCATCAGCAGCCGGATGACGTCGCTGCGGCCGGGAAAGAATTCCTCGAAGAGTTGCCGGGTCGTTTTGGACTCGGCATCGAAGTGATTCATCGCCCGTGCGGTATCGAAGAACTTTTGGACGGTCTCGGCGGGGACGTTAAATTTCTCGATCAGCAGCTTTGTGAAGTCCTCGCGGTTGAACGTCGTCGTCAGCGAGAACTGCGGATTCTCAAACCGAATCCCCTTGAGCTGTACGATGCTGTCGGCGATCTCCTGCGTCCAATACTTCCGGCAGGACTTGATCATCCCGATCGGGAACCCGTGCAGCGAGATGTCGAAGATGTGCCCGCCGGCTCGCTTGAACCACGTGGCCATGCCGCCAAGCTGGTAGTGATGCTCCAGCAGCAGCACGGAATGGCCTGCGCGAGCCAGAATGTTGGCGGAGGTCAGCCCAGCCAAACCGCTGCCGATAACAATGACGTCGTAGTGGTCGCGCGTGTCTTTGAGGAAATCCTTGGCCATCGTTCCGCCCGCCAACCTTGAAAACAAATGCAGCCCGGAGGAGCCGGGCTGCATCAGGGGCGACAGTTTAGAGTTGGACTGGAGCCATTTCCAACAACCTAGCCGTCACCGCTCCGCGTGACGGCTACGTTGGCTACTGCATCACCGAGCACCAGCAGTACCGGCCGTTGAGCACCATGTAGCCGAAGCCAACCTCACTGCCGCTCAGCATATTTCCGTGGTGAGCCGGGGACCAAATCCAGCCGTTGGTGGCGGCTTCAGGGGTGGTCACTCCCATGAAAATGTTCTCGCGGTATGGCAGGCCGCTGTGCGAGAACCAGCCGGTCTCGGCCATCCAAACGGCGTGCTTTTGGGCGGCAAGGCACATCTCCGGGTTCAATTTCGAGGGGGACAGGCCCACCCGTGTCCGCTCTTGGTTGTGCAACTCCAGCAATTTCACGATGGTCGGGTGCTCGACGAGCCAATCGAGGTTCTTGGAGTTCTTTTCGACCCGCGCGGACATCTCCGCGGATTGAATTCCCGTAGCGACGACTCCTGTGACAGTAAGGGTCAAGGCAACAATCAACGACTTCCGATTCAGACACATGGCGTAACTCTCCCTAGAAACCAGGTAACTAGCGCAGACTTTGACGATGACCCACTCCTGCGAAGGGGCGGATGGTTGCGGACGCCGACCCTCAGTTCAAGCAACTGAGGCGAAATCGAAGAGGCCAAGATGCGGCTGTCCATCGTGATTCCGACACTGAACGAAGCCGTCAGGATTGAGCGAAACATCCTGCGTGCCATGGCATTACATCCGATCGATGTCATCGTCGCTGATGGCCAAAGCACCGATGGAACCGGTGACTTGGCCCGGTCGTCCGGAGCAACGGTCGTCACCAGCGAGCGTGGACGAGGGGGGCAACTCAACGCCGGAGCAGAAGCGACGACGGGGGACGTGCTCCTGTTTCTGCACGCCGATTGCTGGTTGGAACCCTCGGCAGCCGGGCAGATCGAGGCAGCCTTGCGGGACCAAAAAGTGATCGGCGGAGCGTTCCGGCAGCGGATCGACCATGACCGGAGAGTCTTCCGCTGGCTGGAATGGGGCAACGCTACCCGCGTTCGCTGGCTGCGGATGCCCTATGGCGACCAAGGGATTTTCGTCCGACGGTCTGCCTTCGAGACCATCGGCGGGTTTGCCGAGGTCCGGCTGATGGAAGACGTGCTTTTGATGCGGGGATTTCGCCGTCGAGGCTGGCGTATTGAACTCTTGCCCGGCCCAATCCACGTCGATCCACGGCGCTGGCTGAAACACGGAGTTGTCCGGCAAACGCTGCGAAACTGGCTGCTGCTGGCCGGACTCAAGCTGGGCATTTCGCCTGATCGACTGGCGAAGTTTTACTCGCCAAACTCGGTTGTTCCGGGGAGTTGAGGGCCTAGAATCCCGTCTCTTTCTGGAGCCTTGTCTTGGAAAACATCGTCCCGTTGGAACTGATGGCGGTTGGCGAAGTTGGTCATGTGGTCCAGGTGGACGGGTCTCCGAACGTAGTTCACCGACTGGCCGAGATGGGACTTCAGGAGCAAGTTCGGGTCATGATGGTCCAACCGGGCCGCCCCTGCATCGTGGCCGTCGGGGACCATCGGCTCAGCCTGCGAATGGACGACGTGGCCGAGATTTTGGTGGCTTTGACGGTGATCCCTTGAAGTAATTAGCTGACGCCGTCCGTTCGCCGAATCAATTGCGGAGTTCTCCGTTGCCCCAAACGCTCGATCAACTGCCCGATGGCCAAGTCGCGACGATCCTTGATGTCCAAGGGGACGATGCCGTCGCCGTGCGGTTGCTGGAAATGGGGCTGACCGACGGCGAGTTGATTCGTTCGCTCGGTGCCGCCCCGCTGGGCGATCCGCTGGAATTTGAAGTCCGAGGCTACCGCCTCTCCCTCCGCATCCTTGAAGCTCGCCGAGTGCTGATCTCAGATTTGATCCGTCGCGGCGGATGAAATCTCAAATCCGAGTATTGCCTTCCATTCCGACTTCCGCCCTCCCCATTCCGAACTCCCCTATGCCACTCACCGTCGCAATTATTGGCAACCCGAACACCGGCAAGAGCACTCTGTTTAACGCACTGACCGGCTTGCAGGCGCGGGTCGGCAACTTTCCGGGGGTCACTGTCGAGAAAAAGATCGGCCGGATCAAAGGGACCGTTGAGCTGATCGACCTCGTGGATTTGCCGGGGACTTACAGCCTCTCTCCCCGGTCGCTGGACGAGATGGTTTCGGTCAACGTGCTGCTTGGGCGACATACGGACGTCGACAAGGTGGATGCGGTCGTCTGCATTCTCGACGCCTCGAACCTCGAACGGAATTTTTATCTCGCCTGTCAGGTGCTCGATCTGGGTCTGCCGACGGTGATCGTCCTCAACATGTTCGACGTGGCCACGACACGAGGCGCGAAGATCGACATTCCCGCACTCTCGCGAAAGCTCGGAGTCCAAGTGGTGGCGACGTCCGCTCACCGCAAAGAGGGTTTAGACGCGCTCAAAGCCGCAATTGCCGCCGCCGTGCCGAACGGACCCGGTCCGCGACCGCGTCCGTTTCCCGAAGCATTTTATGCCGAGTGCCATCAACTCGCGTCGAAGCTCGCGGAACTGGGCTGTTCTGACGCGCCAAGCTTTCTCGTTGAGCGCGCGCTGCTGGATGTCGGCGGGTATCTCGAAACCGAATGGTTGGCTGGCAGCGATGTCGCCGATCGCTGGAAGACCGCGTTGATTGAATCGCGTGGTCGATTGAAGGACGCCGGCTGCCGAGTCCCGTCCGTCGAAGCGAAAGCTCGATATGCTTGGGCCAAGCACACGTTGGCCGATGTCGCGACGACTCCCGCCACACGAGCCGAAACGCTCAGCGACCGTGTGGACCGCGTGTTGACGCATCGCTTCGCCGGCCTGCTGATCTTCGCGGTGCTGATGGTCGTGGTCTTTCAAGCGATATTTTCGTGGGCACAGCCGCTGATGGATTTGTGCGGAGCAGGGCAATCGGCGGTCTCAGGCTTTGTCGCGTCGCTCATTCCACCGGGGACGCTGCGAAGCTTGCTGACTGACGGTGTCGTCGCCGGCGTTGGTGGCGTGCTGGTCTTTCTGCCGCAGATCGGGATGTTGTTCTTTTTCATCGCGTTGCTGGAGGACTGCGGTTATCTCGCTCGTGCCGCGTTTTTAATGGACAAGGTCATGTCGAATTTTGGGCTCAACGGCAAATCGTTCGTGCCGCTGATGACCTCACATGCCTGTGCGATTCCAGGCATCATGGCCACGCGAGTCATCGAAGATCGGCACGCTCGGCTGTCGACAATTCTGGTCGCTCCACTGATGAGCTGTTCGGCGCGGTTGCCGGTTTACACGTTGTTCATTTCGCTGTTCGTGTCGGATGCGCCGCTGTTGGGACTGCGGGGCGCTCGGCAGGGGCTGACGCTGTTCGCGATGTACGGGCTGGGGATCGTGGCGGCGGCGTTGGTCGCAGCGGTGCTGCGAAAGACGATCTTTCATGGCGAAACGCCGCCGTTCGTGATGGAGTTGCCGGCCTACAAATGGCCGTCGCCGTGGATCGTCGTCAGCCGGGTATGGGACCGCATGATGGCCTTCGTGACTCGCGCGGGGACGTTGATCTTCGCGGCGGCAATCGTCGTCTGGGCGGGAAGTTTCTTTCCGGGAGATCACTCGCTGGAGTTCGAAAGGCAACGCTTCGTCGAACTGGCGGAAGCCACGAACTCTGATCCACTGAAGCATCGAGCCATGCTCGAAGAGTCGCTCGGCAAGCTCAACGAGCGGATGGCGACTCTTGCTCCGAACGCCGAATCAGAACGTGCTGAGTTGCAGCAGAAACTCTCCACCACGGGAGGCGGATTGGCCGACCTCAACGCGGAGTTGAAGCCGCTCGACGACGCTCGTGCGGAAGTGAACCACTTGCGGGCCTCGCTGGTTGAGCAGAGCTTCCTCGGACGGCTCGGCCATTGGATTGAGCCGGTCGTTAAGCCGCTCGGCTGGGATTGGAAGATCGGCGTCGGCACCCTGCTGTCCTTCCCGGCTCGCGAGCTGGTCGTGACGAATTTGGGGATCATCTACGGACTCGGCCAAGACGTAGACGAGAGCAATCAGCAATTGTGGTCGGCGATTCGTGAAGCAAAGTGGCCCGACGGGCGGCCGGTCTATGGCGTGCCGGTGGCGTTGTCGATCATGGTGTTTTTCTCGCTGTGTGCTCAATGTGCCGCGACGCTGATGACCATCCGCCGAGAAACCAACTCTTGGCGCTGGCCGCTCGTGACATTTACCTACATGACGTTGTTAGCATACTTCGCGGCGCTGGTGACGTATCAGGTTGCTATCCGGTTGGCCTGACGTGGGGTAGGTTTTCAGCCTGCCCGTCCCGCTCCGACAGACTCAAAAGCCGGGCAGGTTGAAAACCCGCCCCACGATTGCCATGTCCAACTTCGACACACAAACATTGGTGGCTCTGGTTTGCGTGGCAGTCGCGCTAGCGGTGCTGTGTCGTCGAACGCTCTTTTGGTGGCGAGGTCAATCTGCCGGATGTGGCGGAGGCGGCTGTCACGGGTGCGGCGAGACAAAACCGACGGTTCAAATGAAGGTGCCGCTGACAGTGATTGACCTCGAAGAACCTGGACCCACCGAACGATGACCGACTCTTCGCCGATCACTGACCTGCTCGACATCGTCCACCGCTGCGACGAGGTGCTGGCTCATGCCTGGATGGTGCGGACCTTCATCAAGCATGGCGAGGAGATCGACGACTACCCGGAACTGATGGGAATCGTGCGGTCAGTGTTCGACATCTCGCGAGCATTGGAGACTCGGCAGGCTGATCCCATCGGCTACGTGCGGATGCTGAATAAGAAAGTCGGCAAGCTCCGCAAAGCGACCGAACAGTTTGCAGTCGATGCGTTAAAGGCATCGACGCACACGAATTTTCAGCAAGCTGTGAAGTCGATGAACGTCTGCGTGCGCGAACTGCTTGCGCTATCGGCTCGCGGCCAGGAATTGTTGGCCGCGTTGCCGGCGACAACGCTCGCGAGCTCAAACGACGAAGACGATGAGACGTAGCCATCCGCCGCGGCCTGTCGTTTATACACAACTCGATCCGTCTTGCGGACCGAAGGCGAGCCAGGCGGTGGCAAAGTCGGTCATTCTGCGGAGGCCGATCCAGAGGGGTTGGGGGCCGGGTGGGGTTTCGGTGGCTCGGTTGTTGTAGCCGCCCAGTTGC
>CAMDRI010000101.1 GCA_945906725.1 Candidatus Kuenenia stuttgartensis | reverse complement strand
TGCCGGGGCTTCCGCCGCACGCGCGGGTCCGGAACCTGATTCACCTGAGCCAACAATCCGCCCAGCACCACACCATCCCATTGTGTCTTCTTCATCACACCTCCTGGAAAAAAAGAAATCCAGAACGTGTTGTGATAACTTCAATTCATCCGCGCAACCCTAACCCACTACGCTGTCACGATCTATGGCGCGTACGCCCTGCAATGGCTGTAGCGTTCCACCAAGCTACTGTCACATTCAGGAGTTGTAGCAATGCAAACGCCCTCTCCTTTGGAAATGTCAGAGCTAGTGAATGTCTCGAATTCGGACGACATTGGTTCGCCAGAAGTACCGCGAGCGAGTTTTTCCAAGTAACGGGATAGACGTCGCAGTACGCCAAATCGGCCCACAGAATCGGGCATGTAGACTCTAGGAAAATGTACTACCGCGAGTTTGTGTTTGATGTCGAACGGAGAATGGTGGTTTAGAGGCATGTGCTCGTTTTGAATCCGACCAATGGTTGAACACCGATCGTTGGTGTGTGTAGGAATCACGACCATTTTCTCACGGCAACTCGCTGACGCCATCCTGACTGACCAACAAAAGCTTGTCGGTCAGCGGGTGGTCCATCTGCGAGAAGTCTTCGCGGACTCGGTCGCGGATGTGGTTGACCATGTCGGGGGCGTCGGTGCTCAGCGCTACGAAGAAGTCGCGGTTGGGGAGGCCGACGGCGAACTCATTGCCGAGCACGTCGCGCACTTTTTCGTGGAACGACTGGCTGAGCAAGCGGGACGTGTTGTAGGCGTCCGGCCTGTGGGGCATCAGCAGCTTGGGGCCGTCCTCTTGGCCGGTGAGCATCATCTCGGAGGGATGCTCGTCGAAGTAGCGGTCGAGGTTGCTGAGCGCCAGTTCGTGAAGCTCTTCGGCGGTGAGGTGCCACTTCTCCAGCAGTTCATTGCGGATGTACCAGTAGGCTTGGGCCTCATCGACGACGTACAGGATCATCAGATTCGCGACCCACGGTTCGCCTACGAAGTTTGGGAAGTTCTGCTTCCAGACTTTCTCTTGGTAGAGCATCGGCATGATGCGATCGCGGACAGAATCGAGCGACGGCGTGGTTTGATCTTCACCCCATTCTTGCACTTGGACGACGGTCGTCAGGGCCGGCAGCAGGATGTTTTCGAAGCGGTCAGGTGACTGGACGTACGAGCGATAAAAGTTGAACAGGTTCACGTTCGACTTACCGAGCCGCAGTTGGAACTCGCCGGTCTGTTCGCATTCGAGCAGCGGGAACTTGTCGCGAGCCAACTTGAGTGCCCGGGCGGCAAACAATTGTGGCGGGTCGGCGATCATGTTGGGAGCATCCAAGGTGTTGAGCACCATGCGGACGAGCGTATCGGTTTCCGGATCGTGAGGTCGGTCGCCGCGTTCGACGAACGTGACCAGCAGCATCATGCTCGGCCATTCGATGGACCAGGCTTTCCAGCGATGCCACTTCGCGCGAGAGAACCAGCGCCGCCACCAGGACTGCGGGGGATCGAGCACCGCTTCGCCGTCCCAGCCGGCGGAGAGCTGCGGCAATCCCAGCGGGTGAATGCGGCGCATCTTTCGGCGTCGCGGGAACAGCCGGTCGAACTCGATCGAGTCTTCCAGTGCGGGCGCATCACCCCAGATGCAGCGGAGCGACACGATGCCGGCTTGCTCCGGCAGCATGATGTGCGTGACCCCTTCGAAGACTTGCACCTGCCACGACGGCGGACACCCGATGTGAAACCAGCCTGACGGACCGGTGATCGCTTTCCAATGGTCGGGCGGATCGTGACGCACGGTGTCGGTTCCTGGAGAGCGTTTCCAACGACGGCGAAGGCGGCACCACTATGCCAAACTCGGTGGCTCAGGTCGATGGTGCGCGAGTCACGAATTCCCGCAAGACGTGTTTTCGATCGAACAACCAATTTCTTGGTGAACCAATTCTCAATAGTCCGCGATCGAGCCATCCTTCAGTTTGGCTCCCGGCCATTTGTAGGTCTGTGGTTTCTTCGCTTCTTCGATGAGCTTGGCTTCGTCGACCTCGACGCCGAGGCCCGGCCCAGGTGGCAAGCCGATGTAGCCGTCTTTGTCGTATTCGAACGCCATGCGAGTCATTCCCGGCACATTGAAGCCGGCATTTGTCGGGTAAAACTCATGGATCAGGAAGAACGGAATCGACGAGACGACATGCAGGCTGGCCGCGATCCCCAAAAACGTCGCTGTGCAATGCGGTGCGATCGGAACGAAGTACGCCTCGGCGAGCGTCGCGATCTTTTTCATCTGGCTGATGCCGCCGGTGTGGCAGCAGTCGGGCTGCAGGATGTCGATGCAGCCTTCTTGCAGGTACGGGATCATCCCCCAGATCGTGCGGTCCCGTTCGCCGGTGGCCAGGGGGATGTTGATATGCTGCTTGAGCCGCTTGAAGGTTTCGATGTTGCCGGGGACGGCTGGTTCTTCGATGAACAGCAAGTCGTAAGGCTGGATCGCCGCCGCGAGTTGAATCAGCGTCGCCGGCGGCACGGCTGAGTGGGCGTCGAACATGACCGCTCCATCGGGACCGACTTTCTCGCGAGCGGCTTTGATCGCCTTGACCATGTTGTCGATGTCGGAAGGATTGCCGGAGTGCTCGTAGATCCCGTGTGGCGGCACCTTTTGAGCCTTCGGCGTGTGATACACCCGAATGCGATCGCGCGTCGGCCCGCCGAGCAGTCGGTAGATCGGCACCTGCCACAACTTGCCGGTAATGTCCCACAGAGCCATGTCGATGGCAGCCAACGTGTGAACCATCAACGCTCCGCCGCGCATGTTCCGGTGAGCACGAAACAGCTTCTGCCAGAGATGCTCGACGCGCGTCGGGTTCTCGCCGTCGAGCAGTTCAAACAGCGACTCGGCCAGCGGCTTCGAGACACGCGGATCGACCCCCTTGAGATCGCCCCAGCCGGTGATGCCGTGGTTCGTCTCGATCTTCACGTAGACGATCGGTCCGACCCAGTACGTCTTGAGCGCGGTGATGCGAATCGTCGAGGTCCGGTCACCGACTTGCGTGCCGGGAGTCTTCTCGTCAGCGACGGCGTGATTGACGAATGCAATCCCAGCCGCAGCGGAGACGAGGTGGCGGCGGGAAATCTGTTGGTCGTTCATGGTGTGGCCTGTGGAGGATGGGACTCTTGCCCGTCCGTGTTTGCATCTGAAAGGGGCGGCAAGAGTGCCCATCCTCCGCTAATCCGGCGGAGACAATTGCAGCCGTTGCATCGTAATTTCGGACACTGCCGCGCGACCCAGCGGCAAGACGTGATACTCACCGTTGGTCCAAGCGGCGAGTTGGTCGGAGTAATGCGGCGTGCCCGGATTCCCGGATTGGCTCTGACAATCGACGGCCAGCAGGTAATTGGTCGAGAGGTCGGCGATCAGCCGGTAGCCCGCTCCCGAATTCGCAACCCAGTTGGGACCGCTGCCGGTGTTGCAGACGGTGATCATATCCCCCTTCACAGGACCGCCTCCGTCGTTCAGCAGTTGAGCCAAGTCACCGCGAGTCGACAGCACATGCTTGAGCGGCATCCGATGCACCCGGCCCCAACTCCACGCTGACATGTCCGGGCCGTATTGCAGTCTCAGAAACGCCAGCGTCTCGCTGAAGACGCGACGAATCTTGGCGACACACGGCTCGCGTGTGACGGAGTTTGAAAACCAACCGTGCGGATCATCCGCAAGCAATCGGCTGGCGATTCCCTCGACTTGCTTCGCGAGCAGCTCGGAGGTCGCTCCCTCGAATCTTTCGTCGGCAACCGCCTTCGACCAGAACGTGAAGAAGACGTTGAACAACGCCGGAGCGACCAGCTCGGTCTCGACGCGACCATCCCAATTCTTCAAGTGCTTTAAGGCCGCTTGGGTCTGCGGATCGGTGACTTCGGTCAGCACGGCGATCAATGGCGGAAGGCAGGCCACGGCCCGCAGCGACACGGTGTCATGGTGCATAACTCGAAAGTCATCGACGGTGAAACCGCCGTAGCCGAAATCGTGAGATTTCGGGTCGGAACTCTGACGAGTTCCGCCACGAGCGGACTTCGCGATGCCCGCTTCGATCATCTCGCGAATGCGAACGGCTCGATAGCCACCGATCCAGGTGCCGAACAGCGGGAACGGATAATCGTCCCCCGCCAGGCGGTTGTTCGCCGACGCCAGCCAGCCGCGCGGCGGATCGACGGCGTGAGGCATCGACTCGAACGGCAGCAGGCCGATCCACTGCTGATCGGGATCCCAGCCGCCGCGATAGCCTCGTTCGACGGTTTTGCGTTGCGGAATCCGTCCCGCGCAATGCACGGCGATCTGCCCCGTGACATCGGCGATCACCAGATTGAACGTCGGGACATGCCACGGTCGTAGTGCCTCACGGAACTCGGCGACCGTCTTCGCGCGATCCATGTTCAGCAGCGCTGTCAGCCAGCCGCCGTGAAAGGCACCGAGCCATTTGAGCGTCACTGGTCCCGTCGTGTTCCCCGGCGGTGGCAGGATCTCGTCTACCACAGGACCGTTGCGTGAAAACCGAATCGTCCGTGAGATCGCTTCCGTACCGCGAACGTGAATCGTCTCGACCACTTCGCGAGCTGGCTCCCAGCGACCGTCGAATTGGAAACAGTTCGGGTGTTCGGGATCGGTTCGCTCCTGATACAGATCGCGCAGCGAGCAGATGTTGTTGGTGATGCCCCAGGCAACTCGTTCGTTGCGACCGAACATGATCGCAGGCATGCCGACGTAGGCCATGCCGGCCACGTTGAAGTCGCCGCCGCACAGATGAGCCTCGTACCAGCACGAGACCGCTTCGATAGCGATGTGCGGATCACTGGCGACCATCGGCATCCCGGCCTGGCAGTGCCGTCCCGCGACGACCCAGTTGTTGCTGCCGGTCCCTTCGGGATCGCCGGTCGCTTGTCCGACACTTTCGAGCGGACGCTGACTGAGTTGCTGTCGCAAATGCTGATACGCTTCCGGTGGGACCACGGCTTCTTCGTCCGCCTCGCCGAGCAAGAACTCGCGATACAACGGCCCGTCGCCGAGTACTCGCTTGGCCAACTCCGGCATCACGATCACCGGGAAGCGGCCGGTCAGATACCAGCGGAATTCGCTCTCGATGGCCAAACTGTCGATCGGAGACCACGGCTCCGGTCGATAGTCGAGCAGGTCGAACTCAATCGGCAGCGTTTCGTTTTCGCCGCACTGTTTGATCCATGTATTCACGCCGTCCGTGAAAGCGAGTTGCAAATCGCGAGTCTCCGTTGGCAACCGCATCCACTCGTCCTTCGCGATGCGATTGAGTCCGACGGTGCGCGCGACCAAATCCAGTGGCACACCTTCCGGCCCCAGTATCTCGGCCAGCCGGCCAAGTCCTTTGCGACGCAAATAGTCCATCTGAAACAGCCGGTCCTGAGCCATCGCGTAACCGAAGCCGAACCACAAGTCGCGATGACCGTCGGCGAAGATGTGCGGAATGCCCCAGCGATCCCGTTCGATCGTCACGGCGGCCTTCACACCGGTCACGACCCGCCCGTCGCAGTGTGGAGCACGGCTCGCCGTTTCCTGCTTCCACCGGCTGTCAAATTCTGTTCGAGTCCAGCCAGTCGATTGGCAGATCGCGTCAATTGACTCACCTGTGCCAAGACGCCGCAACACATCTCGTCCAAGAACCTGCATGGTGCCCCTCTCGAATGGTCCGTGGTCGAGGTGTCTCGTGTCGAACTCGACGCACCTTTGCCACGAAGTGTCATCATCGCGATGAGGAGAATAGACTGCCGCACGGCCGCTGCAAGGAACTCTGTCACCGAACGCAAAGGACGATCATGCTCTCACGACTTACGTTTTCACTCGCGAGCCTGTTGTGTCTGATTCCCGTTGGTCTGTACGGCAAAGCCACTGCTGCGAAATCCGGGCCGATCGTCGTGGCTCACCGCGGACTGCTCAAGCATGCTCCGGAGAACACGTTGTCAAATTTTCGCGCGTGCATGGACCTGCGCATTGGCTTTGAGGTTGATGTACGGCTCAGTAAGGATGGTCAGACTGTCTGTATTCATGACGAGTCTCTCAATCGCACGACAACCGGCTCGGGGGCGGTTGCCTCGCGGAACCTGCAGGAGCTCAAGCAACTCGATGCCGGCAAGAAGTTCAGTCCGACGTTTCAGGGCGATCAGATTCCGACCTTCGACGAAGTCATGGCCTTGGTGGAACGGTACGCCCGCGACACGACGCTCGTGGCGGTGGACCTGAAAGTGGCGGATGTGGAAGCCGCTTGCGTGAAGGCGGCCGTGGACCACCAAGTCCTCATGCGGCTGGTGTTCATTGGCACGGCTATCGACGATCCGCAGGTACGACGAAAGTTGCGAGAAGCTCATCCGGCGACGCGTGTGGCGTGCCTCGCGCAGACGTCTGCCGACTTGCAGAAAGCGCTTGCGGACAAGGATTCACAATGGGCGTACCTCCGCTTTGTGCCGTCGCGCGAAGAGATGGAACAAGTTCACAAGGCCGGAAAGCGAGCCATTCTGGTCGGACCAACGGTCGCGGGGCTGGAACGAGCCAACTGGCAAGACGCGTTGCAGGCAGGAGTCGATGCCGTCCTCACCGACTATCCGCTCGAACTTGCCGAGGACACACGCACGGAAACTCCCGATCAACATTTCGACAAGGTGGCCACGAGATTCATCAAACAATGGCCAGCACTCTCGCCCATTTCGGCCACGTTGCTTGGCGATCATCGCTTCGACGGCCTCGTCGATGAGATCAGCGAATCGGCACGGTCTAACCAGCGAGCGTTGCTGCGGCACTACGTTGCTGAACTGGACCGCATCGACCCCACAAAGCTTTCTCGCGAAAGTCAGGTGGATTATCAGCTCCTGCGACACCACTTGCGCGGCGAGCTGTGGAGCCTCGACGAACTGCAAGAGTGGGCTTGGAATCCGGTGATGTACACGCAACTGACGGGCAACGCGGTGTACGGCCTGATGTCTCGCGAGTTCGCTCCCGCCGCGACGCGATTGAACCGCGTCTCGAGCCGTCTGGAAAAACTACCGGGCATGTACCAGCAGATTCGCCGCACGCTCGACGTGAAACGCGTGCCGCCGATTCATGCGGAAACCGCCGTCAAACAGAACCTCGGCTTGCTCAGCATCCTCGACGACATGGTCAAGCCGCGGATCAAGGAACTCAATTGCCCGCCGGTCGAAAAGAACCTGAAACAACGCATCGAAATCGCGACGGCCGCCGCGAAAGAACATCAGCAGTGGCTTGAGAAGGAATTGCTGCCGAACGCCAAAGGCAACTTCCGCATCGGTCCGAAGTTGTTCGACGCGAAGTTGGAATTCTCGCTCGGCAGCAAACTCTCGCGAGCCGACATCCGCGAACGTGCCGAGTTCGAACTGCACCGTGTCCGGGCCGAGATGTACTCGATCGCGCGCGGCGTGATGCAGAAGGCCGACCCGAAGACAGACGCTCCTGAGAAACCGTCGCCCGAACAGCAGCAAGCCGTGATCGTCGCAGCACTCGAAATGGCGTATGCCGAAATCCCGCCGCGCGACGGCATTGTGGAGTTCGCCAAGAAGTCGCTCGAAATGACGACTGAGTTCGTTCGGAAACGAGATCTCGTGACGATCCCGAACGATCCGCTCGAAATCATCCTGATGCCGGAGTTTCAGCGGGGCGTGGCGATCGCGTATTGCGACTCACCGGGGCCGCTCGATGTCGGTCAGAAGACGTACTACGCCGTCTCGCCGATCCCGGCTGACTGGACCGAGAAGCAAGTCGGCTCATTCCTGCGCGAGTACAACTTCCGCTCGATCCACGATCTGACGATCCACGAAGCGATGCCCGGCCACTTTTTGCAGATCGCCCACTCCAACCGCAGCCCGCGCCGTCTGCGAGCACTCCTGTCGTCCGGCACGTTCGTCGAAGGCTGGGGCGTCTACTCCGAGCAGCTCATGTCTGAGGAAGGCTTCCTCGACCGCGACCCGCTCATGCGGCTGATCGCGCTCAAGTGGTACTTGCGAGGCGTCGCCAACTCGATCCTCGACCAGGCCATTCACGTCGATGGCATGAACCGCGAAGACGCGATGAAGCTGATGGTCCACGACACGTTCCAAGAAGAACGCGAAGCCGCCCTCAAATGGGTCCGAGCACAACTGACCTCGACACAACTCTCGACGTACTTCGTCGGCTACCAAGAACACCGCGACCTCCGCACCGCCGCCGAAAAAGCCTGGGCCGACAAGTTCACGCTGAAACGCTACCACGACGGCACGCTCTCCTTCGGCTCGCCGCCCGTGCGCTTCGTGAAGGCACTGCTGTTGGATGAGCCGATTCCGGAGTGAGCTTCGTCGCTCGACATCTCGGGAAGTGAACACTACACACTTGGCCCACGACATTTCCACCAGCGGAATATTCGGAGACGCATGATGACGAGGACTCTGCAACGCGCGGGCCAGTGGCAGTGGATGAGCATCACCGAACCCGTTGCAACTTTCATTCGGCGTCGATGCCGGATCATTGGCCCGAGTCGGCGACGCCGAGCAGGGCGGTCCTGGCTGGGAGTGGAATCCTTGGAGCCACGCCAAGTGCTCACGCATGTCAGCCCCATTCCTGATCCAGGCTCGCTCACATTCTTGACGGGAGGAAAAGGTTCCTTCACCGATCAAGATGGCGACACCTTCAGCGTCAAGCTGACGGGACCGGGCCAAGTGTCCGTCGTGCTGAGCGATTCCGATGGCGACCTCACAGGAGCGATCGATCAGATTTTTTTGCAGAACACGGATTCGGCCAGCAGCGTGCTGAGCGTGACGGTCAAGAAGGCGAAGACCGGAAACGGTTTCGTGGACATTGGCCGTGTCGAGGGCTCGGGCTTGAAGTCGCTGACCGCCAGCAGTTCCGACCTCGTCGGCACAGGAGTTCGCTTGGACGGGTTCCTGGGGGCGCTGACCATTCGAGACATTTTGAATGCCGCAGACATCGAGGCGAACGGCACCGCCAGCCAGCAAACCAAGTTGACGGCTCGCGTCATTGGAGACGGGACCGTCATTTCGCTGGACAGCGCCCTCAGCACGCTGGTCGCGGCGTCGTTTGGAACGGGACAACTGATCGCGCCGTCGTTGGGCACTCTGACCATCAAAGGAGACACGAAGCTCGGTGTCCCGGCGGACTTGAGTGCCGACGTGGAACTCAGCGGAGTGGGAGTACCGACGAACAAGTCCACGCTGGGTACGGCCACGATCTCCGGCGAGCTGCGAGGCACCATCACGGTTCACGGAAACGCCGGCACACTCAGCTTCGGAAAGATTCGCGGCCAGCTCAACGTGGATGGCAACGCCAAGAGCATCCGCGTCAAGGAAGTGCTGCGAATCCTGCCCATCTCCGATGACGAGTCAGGTGCCATCCAGGTGCAAGGGACCGCAAAGATTCAAGGCAACGGAGGGAGCTTGACCTTCACGGACGCCACGCTGTTCACTGGAGCGACGGCGACCTATCGCCTGGAAGACTTGCGACGCTACGACCAGATCGGCACGCAGTGGGAGTACGACGCAGACATCAATGTCACCACGCGGATCACTGGACTGCCCGTGCTGACATCGAAAGGGGCCGGCACGGGTTCCGTGTGGGCCGAAACCGCCCCGGGGAATCCCGGAGGCTACTGTGTCACAGGAGTCGGTTCACTGAACGAGGGGGATTCCGCTCCGACACTCACCAATTGCTTTTTGGCGGACGGCAACGGTGTTCATGCCACGGGGATCAGCATCTCGAACGAGTTTGCCGATGCGCAGTTCACCTTCACGTCGGCCCCGCTGATCGCGCCCGTACTGCTGGAACCGGGAAGACTCTTCAAGGAAACGTCCCCGGTGACGGGTTTCTTCTCGGCGGGTGGTGACGAGTTCGTCGATGGCGAATTGAGCGGCAGCGCGACGGTCACCTTAAAGCTCATCGGTTTGGAGCAGGTGACCGTGCCGCTCGGCCGATTCGTCGCCATGAAGTTGGAATTCACGGCCAACATCTCTGCCAAGGCCGAAGTCACATTCTTCGACGATGACGGGAACGAGACCACGGCGCGAGGCACCATCACCGCCTCCATGAAACAAACCGTGTGGGCGGTTCCCGGTGTCGGCATCGTTCAGAGTATCACTGACGCCTCGCAGACGATCAGCGTGCCTAGGCTAGGCAGTGCCTCCGCCTCGCTCAAGCAGACGCAGAAACTGACGAGCTTCAGCGCTTGACGCCCTGACACACCTCAGCCTTCACACCGCCGCGAACCGAGCCGCATCATTTCCGCTGTTGGCCAAGACCACGGGCCTGCCGCTGGTCAACTTGCCGTTCAGTGCCGTCAGCTACCCGCGAACCGGATCGTTCTGCGTCCACGGAGGCGGGCAAGCGGCGTCGAGTTGTTTGAGGTGGTCCAGGGAGAGTTTGACACTCGCTGCCGCGATCGCGTCGTCGATTTGATCAAGACTTTTGACTCCGACGATCGGGGATGTGACGGCCGGTTGGGTCAGCGTCCAGGCCAGCGCGAGTTGCGACATCGGCACGCCGAGTTCTCTCGCCACAGCTTCCGCTCGTTCCAGCCGATCGAACAGCGGGTCTTCGAGCTTCCAGATCCAATCGGGTTTCTCGGCAGCTCGCGAGTCGGTCGGCGGCGGCTGACCACGTCGGTACTTGCCGGTCAGCAGACCGCTCTGCAATGCCTGATACGGAGTCACTCCGATGTTGTGCTTGCGACAGAATGCGAGGTCGTGATGAAACTCGCGGCGCAGCAGGCTGAGCGGAATCTGCGACGAGACAACTCGCGGCCAGCCGTGTTGTTCGGCCAGCCAGAGGCTCTCGCAAATCTGCCAGCCGTAATGATTCGACAAGCCGAGGTATCTCACCTTGCCCGCCTTCACCGCTTGATCGACCGCGGCTAGCGAGGTCTCCAGTGGCACGTCTTTATCGGGCCAGTGCAAGATGTAGAGATCGATGTAATCGGTCTTCAGCCGCTGCAAGCTGCGATCGACTTCTCGCAGGATGTGCGTCGCCGACAAACCGCGATCCTGCGGTCCAGGCCCGACCGGCGCAGCAACCTTGGTCGCGAGAATCGCTTTGTCGCGGCGACCGACGAGTGCCTTGCCGACGATCTCTTCCGCCACTCCGCCGGGGCTACCCAGGAATCGTTTGTAGCCTTCGTAGGCATTGGCGGTGTCGATGAAGTTGATGCCACGATCCATCGCGGCGTGAATCAGCTTGATCGAATCGGCCTCATCGACCGGCGCACCGAAGGTCATCGTCCCCAAACAAATTGGCGATACGAGCAAACCGCTCGAACCGAGATTGCGATACTGCATGAAGTCAGCCTCCGAAAAGTCCTACGGAATCCCATTCATCGAAACGGCACGTGCGGTTGTGGTGCCAGCCAGATCGATCGAAACTGTAACGTGTGGACAGCAACTCTGAAGCGATCGAAAAATGTGGTTGGCACACCCCGGCACACTGTCGAGGAATCGGCAGGGTGGTTCAAGAACTCAGGAGACGGATCAATGCACGTCGCGTCGTGGATCATCGCTGGGATCTATCTTGTACTGGCCGCGGCGGGGGGCATGGCCGCCTTCGTCTTTTGGAGTCGCACGCGGCGATTCCTGGAGAACTGTCTGTCGACAATCGGAACTGTGACGGAGATTCACGAGAAAACGGATCGCGAAGGAGGTCGATTTTACTACCCGGTTTATGATTTATCGGACGCGACCGGCACGTCGATCAAAGTCACTTCCGAGACCGGTTACGATCATTGCCCCATGCGTGTCGGAGACCGAGTGGAGATTCTCTACGATCCGTGCGACCCTGAAACGGCGCGGGCCAATCGAAAGTGGGACCTGTGGCTGCTGCCGTTTGTTTTCGCGGCCGGAACCTTTTGCACTCTGCTGCAGGCTGCCTTATGCCTGGTGTTTGACGCCGGACGCTGGGTGGCGGGGATGAGTTTTTTTCAATGATGACGCGGGATCGTTGAATCGGCAGAGTCAACTTGCCTCGACATTTCTGAAAGTATTCATTTGCGAATCTTGACCGGGACAGCATTCTGTTGCGGCTTGCCCGGCGTGCTTCGACCCTCCGCCACAAATTTGTCGAGCAGCGTCGCCAGCCGCGTGACGGTCTGGGGATGTTTGTCTTGCAGGTTGGTTTGCTCGCCGATGTCGGTACTGAGGTCGAAGAGCTGATTTGGTGGTAGGTCGGCGTCTTTGATGCCGGGACGCGGGACGCTCCAGCCGCCGGAACCGGGGCACAGGCACAGCTTCCACGAACCATCGCGGATCGCGAATGAGCCGTTGATCGAGTGACTCACGAGCGTCGTCCGTGCGGGCTTGGCGCTTTGGCCGAGTAGCGTCGACAGGAAGCTGACGCTGTCCTCCGCCGCATTGTCCGGCAGCTTCGCACCGACGATCTCGGCGAGTGTCGCCGTCACATCGACGAGGCAAGTGAGCTGATCGGTCTTCGTTCCCGCCTGCACGCGACCCGGCCAGCGGACGAGGAACGGCACGCGATGGCCGCCCTCATAGATGTCCGCCTTGTGGCCGCGAAAGACGTGGCTGGGGTTGTGACCTCTCGCGAGCAGTTCGTCGAATTTCGCTTGCGGTGAGCAACCGTTGTCGCTGGTGAAGATGACCAGCGTGTTGTCGGTCAGGCCGTTGCGGTCCAGCGTATCGAGCAACTGCCCGATCGCAGCGTCCTGTTGCATGACGAAATCGGCATACGGATTCAGACCGCTCTTGCCGAGCCATTCGCCTTTCGGATGAATCGGCGTGTGTGGCGAGGCGTATGGCAGGTAGATGAAAAACGGTTTTCCGTTTTTCGCATCGGCCGCGCGGCGGTCGATGATCTCGATCGTCTTCTTCGTCAGATCGGGCAACACGTCGGCGTCATCGAAGCCTGGAGCCGCTGGGCCAAGCCGCGTCATTGGCTTGCCTCTGCCGAACATCAACTCGAAGCCGCGATCCTCGGTCGGCAGCACTTTGACGCGATCGTTCTCGATGTAGGTGAACGGCACCATATCGAGCGACGCGCTGATGCCGAAGTACTCGTCGAAGCCAACGCTGTTCGGTCCGTTCTTGATTGGCTGCGAGTAATCGACATTGAAGACCTGCTCACGCGGTTCAATGCTCAGTGCGCTGACTTCCTTGCCCGGCTTTTTGACCCAATCCATGCCGAGATGCCACTTGCCGACGCACGCCGTGTGATAACCCTGCTGCTTGAGCATCGACGCGATTGTCATTCGCCTCGGTTCGATCAACCGAGGGCTTAGCCCACCGAGGACGTGGTTCTGCAACTTCGTCCGCCAGTTGTACCGACCGGTCATCAGCCCATAGCGAGTCGGCGAACAGACCGACGACGACGTGTGAGCATCGGTGAAGATCATCCCTTCGCGAGCCAGCCGATCCATGTTCGGTGTTGAGATTTTTCCGTCCGGGTTGAGGCACTTCACGTCGCCGTACCCAAGATCATCGCACAGGATCAGCAAGAAATTTGGCCGCGATGGCTCGGCAGCAGAAGCGAATCCGTGGAACAGCAGCATCAATAGGCAGAGGAAGGCGATGAGAGTTCGTTGAGCGGTCATGACGTCATCCAGAAATACGGGGATCAGATTACGTGAGGTGGAGACTGCGAAACGTCGTCATTCGTGGGCCATCGTTCTACCGAATTCTCAACGTGCTGTCGGCCAACTCCGCAAAAATCGTCGCGACACACGATCAACCGTAGTCGTATCGCCCAGGTGGCAGATAGATGGTGAACTCGGTCTGCGGCTGGATAAGCACGCTGTGCGGTCGTGTGTATTCGGTGAATGGAATGAGGCCGAGTCGGTCGAACTGGCCGATGCGGGCGGAGAGGACTCGGCTGGTCGTACAGTGCCGGCGGTCGTGCCAGATGTGGTAACGGCCGGAAGCGGATGATGCCGAGAAACGGACTGAGCCAGCCGCGCGGCGTCGAAGCCGTTCGCTGCCAGCCGAAACTTTCCACGTCACATGGACGCGATCACAAAAAGAACAAACCAATGGCGAAGATGCCGTACACGGCGACCAGCATGACCCCTTCCATCCAGTGCGATTCTCCGTCGTAGGTCAATTTGCGGACGGTCAGCACGGTCTTCGCGAGCGCGATCACTTCAAACTCGCTGAAGACGAGGTCCAATCCAGTGCCGGTGAAGAGTCCCACAAACACCAGCACGGGGGCCACAAAGAGCGTGATCTGAGTGCTGGGTCTCACCCGGGTAATGGCGACGGCACGCGACAAGGGGAACCACGCAAACACGAGAGATTCGCAGCGATGGCCGACTGGAAGGCCAACCGGACTCCCGCGAGGGACAGGCCGGGTCATGGCGGAAGTCGGAGAGGTTCGTAGTACCGTTGAAGCCGGGTAACTCCGGTGGAGGGCAGGGGGCTCACTTCCAGAGAAGTATCCCAAGGAGAGACAGCCCGGAGATTGACGATGAGTCTGCGACCTCCTGAATGAAAAGGTTGAGAAGCTCCAGCGGGTGCTGCGTGCGAAAGCGAAAGAGTCGCCCAGCGACCGGTTCTATCAGCTCTACGACAAGGTGTGGCGTGAGGACATCTTGGCCTGGGCCTATGTGCGTTGTCGTGAGAACGGTGGCGCACCGGGCGTAGATGGCCAGACCTTCGCGGACATCGAAGCGTCGGGCCAAAATCCGTGGTTGAGCGAACTGGCCCAAGAACTGAGGAACAAGACGTACCGTCCGAGTGCGGTGCGAAGAGTCACAACCGGAGTCAACACGGTTCAGAACGGCGCGGCAGCGGCAACGACAATCTCAGCGGCGGAGTCGGCAACGACGTGCTAGCCGGAGAGGCCGGCCAACCGCGACCTACTCACCGATGCGAACACCGAAAGCGTCTTCGAGGAAATCAGCACTTGGCTGTAATTCGACTGTATGACTTGCGACGTTGTAGGGTGGGACAGTCGAACTCAGATGGTGCGAGCCGTCTGAACCGTAGCGAGCACGGCACTTTTCAATCGTCCATTGACGGAGATTCCGCTGCCGCCGTGAATCGTGTCGGTGCCGGTCCAATCGAAGAACTGGCCGCCGGCTTCGCGGAGGATTGGCACCAAAGCGGCAGCGTCCCAAGGATTGAGCAGCGGGTCGATCATCACGTCGGCTCGGCCGGTGATGACAAGAGCGTGACCGTAGCAGTCGCTCCAGCCGCGAGTTTCTCTCGCGACCGAGTTGATTCGATCGAACGCTGCTTGTTTGTCGGCGACCAGCCAGTTGTTGAACGAGGTCGTGCAGACCATCGCGTCCTCTAGCCGATCGACCGACGAGACTCGCGCGCGACGTGGTGCCGCCTCGCCAATCTGCCACCACGCGCCGAGTTGCTGGCCCCCAAAAATCACTTCGTTCAATGCCGGGAAGCGACAGACTCCGGCCAGCAATTCGCCGTCTGCTTCGAGTCCGATTAGCGTTCCGAACAACGGGACGCCGTGAATGAATGCCTTCGTCCCATCTACAGGATCCAGCAACCAGCGGACTCCGTTGTGGCCGGGATTTTCACCGAACTCCTCGCCGAAGACACCGTCGTCGGGAAAGCGTTTGGAGATGCGGTCGCGGATCAATTCCTCGGCTCCGCGATCGGCGGCGGTGACTGGCGAGCGATCTCGCTTCAGATCGACCACTAATTCCGGCGTCAAATAGTACGACATGATCAACTTCGCCGCCTCGCGAGACACGGCGAGTGCGAATTCCAGACGCAGAGCGATTTCGGACGGGGACATGGTTCGGTTTCCAGTCAATTCCTTAGCGCGAGTCATGTTGGCTTGTGTCAGATTCGGGGAGTGTCGTCAACCTTCCGTGAGGTTTGCCGGGGCGAAACTAACCGAGTCACTGGGTCATCGGGCAACGGAGAACGAGGAACTGAGAATGAGGAAAGTGCTGAGCCGTGATGTCTTCCGTTCTTCATTTCTCATTTTCAGTTACCCAGTTTGATCGGGGTTGCACGGCGGCACATCCTCTGCGTTTCAAGAACTGCCACAAAAGAGACTCTCGACTTGCTCGGCTTCCCCCTGCCCTGCCGATAGTATCCCCGCCTTCGTGGCGAGGGCTGTTCCGTGTTGTGGCTCCTCGCCGTTATTTTCGGAATATCCCCGGTGGGACAGCAGCCTCGCACGCTGACTGTCCGCAGCCGTGATCTCCTTTCGCTATGAGCCAATCCGCATCCGCTTCGCCCCGCGACGTTCAATTAACTCCCCATCAGGGGGGGCTGCTTTCGCGAAGTTTTCTGGGTGTGTTGCTGGCTCAGTTTCTGGGGACGATCAACGACAACGTCTTTCGTTGGTTCATCGTGTTCGTCGGCGGACGAACCTGGGACAACGAAGCTCAAGCCCTGTCGTTGGGGCTGTTTTGCTTCACACTGCCGTATCTGCTCTTCGTGACGATGGCCGGTTATCTCGGCGACCGCTTCAGCAAACAGAAGGTCATTGTCTTTCTGAAATTTCTGGAACTGCCGCTGATGTTGCTGGGAATCGCCGGCATCTTGATGCGAAATGTTCCCTTCCTGTTCTTCGTGGTCGCGCTGACAGGCTGCCAGTGCGCGCTGTTCGGCCCTGCGAAATTCGGAGCGCTCCCGGAAGTCTTGCGGCCTGACAAATTGTCGTCCGGCAACGGAGTCATGGGCTTCGCGACCGTGATCGGCACCGCGCTGGGATTGGTCATCGCCGGAATTCTCGATGACAAATCGAAGATCAACCTGGCCGATACGGTGTCGCTCGGGCAAGTGAAGTCCGAGGCGATCTTTTTAGTGACGCTGGCCATCATCGGCTGGTTCTGCACTCTGATGATCAAGCCGCTGCCGCCGGCCGATCCGCATCGCAAGCTGGCGAAGAATCCGGTCGCCGAAACCTGGCATAACCTCAGCCAGTTGTACCGCAATCGACCGTTGTTCCTGGTCGCGTTGGGCATGGGTTACTTCTGGTTGCTGGGGAGTTTGGCTCAGAACGGCGTGCTCGAATTTGGAATGAATGAACTGCAACTGCTGGACAAGACAGAGGTCACTCCGTTGCAAGCGATGCTGGTACTCGGCGTCGCAGCCGGAAGCATTCTAGCAGGCCTCTGGTCGGCGGGAAAAATTGAGCTGGGAATTGTCACTGTCGGCAGTGCGGGCATGGCGATCAGCGCGCTGTTGATGTTCGTGGTTGGCACTCCAATCGTGCCTCCGGCGCCAGATGCGATTAAACAAACCGCGAGCCGCCGTCTCAACGAACGCTTGGAGAAAGCGGACGGCGACGCGGCGAAAGAGGTCATCCGCAAAAAGCACGCGCAGGAACAAGAGAAGGCCAAGTCGAAAGGCCAACCGTCGCTTTCGGTCTATCCGGAATTCCGAACGCCGAGTGCCAAACGAGCCATCCCCTGGGCCGGAGCTTGTCTGCTGGTGCTCGGCCTGAGCGCCGGATTGTTCAACATTCCGCTGGAAGCATTCCTGCAACATCGCAGCGATCCGAAGATGATCGGCGTGAACATTGCCGCCAGCAACTTCATCGTCTTCTCATTCATTCTCGCGTCGTCCGGGCTGTACTACGCACTGCGTGAGTTCATCGGCCTCACCCCCACACAAGTTTTCCTGGGTTGCGGTGCCGTCACCGTTCCGATCACCGTCGTCGTATTTCGCTTGATCCCCAAGGAAACCGTTCGCTGCTTGGTCTGGTTGCTGTTCCGCTTGATGTACAAGGTGCGTGTCTTCGGCAGCGAGCACATTCCGTCGACCGGCGGCGGACTGATCGTCGCCAATCATGTTTCGTGGTTGGACGGTTTTCTGCTGATCCTCAACTCCGAACGCCCGATCCGTATGATCGCCTGGGCCGACTACGTGACTGGCCCATTCATCGGCTGGCTGACCCGAATGTTTGGTGTCATCCCGATCAAATCGACCGAAGGTCCTCGAGCCATCATCACGGCACTGAATACCGCTCGTGCAGCGATTCAAAACGGAGAACTGGTGTGCATCTTCGCGGAAGGCGGTATCACGCGCACCGGTCAATTGCAGCCGTTCCAGCGCGGTTTGCTGCGAATCATCGACGGTACTAACGCTCCGGTGATCCCGACGTATCTCGACGAACTGTGGGGCAGCATCTTCAGCCATCGTGACGGTCGATTCTTGTGGAAACGACCCCGCTGTTGGCCCTATCCCGTCACGATTGTCTTCGGCCCGCATCTCAAAAATCCGGACAATGTCAATGAGGTGCGGATGGCGGTCGAGAAGCTCGGCGTCGAAGCTTCGATTCGGCGACGCGATCACGAACTCATTCCCGTTCGGATGTTCTTGCGAAAATGCCGGACCGCACGTTCGCGCCTAAAGGTCGCCGACTCCTCCGGCCAAGAACTAACCGGCAGTCGAACGCTGATCGGCACGCTGTGCATCAAGAGAGCACTCGAAAGATTGTGGCTGAAGTCGGACGAAAAGAATGTCGGTATTTTGTTGCCGCCGTCGAATGGCGGCCTGCTGGCCAACATGGCGATCACCGTGTCAGGCCGAGTCTCCGTCAACCTGAACTACACGCTCACGGATCAAGACATCCGCTACTGCATCGCCGAGTCCAGCATCCGACACGTCATCACCAGTCGCAGATTTCTGGAAAAGAAACCGGTCGAGTTTGATCCCGCAACGCAAATCATCTTTCTCGAGGACGTGAAAGAGAAACTCACTGGAGCTGACAAGGCTCTGAGCGCGATCGCCGCTTATATGGTGCCGATTTGGATCCTCGAACGTTGGCTGGGCCTGACACGTATCAAGCCAACGGACTTGATGACAATCATTTTTTCTTCTGGTTCCACGGGGCAACCGAAGGGTGTGATGCTCTCCCATCACAACATCGGCTCGAATATCAGTTCGGCCGACCAACTCTTCCAGATCAAGCGAACCGACGTGATCATCGGTGTGCTGCCGTTCTTTCACAGCTTCGGCCACACGCTGATGATGTGGCTCCCCATGAATGTCGATTGCGCAGCAGTCTATCACTTCAATCCGTTGGATGCCCGCACGGTCGGTGAACTGGCGCAGAAGTACAAAGGGACAATCGTCGCCGCCACACCGACGTTTCTGAAGTCGTACCTCAAACGCTGCGACAAAGAGCAATTCGCAACGCTCGATCTGGCAATCGTTGGAGCCGAGAAACTCCCGCAACAACTCGCGGAAGAATTCCTCGCCAAGTTCGGCGTGACTCCGACCGAAGGCTACGGTTGCACCGAACTTTCGCCGCTCGCCGCTGCGAATGTCCCCGATCATCGTTCGCGCGGGATCACTCAAATCGGCACCAAACTCGGCACGGTTGGCCGAGTCGTTCCCAACGTCTGCGCGAAAGTCGTCGATGCCGACACCTTCGCCGAACTGGGCAACAACAAGCCCGGCCTCCTGCTGATCGGCGGTCCGAACGTGATGCAAGGCTACCTCAATCACCCAGAGAAAACCGCCAGCGTCATTCACAACGACTATTGGTACAACACCGGCGACATCGCCGAGATCGACGACGACGGTTTCATCAGAATCACAGGGCGTCTCAGCCGATTCTCGAAGATCGGTGGCGAGATGGTCCCGCACATCCGCATCGAGGAGGAACTTCTCAAGATCATCGAAATTCCCGGCAGCGATGACACCGACATTAAGCTCACCGTGACCGCCGTCCCCGACGAGAAAAAAGGCGAGCGTCTGATCGTCCTCCACAAACAGTTGTCGAAGTCGGTTACTGAAGTCCTGAAAGAACTGGGCACGCGCGGTCTGCCGAATCTTTGGATTCCATCCGCGGACAGCTTTCTGGAAGTTGAATTCATCCCACTGCTCGGCACAGGGAAGCTTGACCTCAAAGCGATCAAGGATTTGGCACTGAAGGCGTTTGGGCCCTAGTGACAACCACGGACAACTCCTTGACACCTTTCCGAACCGACCGCTAATGTTCTGCTCGCGTCAGGCAACCGGAATTTCTGGCAATTTGAGTCAGGTTTTGCGGATCGTCCTGCCGAAGACATGCAGGCCAACCGTCACGACCGGCAACGGTTTCTCAAGCTGATTTCAATCAGCCGATCCCGTTGGCCCAGCAACTCCCTGGGGGATTAGCTCAGTTGGGAGAGCGTCTGCATGGCATGCAGAAGGTCAGGGGTTCAAGTCCCCTATCCTCCACTTTCCGAGACAAGAAGCCCTTCGACGACAACGTCGAAGGGCTTTCTTATTTGTGGGCTGAGACTTCCGTCGATGAGTCGGCAGTTCAACCAGACGATTTCGAGGATCTTACGTTTTTCGGCGTAGTCTGCGAT
>CAMDRI010000100.1 GCA_945906725.1 Candidatus Kuenenia stuttgartensis | reverse complement strand
GTCGTCACGGCGGCCAAGACTCCGACCCGGTTTGCCCCCGTCAGCGAGATGATGTAGCGTCTGGCCATGCTCGAACTTTCTCGTCATTCCCGCGGCACATTTCCGAAAGACACCCCATGACGTCCATGGCCCGCCTCGTGTCGCTGGCGATCTTAACGACTCTGATCATCTTTTTGGGAATCACCTTCTTCCAAATTGTCGCGTCGTTTCTGCTGCCTCTGTTTCTGGCGGCGATCACAGCGGTTTGGTGCCAGCCGTTGAATGGTTACTTCCTGAAAAAGTTTCGACAGCGCGACCGTTGGGCCGCGGCGGCCACGACCGCTAGCGTGTGCCTGGTTTTGTTTGTCCCGCTGGTGATTGGAGTGTTCTCGGCGGCGATTCAGATTCGCAATCTCGCGAAGACCGGCAAGCCGTTCGTCGTGTCAGCCATGGAAAACTTGCAACAGCGAGAATTCTCCGAAGAGGACATCAAAGCTCAAGTTCGAAAGATTGCCGGCAAGGTGTTGGACTACGTCTATCCGCCTCCGATGCCCAGCGCGACCAAGGCAGAATTCGAAAAGTATCAAGCGGAACACGCCGCCATGCTCGCTGATTCGGAACTGAAGGTCTGGGATGCCTTGCAAGACGGCGGCATGTACTTGCAAGAGCTGGCCAAGAAGAGCTTGGGGCTAGCAGCCAGCGGCAGCGTGGGACTGGCCAGCAAGACTTTCGACCTGGTGGGAGCCGTCGTTGGCGGACTCATTCAACTGACGATGTTTTTGATCGCGCTGTACTACTTCTTGTGTGATGGCTCGGCGTTGTTGTCGGCGACGGAAACGCTGATCCCGGTGCAGATCGATTATCAGCGGCAGCTCGTTCACGAGTTTAACCGCGTCGTACAGGCGGTCGTGTCGGCGACGATGTTGTCGTCGATCGCTCAAGGGGCCGCGACAGCCATCATGCTGTTCATCGCCGGCTTTCACGGCATTTTCTTGCTGTTCGTGCTGGCCACGTTCGCCTCGTTGATTCCCATTGCGGGCACTTGGATGGTCTGGGGACCGTTCGCCGCGTGGCTGGCGTATCAGGGAAGCTGGGGTTCGGCGATTTTTCTGGCCGTCGTTGGCGTCGCCGTCATCGGCACGATGGACAACATTATCAAAGCTTACGTCCTGCAAAACGACACCAGTCTGCATCCGCTGCTGGCGTTTGTCAGTGTCTTCGGCGGGATGCAGGCGATGGGTCTGTGGGGTATTTTCGTCGGCCCGATCGTCGCCTGTTGCCTGCACGCTCTGGTCAAGATCTTCAACACCGAGCTGGGCGAGTTCTCGAAGGAACGCTTCGCTAAAATGCCGCTTCCCACGGAACTGCAGCGCGATGGCTCAACACAGCCGGGCACGGCACCGAATGCCGTGTCCCCTGAAACAGCGGCCAAGGGCTGATATCCTGCCGCACCCTTTTGAAGTGTGCTCTCTTTTGGTGGAGGATCATTCCATGAGACGACTGCTGGCGATCTGTGTTCTGAGCGTTTGCGCGATCTGTGCGAGTCGATCTGCGTTCGCGGACCAGCGTGACGGGCGGCTCGACATCTATTTCATCGACGTGGAGGGCGGAGCGGCAACATTGCTGATCACGCCCGCTGGCGAGTCGCTACTGATCGACTCTGGCTATCCCGACTACGGCGGCCGCGATCGCGACCGAATTTTGAAAGTGCTGCGGGATGTCGCCAAACAGGATCAACTCGATCACGCGGCCGTGTCGCATTGGCATCTGGATCATTACGGCAATCACGCTGCGCTGGCGTCGGAGATCAAGATTCACAACTTCTGGGATCGCGGCATCCCGGAGACTTTGGCCGAGGACAAGAACTTCGCGAAGAAAATGGTCGAATACCGAGCCGCCTCGCAGAACAAATCGAAGACGGTCAAAGCGGGTGACATGCTGCCGTTGAAATCGGCCAAGACGCCGCTGTCGATGAAGATCGTCACCGCCAGCCGCGAGGTCATTCCAAACGTCGGTGAGCCGAATCCGTTCGCAAAGGACTTGAAGCCGCCAGAGGTTGATCCGTCCGATAACGCGGCGAGCGTCAGCATCCTGACCAAGTTCGGCAAGTTTTCATTTCTTTGCTGCGGCGACCTGACGCACGCGATCGAAACGAAGCTGATGACCCCGAACAACCCGCTCGGCAAGGTCGAGCTGTTCATGGTCACGCATCATGGTCTTGGTTCGAGCAATCATCCGGCGTTGGTGCTGGCGATCGACCCGCGAGTCTGCGTGATGTGCAACGGTCCGACAAAAGGTTGCGAACCGAGCACGAATGGGACGCTCCGCCAAATCAAGTCGCTGCAAGCGATCTATCAACTGCATCGCAACGTGATGCTGAAACCGGACGAGCAAACTCCGGCCGAGTTCATCGCCAACAACGTCGATGACACCGCGTCGTGCCAAGCAGTGTTCGTGAAGGCCTCAGTCGCTCCCGGTGGCGAAAGCTACACGGTCCAAATTGGACTCGACGGCAAGCCGCGCTCGTTCCAAACGCGGTGATAATTATTGACTCCGGCCGATCGCCGTAAGCCGGTGGCCGATCGCCGTGATACCGTTTTAACATTCGGGAAAATGGTATCACAGCGATCGGCAGTCGGCGTCCTGCTGTCGGCCGAACAACTACCAATTTGTGGGAACCGATTCTCTGATGAATGCTCTTGCCGAACTTCGAGCTCGATTTGCTAATGCACTTGCCGAATTTACTCCCGATCCCGCGCAGTTCGCGGCGATGGTCAAGCCGACTCAGGATGCAAACTTCGGAGACTTCCAAGCCAACTGCGCGATGCCGTTAGCCAAGCAGCGTGGGGAGAATCCGCGTGTGCTTGCGGCGGAGATTGTCGGGAAGCTCGACATCGCTGATTTGTGTCAGCCGCCGGAAGTTGCCGGGCCGGGCTTCATCAACATTCGGCTGCGAGACGACTGGCTGACCGAGCAGATCAATCGTAACGTCGTGGACTCACGGCTCGGTATCGAGCAGGTCGCGAAGCCGAAGCGGATCGTGATCGACTACTCCGCGCCGAACGTCGCGAAGCCGATGCACGTCGGGCATCTTCGGAGTACCGTGCTCGGCAACGCCCTGTATCGGGTCGCCAAGTTTCTGGGACATCACGTCCTGGGTGACAATCACATCGGCGACTGGGGGACACAGTTCGGGATGATCTTGTTCGGTTACAAGAATTTCCTGGATCGCGCAGCATTCGAGCAAAATGCCGTCGGTGAATTGGCTCGGCAGTACCGACTCGTCAGCCAGCTTACCGGGTTCCACGAGGCGAAGGCGGAGCATCCGAAGGCCGAGAATCGGCTCGCACAACTTCAAAGTGAGTTGAACGCCGCCGAGCCCAACAAGCCGACGAACGACAAGTCCGCTGAGAAGACGCTCAAGAAACTGCGCACCGACGTCAGCGACGTTCGCGAACAACTCACGTCCCTCAAGAAGCAGATCGAAGCTGTCGAGTCATCACCGCCGCTGAAAGCTCTTGCCGACGCGCATCCGCAGATCGCGGAACTCGCGCGGTTCGAAACCGCGAAGCTGCATGGCGGCGACGAAGAAAACACACGGCTCTGGAATCAATTCGTGCCGCAGTGTCTCGCGGCGATTCAGGGGATCTACGACCGGCTCGACATTCGCTTCGACATGACTTGCGGGGAGAGTTTTTACAACCCGATGTTGGCCGATGTCGTCGCTGAGTTTCAAGCAAAAGGTTTGGCTTCCGAGAGCGATGGAGCGATCTGCGTTTTCATCCCCGGCAACGCGGCCCCGTTCATTATTCGCAAACGGGACGGTGCCTTCACCTACGCGAGCAGCGACCTCGCGACGATTCGGTATCGAGTCAACGACTTGCAAGCCGACACGATGCTGTACGTCGTCGACACGCGGCAGAGCGAGCACTTCCGGCTGTTGTTTGAGACTGCGAAGTTGTGGGGCTACGGCGATCGCGAACTGGTTCACGTCAACTTCGGTACGATCCTCGGCAAGGACAACAAGCCGTACAAGACTCGGTCGGGCGACACGATCGGGTTGGAGAGCTTGCTCGATGCGGCGGTCGCGAGGGCTCGGCAGATCGTCAACGAGAATGACGATAGCAAGCCGGAAGGCCGCGAATTGAGTGACGCCGCGCGTACCTCTGTCGCCGAGACCGTCGGCATCGGTGCGATCAAGTACGCCGACCTGCGGCACAATCGTGAGAGCGACTACGTCTACGACGAAGACAAAATGCTCGCGACCAATGGCGACACGGCGACCTACATGCAGTACGCCTACGCGCGCGTGGCCGGCATCTTTCGCCGGGGCGGGATCAATCGCGAACCTTTGCGGAGCGGGGGCGGTCGCGTCGTCTTCACTCATCCGTCGGAACGAGCGTTGTCGCTGCAACTGCTGCGATTCAACGAGGCGTTGGATGGCGTGCTGGCAGAAAATCGGCCGAACATTCTGACCGATTATTTATTCGCGACGGCCAACAGCTTCAGCACCTTTTACCAAGAGTGCTCGGTCTTGAAGGAGCCGGATGAGGCGATCCGCACCAGTCGACTGTTGTTGTGCGACCTGACCGCACGAGTCATCGCTGCGGGCCTCGACCTGCTGGGCATGAAGACCTGCGAGCAAATGTAGGCCAGGCTTTCCAGCCTGACCTGAATTGGCAAGATCGCGTCGCTGATTGACCGAGTTAGCCTGGAAAGGCTGACCTACTTGGGGACCGCTTTCAGGACTCCGCTGGCTCGCGCGAGTTCGGGATTTAGGCTGCCGAGCGTGGCGGCGAAGGCGGTTTGCAATTGTGGATCGGTTTCTTGCCGAGCCGCTTTGCGGAATTCGTCGATTTTCAATTCGGTCAGCAGCACTCCGTGACGCTGCATGTGTGCGGCGAGTTGAGCCAGTGCGCGTTCGCGGACGGGCGCAGTACGCGAAACAGCGGTGCCGACTTCGAAGAGTTTCACTTGAGCGGACGGCGTGGCGATCGCGCCGAGCGCGAACAAGGCGGACTCGCCGAGTTCTTCCTCGTTGATGGCGGTCAACAGTGCGTTCTCGGCGGGCTTGAGATCGAACAGGCTGGCCTGTTTGCGGTCGGCGAGTTGCGCGAGCCAGGTCAATGCGGCTTGACGCGTGGCGACTCGCTGCGGTTGCGTGATCGCATCGGCGTTCGCGGTTCGCAGGAACGCTGCGACTTGCTTGGCCATGACCGTCGCGTCGCTGATTTTTAGCACAAAGCGGACGCGTGGATAAGACTCGGCGAGCCGTTCGATGCGGGTCCGCAACTTGTCGTCGCCGTAGATCACGATTGGAATGAAGGCCGTCCGTGCGTCGGATCGCAGGTTGGCGATGGTCTGCGACAGTTCCCAGCGCGCGACGTTGGCTTCAATCAGCAGCAGCGCGACGTCGCCTCGTTCGGCGGCGATCTTGAAGCCGTCTTGCCCGGTCGGAGCGGTTTCCGGCTCGAAGCCCATTTCGATGAGAGCCGACGACATCGAAGTCGCGCGCTGCTCGTTGGCGTCGATGGCGACTCCGTGGGGCTTGCCGGTGTCGGTCAACGCGCGGGCGAGAACTTCGATCACTCGCGATGCGCCGCGGAACGACGTCGCCGGGTCCCAAGTCAGGATGGTCGAAGCCGCCGCGAATTGGACTCGCGCATCCGGGTAGTTGAGCGCGGCGACCACGGGTGCCGGCCGACCCTCGGTCGCTTTCAGCAGTCGGGCCGAACCGGTTTGAGCGAGGGCCTGCAACGCCGTGAGGGCGACGACCGGCTCGCCGAGACTCATGGCCTCGACCAATGCCGCTTGCATCACGTCGGGTCCGAGCTGCAAGCCAACATAAAACGCCGAGCCGGGTCGCGTCGAGATGACGCCGCCGCGTCCCGACTCGTGCAGCTCGTTGGCCATCAGCGCGGTCCAGTACAGAGCATGCAGATCGGTACGATTTGGAGCGAGTTCAAAAGCCTGTCGGGCCTGTCGCAGACCAGTTCGCATCGAAGCCGTGTCCAACGAGACTGGGGTCATCGCAATCGTGCCGGCCGGTTCGTCCCAATTCCACAAATCAACTTGGCCGTCATCGTTGAGCGTCCAGTCTCCTTCGCTCCGCAAATTGCGGCGAGCGTTCTTGGCCAATTCGGCAGCGGCTCCGAATGACGAAACGTCTGGGACTCGTTTGACGTCCCCGAACAGCAGACGTGCGAGAGCTTGCCGCGCGGCGAGTTGCACCGCTGGCGGCTGCGACTCCTCGAAGGCCGGGTGCCACAACGCGGTCTTGGCTTGGGGATCGCCGAGGAAGCCGAGGGCTTCGATGACAGTCGCTCGCAAATCGGGGCTGGGGCCTTCGACCGCACCGAGCAGACTGGGGACGACTTCGCGATTCAGCCGAGTCAACGTGTACAGCAGCAGGTTGCGTTGCACTTGATCACGCGAAATATTCAACGCGGCAACCAGTCGAGCGGCTGCATAGCTGCCGGCATTTCGCAATTGCAGAATTGCAACTTCTCGTTCGGCGGCAGTTTTGCTGAGTTGGCCGATGAGCTTGTCGACGCGAACTGGGTCGGTCGCTCCTTTGCGAAACGCAGCGTTGACTTGATCGAGCAGCGTGATGGATTCGGGCTGTAAGCGTTTGTCGTTCGACAATCGCAGAAACAGGGCCACGCCGTGCTTGTCGCGCAGCTTGAGTAACATCTCGGTGTCTGGGTTCGCTTCCAGCAGCTTCTCCAAATACAGACGTGCCAGTCCAGGGCGAGCCAAGTCGGTCATCAGCACGACCGCGTCCATCAACGTCTGGGGTGTGCGCGGCTCAGTGAGCAACGGGTTGTCTTCGAGCGGTGCTCCGCTCGTGGCTTTTTTCGCAGGCTGAGCTTCCTCGACCGCGTCCTGGGCGGGCGCGAACGAGGTCGCTGCCAGCAGCAGGATCGCAACCGCTGGCACGATCCAACCATTCCTACGAATCATCATGATCGAATCTCCCACCAGGACTTTCGCCCGCCTTGCGATTCACCGTAGCTGTCATCGCTCCGCATGACGAGCCGAGTTGTCCCACCGCTGCGAGTTTGTTGGAAACGCAGGTGTGCAACGATCGGCTCGTCATGCGGAGCGATGACGGCCACGTTTCTGCGGCTTCGCCGCGCCGAGTTATCACTTCTTTAATTCGGATGCCGTCCGGCAAGAGTTGCTCCGAACCGCAGAACTTCCGAACGCGCGGTTGTTGCGTATTGGAGTCCCGCTGAGACGTGAAACGCGGCACGTCGTTGTGAAACTTCGCGGGTGATTCGGAAGAGTCACGGCGGTCCGGTGAGCGCGATCATTTCGGTTCGCGCGGTTGAAAATGACTCGCGGGGACTTGAGCGGAATTTGCGGCGACCGCCGAAATTCCAAGTGGTCGTTGGTTTCACCGCATTCCCTGGAATAACCCGTTGTCAATCAAAGACACTTGGAAGTGGTTGACGAAATTGTCTTGCATTCGCCTCGCGCGGCGGGAAGAGTTGGAACGCTCATGGTCCGAACTCGTGTTGTTCCCCAATCCCTCAGCAATGTCGGATGCGGTGATCATGCGACGCAAAGTTGCGACGGACGATTGTTGAAACAAACCTTTCGTGTTTTCGAAGTCTCGCTGCCGGCATTCGGGCCGGTCATCTTGAAGGAGAAGGTTGATGTTGTTCACCAAATGGTTAAGTGACATCACCGATCGCGTGCTTCGGAAACGAACTCGCAGACTTGCACGTAAGACTCGCAGAGTCGCGCGACCGGCAGCACCGCAGTCGTCGGAACAACTGGAAAGCCGAATTGTCCCGGCGGTGATTACCGTCGACTACAACGGTGGAATACTTTTGGTCACCGGAAGCGCGGGAACTGATAACCTGACCGTTGAGAATGACCTTGGTTCGGTCACGATCACGTCGTCGCGTGACACGGATACGTTTGACATCACGACCGATGGAGACGCCAACGACGAGGGGGGCGGAGTGCTGACTTTGACTGGCGCTTCGGAAGTGGTTGTGAATGGAAGTGGCGGGAATGACACGCTCAATGCTCAGGATTCTTCAAACGGTGTGACGTTGGAGGGTGGTGATGGCAACGACGTGCTGATCGGCTCGGCCGTTGACGATTCACTGGATGGCGGATTGGGTGGCGATCGCTTGTTTGGCCTGGCGGGCAACGACTCGCTGCGGGGTGGTTTCGGGAACGATTCACTGAATGGCGGCGGCTTGGATGATGACGAGAATGACGTCGATGACGACGTCGACGCTGGTGGAGATGGTGACGTGGTCTTCGAAGACGTCACCGGCAACGCCACGGTGACCGACACACGAATCACCGGAAGTAACGGCACTGATACGCTGACGGGAGTCGAAGGACTCGATTTGCGTGGCAACGAGAACAACAACAATCTCAACGCCGAAGCGTTTACGCTGGGTGGTGTCACTCTCGACGGTGGCGAAGGTGATGACAAGCTTTGGGGCAGTGCCACGGCGGACTCTGAACTCAGCGGTGGTGATGGTGAAGATACGCTCGTCGCCAGCGTTGCAGGGACCGTTGTCCTCTCCGACGCAGAACTGGATTCCTCAGGCGTCATTCGTACGTTGTCAGCGGGCGATTTTGAATCTGCTTCGTTGACGGGCAGCTCTGATGCAGACGACATCGATGCCAGTGGATTTACCGGCTCGGCGAGCATCTCCGGTGGTTCTGGCGACGACATCATTTTGGGGGCCATTGGTCCCAGCTTGCTCAACGGCAACAGTGGAAACGACGTGATCACCGGGCAGGACGATAACGATTCACTGCTTGGTGGAGCCGGCAATGACACGCTGGATGGTGCTGGAGGCGATGATTGCCTCAACGGCAGCGACGGCGATGACAGCATCAATGGCGGAACCGAAAACGACACCATCACCGGCGGCGGTGGAAAAGACGTCATCAACGGTGACGGAGGAGATGATCGAATCGACGGCGGGGTCGGCGACGACACCCTCACCGGCGGCGAAGATGACGACTTAATCCTCGGTGGTTCCGGCCGCGACAGCATCGAAGGGGGTGACGGCGCTGATTTCTTGAACGGAAACGCCGACGCCGACCGCATCGAAGGTGGCGAAGGCGACGACCAGATCTTTGGTGGTGCCGGCAGCGACGTCCTGTTGGGTGAGGCCGGAGACGACATCATGAACAGTCAGGCAGGCAACGACACGATGTTGGGCGGCTCGGGTAATGACTCGCTTCTGGGTGGTTCCGGAAGTCAATTGATGTTCGGAGATTCCCCCGACGAAGTCGATGCCGAGGAAGAGGGTGGCAACGACACTCTGAATGGCGGTGCCGGAAACGATACGCTCATCGGCGGTGACGGCGATGACTCGATCCTCGGCGGAGCCGGCAACGATCTGTGCCTGGGTGGCTTGGGTGGCAACGACACCATCAATGGCCAAGCCGGCAAAGATACGGTCTACGGTGGCGGTGATTTGGACTCGCTGGCAGATCCGAGCAAGGAAGCGCTGATCAAGATTTCAAACGCCTTCATCGTGCCTGCGTCCGTCGCAGGACACGTCCAAGAGGATGAAAACGGTCAAAGATACCTGTCTTCGCACGACTACTATTTCTCGCTGTTCGACTCCAGCAAGTTCTTGGACTTGGACGCGATTTGATCGAATGAGGCAAGCCGGGCTTGCCTCCTCCGAATGCGTTCCTGGGCTAGTCGCGTAGTTCCAGGACCATGAGCGACGCCGCCGCGCGAGTTCTCGCGCGGCGGCGTTTTTGTATTCCGAGGTCTCCTGATGTCCTTGTCCGCCGATTCTCAAATCCGATTCGCGGTACCGGCCGACGTCCCGGCGATTCTGGGATTGATCCGCGAATTGGCCGAGTACGAACGGTTGCTCGATCAAGTTGTCGCCGACGAAGTCGCTCTGCATCGGGCCTTGTTTGGCGAGCGGCAGTACGTCGAGGCGTTCGTCGCACTCGTTGAGGGTGACTGCGTGGGCTTCGCGCTCTTTTTCCACAACTTCTCGACGTTTCTGGGCAAGCCGGGAATGTATCTGGAAGACTTGTACGTCCGTCCGAAATTTCGCGGCCGAGGACTCGGCAAAGCGTTGCTGACTCAAGTGGCACGGATTGCTGTCGAGCGGGATTGCGGCCGCATGGAATGGTCGGTGCTCGACTGGAACGAGCCATCGATCCGCTTCTACGAAAGCTTGGGAGCCAAGCCGCTGACCGACTGGACGATCTTCCGGTTGACGGGCGATGCACTTCGCGGCCTGGGTCGGAGTGAGCCGTAAATCGCCCAGCTTCTCACGCTCAACCTTTGCCCTTGTCTCTGTTTGGCGACAGCCAATACAACCCGACTCTCGCGAAATCGTGCCGAAAGCGTCGTGTTTTTGCAGGCCGTTCCGGCCCGGTTTCGCAACGTTCGAGCGTGGTTTGGCGGGAGGCCAAATCCCGTTCGTGCCTTGGTTGATTGCCCAGCCCCCTCGTGAGTTTCCACATGTCCACGGCCGAATCAGACAGTGTCAAACAAGTCCGCGAGAAGATCATCCAGCTCGCCAGGGAAATTGAAGAGCACTCGCGGTCCAACATGCCGCCGGAGGCGTTCTTCCGCGAGTTCCTGAGTCGAGTCGTCGGCGCGGTCGGTGCTCGCGCCGGAGCCGTTTGGCTTCGCAATGGCACGGCCAAGCTCAATCTTTTCACGGATGTGAACCTCAAGACGACCGGCTTCTTCGAGAAAGCCGACGCTCCGGTACTCAACCAAAAGCTGCTGGACGAGGTGATGTCCAACGGCCAAGCCTGCACGCACAGCCCCAACGACGGCAGTGGTGTGCAAGTCCCGACCAATGATTTGATCGTGCTCGCCTCGTTGCAGCAGCAGAAGCAGTGCGTGGGCGTCGTCGAGATTTTTCAGCGAGTCGATACCCCGCAACAGGCGCGCCCCGGCTTCCTGCAATTCGTCGAACAGATGTGCGGCTACGCCTGCCGTTATCTCGACCGGCAAGCCAGTCCGAAGCCTCAGGAATCCAAGCAAAAGCTCACCGAACAATTCGAACAATTCCTGTTGCAACTGCATCGCAGTTTGGATGTCGGTGAGGTCGCCGCGACGGGCGCCAATGATGGCCGCTTGCTGCTCGGCTGCGACCGATTGAGCGTCGCCGTGCAGTACGGCAAGAAGACCGTCATCAAGGCGATCAGTGGCCAGGACTCGGTCCATCAGCGAGCCAACCTCGTCAAACGCATGTGTGGCTTGGCCAACAAAGTCATCCTGATGCGCGAGCCGCTGACTTACACCGGCAAGATCGACCACTTGCCTCCACAAATCACGACCCCACTGGCCGACTACATCCAGGAGAGCGGTTCGCGGATGGTCATTGTCTGGCCGTTGTTCGAGAGCGACGCCGTCGTCAAAGCGGACGAAAAGGGCGTGAAGCGGATCGACCGACAGAAGAAGCCGATTGGCGGTTTGATTATCGAACAAGTCTCCGAAAGCCAGCCTCGTCCCGGCCTGCAGGAGAAAGTCGAATCGCTGTCCGACCATATTTCGGAGGCGATGCACAACAGCCTGTTGCACAACCGGCTGTTCCTATTGCCGCTGTGGAAAATGCTCGGCGAAATGTTCCGATTCCTGGAAGGCCGAGGCAAATTGAAGGTGCTGGCCACCACCGTCGCAGTGGCCGCAGCGATCGCTGCGTTGTGTTTCGTTCCCTGGGAATACCGCGTCGAAGGGGATGGACGTTTGATGCCGGTCGAACAGAAAGACGTCTTCGCTCCCTGGAATGGCGAGATCGTCGAGATCGCCGTCAAAGGCGGCGAGAAGGTCGAAGCCGGAACGGTTTTGTTACGGCTGCGCAACGACGAATTGCTGCAACAGCGTCTCGCGGCACAAAACACCTTGAACGAGAAGCTCACGACGCAACACAGCCTTCAGGGTGAACGCGACTTGGCAGAGCAGCAGGGAAGCAAGCTTGATGTGCAGCGACTGGATGGGAAGATCGACGAAACAAAAATCCAAATTTTTGGTGCTCGGCGTCAGTTGATTGTTCTGGAACGCCGCGTGCAAAACCTCACGGTCGTAGCTCCGCGAGCCGGCACGATTGCGACCTTTGAGGTCGAACGCCAACTGCTGAATCGTCCCGTCAAACAGGGCGAACTGCTGCTGGAAATCAAAGACGAGTCCGGGCCGTGGTGGCTGCAATTGGAAGTTCAAGAGCATCGCATGGGCCACCTGCTCCGCGCCGTTGAGGCTCAGAAGGGGATGCCGCTCGATGTGGAATTCATGCTGGCCACGACTCCTGAGGATCGCTTCGATGGCAAGCTGCGATTGATCGAAACTCGCTCTAATCCGTCGACGGGAAAAGACAAGGCGATCGTCAACGTCCGCGTCGACATCGACAAAGAACGCCTGCCAATTCGCCGGATCGGAGCCGAGGTGCGTGCCAAGATCAACTGTGGCCAGCGCAGCCTCGGTTACGTTCTCTTCGGCGACGTTGTCGAGTTCGTCCAGAAATACTTCTGGCTGTGATGAAGTAGGATGGGGCCTCCTGCCCGTCCGATCCTTGGGCAATCCGCGCGAAGGCGGACCAACCTACTTGATCGCCACGCGAAACGCCCGCACATCCTCGGCCGTCCCCAGCAATACCGGGTGATGCAACACCAGAATGGAATCATCCGCGCGAGTCGCGTGCGGCAGATCATTCACCGCTCGATATCGTCCGCGAGCGTGCGTGAGATGCAACGCTCGGAAGCCAGGATCGAGGGCGATTCCTGCGGCACGCATCACGCACGCGAAGTCGTCTCGCGAACAACCGAACACAACGGAATCAAACCAGAAGCCGAGTTTGTAGAAGCCCGGCTTCGTGTCATCTGACGATCCGGATTCGACGAAACATCGCAGTCCAGCGACATCGCTCAGCAGGCCCAGCAAGCGTGACACGTTTTCGGTTCGCAATTGATTTCGTTCCGCTAACCGATCCAACTGCGGCACCAATACCGCCGCTTGCAACTCGGAGAGCGGATAGGTGTCGTTGCCACGCTGCGTATGCACGCGAATTCGCTGAACGATTTCCGCATCGCGAGTGACGAGCGCCCCGCCGCGTCCCGCGGTCAGCAGTTTGCTGCCGCCGAAGCTGAGCACGCCGACATCACCCCATGTCCCAGCGACTCGGCCCTGCACGATCGCGCCGGGCATTTGACAAGCATCTTCGATGACTGCGAGGCCGTGTTGATCGGCAAACGCACGTATCGCCGGCATCGCAACGACTCCGCCGTGCAGATGCGAGGCAATGATCGCTTTGGTCCGCGGAGACTGAGCCGTTTCCAACTGATCGGTATCAAGTTGCCCGCTCACGGAATCGACGTCGACCAGCACCGGCTGCGCGCCGACGGCCAACACGTTTTTGAAGTTCCCCTCGAAGTCGTAGGCCGAGAGAATAACCTCGTCGCCAGGGCCAATTCGGAGTCCTCGCAACGCCAACTCGACGGCCGCTGTTCCGCTGCACGTCAGCACGACGTGCTCGCAGGCGTGCATTTCGGACAACCGTTCGGACAGTTCGCGACAGTTCGGGCCGTGATATTTCCCCCACGAGCCGTCCGCAAAGGCTCGCCGCAACGCGGCCTCGACCGCTTCGTCAGGAAGCGGCCAAGGTGGTGGCTGCGGATTGTCGCGAAGGTCGTTCATCGCTGGTCGCGGATTTGTGGGCTGAGAGATGCGATACGATGCCCGCCACGAAGTTGATCCGCAAGCGACGCACCGCTTCGCGCTGGTCTCCATGTGGCGACACGCGGCTCGCGTGTCAGCTCGCACGCCGGCCGCGTGCGCCACATTAGGCGTCCACCGACACGATCGGCAGCACATACCCTTGGTCATTGAGCTGCGCGATGACCGATTCCTTGTCGGTGTAGAGGCCGAGGATCGCGCGAAAGTCTTCGCTGGTGTGCAGACTGCGGTACAGCACGAGGTGCAGGTTGCCAACTCGCAGACGATGCCCCGCCGCCTCCCAGGGGGAGAGCTTGCGACCTTCTTCCGTGACCGTCAGCGTCCGCCATTCGGCATCGAGCGACGCTCGTTCCGGCGACCAGTCGAGCACGATAGGCGAGTACAACGATTCACTCGACGACACTTGTGACAACCGCAGTTCGCCCATTGCGGAATCAAACTCACCGACCGTACTGTGCAGTCGGTCGTCCGGGAGCGCGAGTGGGTAACATCGCACTTTGACGTCTGAGCCTGCCAACCGAATCTCGCGAGTCGCGTTGTCGCATTTCGTTCGCACGCCGCGTCGCAGAGGCAGTGTCGATTCGAGGTCAATTCGACGTCGCCCGGCCTTCGCGACCGAATCTGCCAAGATCAGGAAGTGATCTTTGCGAGACAGCATCACTTGTCGACACAGCATCGGTCCGTCCGGGATATTCCGTTGCAGTTCGAGGTAGTCCATGTCGGTGTCACTGCTCCAACAACTGCACGTCCAGCCGTCGGTCCAGGTTAGTCGCTGGCCGTCGAGCCGCACGCTCAGGCCCCATTCGCCGTCGATAATCGGCACGCCCATCAAGCTGAACTGCAAACTCACGCTTGGCCCATCGTGCCGCACGAGGGCCGTGTTGGCGGTCGCGTGCCACCAGTTCCGCAGACAGGCCCAACATGCCCAATCCGATTGCGTTGCCGGCAGGTCCGTGTCGGTGACGATTAACCGCTCTTCCGGTGATTCCGAAAATGTCTCGCTGCGGAATTTGTCTTTCAAGCCACCGCTCGCGACGTGCAATCGGAACCGCAACGATTCCGCCGCCAACGACAGTTTATCCAATCCGGCCAACTCCGCTCCGCGAAGTAACATCGGGACGAGCGGTGCAGTCCCGGTCCCTGTGGTCGCGTGATTCGCAGCACCGAGCATGTTCCCATCGCGATCCAGCAACGTGACCGATTTCGTGACGACATCCTCGAAGCGGAATCCAGCTTCACCTTCCAGCAACGCCTCGCCCACGATTGCGCCCACGTCGACCGAGCGAGTGAGCGACGCGAGCCAGCGCGGCAAGACCGGAAGCAAACTCGCGGCCGGAGTTCCATCGCCATCAGTCAGCTCGATCAATTCATTGCGCAGCGATTGTTGTCCGAGTTGTTTGAATTCGGTCACGCCGTCGATGTCGGCGAACAACTGCCCCAGCAGCCAAGGCAACTCACCCGTGACAAGCAGTCTGCGATCGGGAGTCAGTTCGCACGTCAACGGCTCGGCCAAGTACGCCGCCAGTTCCAGCGATCGCGTCAACACCAGCCGCCACACCGGCCAAGCAACCTCGGCGGTGAGTCGTGGCCCGCTCCACAACCAGTCTGCCAGCGCGAGCAACTCCAACTCGGTGCGTTCGTCTTTCCAAGCGGCCTTCGCCGTGAGTTGTTGAGAAGCCCACCGGCTCAAACGCGACCAATCTTGCTTTTCGATCAGCGACCAAACCGACTTCGCAGGATGCTGACGAGTGCCGTCCCACGGCCAAAGGCCACTGCGATTCTCGGCTCGCTTTCGCAAGAGCCGGCAATCAGCACCTGCCGACATTTGCTTGGACCATGCACGCCAAAACTTGTCGGCGCGACCGATCTGAGCACACCGCCGCAGTTCGTCGGATGCGGACGGCAACCAAGCCAAACCCGCCAAAATCTCTCCATCCGACTTTTCCGAAAGACCGACCTCACGGCCAAAAGTCACGGCAAAATCACTCATCGCGAACGTCTCTCAACGACCGAAGGACAAAGAAGTGCGTCATGGCGGTCGGAGAGTCTAGCGGGACGTGGCCGCCGACCGAATGGACCGACTTGAATTCTGCCTGCGATGCCAGCACGACGCCCCAGCAAGTGGTTTTTATCGAGCAACCACTCGCTCGCGCGTCATGTTGGTGAATCAGGGTGTTCGCGTCGTGCGTTCGCGATAGCGGCGGCTGGCTTCCGAAAGAACATGGCGTTCGCGATCGGAGAGGCTGGTCTCGCCGTACTCGTGGATCTTGCGGAGAATTTCATCGACCTTCGCATCGAGATCGTGCCCCTCCGGCGAGGCTTTGGTTTCGGATTCGGGTGAGTACAGCCGCACCGCTTTTCGCCGCTCGCGATCACGCCACCAGGCCGGAACACGGCGGACGCTCAGCCAGTTGGAAAGCCGCCAGTCAAAAATGTGGTAAGCGAATCCGAACAGCAACCCGCCCAAATGGGCCGCATGAGCGACGCCGTCGTTGGTTCGATTTCCCTGCAATGCTCCCCAGATCGGCAACGTGTCGATCACGACATAGGCCGCCACCAGCCACCGAATCTCAACTGGCAACAACCCAAACAACAACACTTGCTGGCGCGGATACCACATCGCGAACAAGGCCATCACCGCCATCGTTGCGCCTGAAGCACCTATGGCCAACGAATGATCTCGTAACAGCCCGGCGTGCAAGCCGAGGTAACTCAGTCCCGCGACAACTGCGGCCAGCAAGTAGAAGGCAATGAACTCGCGATTCCCCAGACGCCCCTGCAACGTACGTCCAAAGAACCACAGGCAGATCATGTTGAACAACAGATGCAACACGCTCCGCGTGTCGTGGCAAAAGGCGTACGTCAGCAAACGCCAAACTTGCCACTTCGGAATCGTGTCGCCGGTTGTCAGTGCCAACCAATCTGTCACACGAGCGTCGATCAACTGGCCAACGAACACTCCGATGCAGAGCACGATCAACCAGCGAATTGCGGAATGATCACCGCGATCCGTCTGCCATTCGGGGTCTCGATAATAGTCGCGATCTTCGAAACCCATGTCACGCACCGTGAGGAATCACACCGAGCGCAATCGAAATGACTGCCACTCTATTTCTGGCTGGTGGTCTTCGGACTGGCGGCCGCCTTCGGAACGTCGCTCGAAGCCCTCTCGGCCGACTGTACGTTTTCTTGCGTCAGCCGTTCGATCTCGTCGCGCGTCCGTTTGACCTGCCGCCGGAGTTCGTCCACATCTGCCTGTACGGCGTTGCGGGCGATTTCCAAATCTGCCACCGCCTTGTGATAGCCCTCAAGTAGAAATTTGTCGAGGCTCTGGTTGGCCTGATCCGGATCGCCCTTCAGTTCCTTCATCCGCAGCGACAGATGCTCCTCGGCTTTGGACTTGGCGTTTTGTTGAAGTTGCAGGTGCTGCTGCTGCGCCGCCAGCAACTCGTCCTTGGTGAGGATCATCATCTCGAATTCCGAGAACTGCGTCTTGTGCTGACGTGGGACATTTGAGCGAATGCGCCAGTTCGGACCGTACCGCCACGTCTGACTCTCCTGCTCCTCTTCCGGACGCAGTCGCCAATTTGGAATCAGCGTAGCTGAAGCCTCTTGAAGTTGAGCCGCGACAACTTTGAACGGTCCGACGAAACTCGTGCCCGCTCCGTCGGGTGACGGTTGAAACAAAAAGATTACCGAATTCGGTTGCAATCCGTGACTGGTCCCCAGCGCGACGCCGAGGACACCCGGTCGCGCCCCCTTGGTGACCTGGGGAGAGATCCGGTACCAATCCCAACCGTGAATGGCTTGCTGCAAATCGCTGCGAGCGGTGTCGACCAACTTCTGGGCCTCGGCCGCTTTCTTCCGCAGGTCTAAAGCTTTGGCGCGGCCGTCAGCGGTTTTCTTTTGCCAACCGGAACGCACCACCGTTAGCCGCGAGGCCAACATCATTCCGCCTGCCGCCAGCATGATGACCAGAATGACCAACCAGATTCCAAACTTTTTCATGGCGTACGTTCCTTCTGGAGCGGCTGGCTCAGCACGGACCACTTGCGAAATTCACGAGCCTCGTCCCTGCCGAAATCTGCGGCCGCGAGCAAGACGGTCTCCGACACGTCTTCCGAGATAATACGGCGGCTTTTTTGAAGGGGTCAAGAACGAGATTTTGGCTTTAGGACGCAAGATTCACGCAGGGGCTGCCAGTCGTACCGTTCGGGCCGGCCGACCGATAGAATCCCGCACCTTTTGCGTCAGACTTCATCGACACTTGGCCCAAGTGAATTCCATGCCCAAGCCCAAATTTGCCCGTGCCGACCTGAAACCCGGCGAATGCCTCTGCGACCACTGCACCGCGAAGTGCTGCCGCTACTTCGCTTTGCCGATCGAAGCACCAAAAATTCAGAAGGACTTTGACTACTTTCGCTGGTATCTGATCCACGGCCGAGTCTCCATTTTTGTCGATGGCGACACTTGGTACTTGATGGTCCACAACGACTGCGACCACTTGCAGGAGGACCATCGCTGCGGCATCTATCAGGATCGTCCGCAAATCTGTCGCGACTACACCACCGACGACTGTGAGTACGACGGCGACGGCCAATACGACATGCTTTTTGAATGCTCCGAACAGATCGTCGAATTCGCCGAAGCGTTCCTCCCACAGGCTCCACGAGCCAAGTTCACCGGCCGGACAAAGAAGTTGAGCCTGCCGATCCTGAGCACCGTCACCGAGTCGGCCTGACAACTTGGGCCGATACCAATCGAAAATCAAAAATCCGCACATGTCTCACCCGATCATCAAGCCGACGACGCTCAAAGGTTTCCGCGACTATCTGCCAAGCGCGATGATTGCTCGTGAGAAGTTGATCGACACGGCGCGGCAGGTCTATCGAAGTTACGGCTTTTCGCCGATCGACACGCCGGCGCTCGAGCACGCGGAGATTCTGCTCGGCAAAGGGGGTGACGAATCGGACAAGCAGTTGTTTCGCTTCCTCGATAACGGCGGCCGCGACGTCGCCCTGCGATTCGATCTGACCGTCCCGCTGGCTCGCTTCGCCGCTCAGCACATTCACGAGATCGGCACGCCGTTCAAACGGTACCACATCGGCACTGTCTGGCGTGGTGAGAACACTCAAAAGGGGCGCTATCGCGAATTCATGCAGTGCGATTTCGACACGATCGGCACAACATCCAATGCCTCCGACATCGAAACGCTGCTCGTAATTCACGATCTCTTCGAGCGGCTCGGCTTCTCGAAATTCACGATTCGAGTCAACAACCGGCTTGTGCTCAACGGCCTGTTGCAGAAGCTGGGACTGGCCGACAAGTCCGCCGGCGTCTTGCGGTGCATCGACAAGCTGCCGAAAGCGGGTCCCGAAAAAGTCATCGCCGAAATAACTGAACGAGTCGGCGCTACGGCCGAACAAGCTGCCGACGTCATCGCTTTGGCCGAACTCAAAGGCGATCCATTCGCGATGCTGACGACGCTCGAATCGAAACTCGCTGGCAACGATGCGGGATTGTTGGGAGTCGCTCGACTGCGAGAACTCTTCACGACGATCGGTCAAGCCGGCGTGCCCGACGAACGAGTCGAACTCGACCTCGCGATCGCGCGCGGGCTCGACTACTACACCGGCACGATCTACGAGACGTTTCTCGGCGATCTGCCCAGCATCGGCAGCGTCTGCTCAGGAGGCCGCTACGACAATCTCGCCGAACTCTTCACGACGCAGAAGCTGCCGGGAGTCGGTGCAAGCCTTGGCCTCGACCGGTTGCTGGCTGCGATGGAAGAGTTGGGCATGGTTGCTGCCGCATCAACACCTGCCAAAGTACTGATCGCATTTTTCGATGCGAATCATCTCGGCGACTATCACCGCGTCGCTCGCGATCTGCGAGCCGCGGGACTTCCCGCCGAGGTCTATCCCGAAGCGGTCTCACTGGGTGACCAGTTGAAATACGCCGTCCGCAAAGGATTTCCCGCAGCCCTCATCGCGGGCGATCGTGAGTTCGCCGCCGGCCAGTGGCAGGTCAAAAACTTGCTGACTCGTGAGCAGGTCACCGTTGCGTCGGCGGAATTGATCGAGCTTCTCCGGACCACCGTCGGTTGAGGCGCTCCTGTGTCAGACACTCGCCCTGGAATCTGATCGGGTGGAAGCGACGACGAGTGAGATGTGGTCCAGGCATTGGCACATTTCCCGTCGCAGTCGCGTAACCAGACGCTTCTGACATCCGCGGCTTACCACGTCAGTGGACTGTTCCAAGGCACCAGCCAAGTTGCGAAGCATCGTAGCCGAAATCGCAGTCGCGCTTGTTTTCAGATCTCGAGCAGTTCTGGCGACAGTGTTCTGATCGCCAGCTTCAATGCGACGCGAGATCTGTTCGACACAATCAGGTCCATTGGGTTGAAACTCTTTCAGCAGAAGCAGCACGAGATCCATGTCTCCAGCACAATCCTGGAGAAGTGCTTCATTATCCAATGGCACTGAAGATCTAGCCGCCCCGCAAATCCGCGATGTCGCCTTTGGGCAACGTAAACGTTTCCGTGTCAGTGGCCGAAGCGATCAGGGTCTTGGTGTTCGTGATGGCGCTCATTGGGATGCTCCTTGTTGTGACCATAGGAATTTCGTAGGTCACAACTGACATCACTCCAGTTTCAGCGTCGGCGAAATAGAACCGAAATCAAAATCCTCGGCACTGGACTAGCCCACGTTTTGCGTGCGCGCAACGTAGCGTGTATTGTGACGCGTGAGGAGCGAAGTTCATGTCAAGACGTCGAGTTTTTACGAGGGAGTTCAAGGTCGAGGCCGTGTCGTTGGTGTCTCGGCAAGGATTGAGTTTCGCGGA
>CAMDRI010000099.1 GCA_945906725.1 Candidatus Kuenenia stuttgartensis | reverse complement strand
GGCACGGGTGGCCATCCGTGCGCCGCATAGCCGAGAGCCGCCGCGAGTGCGTGACCGTTGCTCGTGTGGGTTGAAGTTTGCATGAGCGTGGCTCCGGTCGATTCGGGGACTTGCTGACGGCCGTCGATCGCATCGGCGGCCGTCGCTTTGGGGGGGTTAGACTAGGCCGGCGGCTTTGAGCTTTGCGGTGGTCGCGGCCGATCGCTCAGTCGGAGCGTCGGAGTCGAGCGGCACGGGTGTGCAGTTCGCCGTTTGCGCGCGAATGAAGTCGGCGAAGGCGGCGACAGTGGTCATCCAGCATCCGCCCGATTTCACGACCGCGAGTTTCGCGCCGTTGACGCCGTGCAATCGCCAACGCCAGAGCGTTGCCGGCGACGGTCTCTTGCCGAGACGTTGGCGAGCGAGTTCGCCAAGCGGGACCAGTTCGTCGGTTTCGATGTTGATCGCGGACATGAAAAACCTCAGTCAAAGGTGAAAAGATTCACGATCGAATGAGGTTGATGGCGCGACGTCGCACCGAGAATGTCAGCGTCAACGGAATTCGGTATCACTCCGTCGGAGTGCGCTCAAATATCGGTATCACTCCGTCGGAGTGCGCCCGATCCAATCGAGTGACCAGCGTTTGAGGGCGGCGAGGCTGCCCCATTTTGGAGTCGTGCCGTCGCCTTCCATGACCTGCGACATGTTCTTGAGCGTCGAGGTCTTCATGCGTTTTGTTTTGGCCGTCGCCATTCTGCGATTGAACTCCACGAGTGCCGCTTCGCTGCGGTCAATCTTCTTTCTGCGATTCGCTTCGGTCGCTCCCGCCGTGGCTTCGGCATTGCGTCTGCCTTTATCTACGGTCTCTCCGTGGTCGATTTGTGTTTGCCCGCGTTGCAGTAGTTGGCCGAAGTCGATGGCGTAGCAGAGTGCTCGGTCGATGGAATCCGGCCAGTCGCCAGCCTCGGCCAGGTCAGCCGCCATTCGGTTCAATGTCTGCAACGCCATGAGCGCGTCGCGGGCTTCGGCGGGGGCTGTTTCCGGCAGTTCAGCCATCGCCTTGATTCGCTGTTCCAGGTTCTTCCACTTCGCTGGCGAGATGTGCTTCGGACGTTCGCCCCAATGTGGTGCAATTCGTATGGCGAGCGTCTTCGTGTACCCGGTGATGCGTTCCACGAGATTCAGCCGTCGCCGTTCGATCTCTACCATCGCCAGCACTTCCGGCGGCGGCGAGCCTTCAATCGTGATCGTCTTCGTCTTCAGGTCGATGGCGACGATCTTCTGAGGCGTTGCCAACTCTATCGCCGCGGGCGTCGGGTACATGGCCGGCGTTTGTTTTTTCGGGGCGGATGTCGTTTTTGTGACGGTGCGTTTTTTCTTTGCCATTGTGATCGCCCCTGATGGTCGATGCCCGAAAGAAAAGAACGCGGGAAGCGAGTTCAGGTGTCTCGCTTGTCGGCTGGCCGGCCTATCCCGCGATTCGATCAGCTTAACCGACTTCGCACATGATCCGAGCGGCCATCTCAAAGTCTCGTTCGGCGTAAATCTCCGTGACGCGCGGGTCACTGTGACCGAGCACGGTTGCCGCGGCTTCGATGCCGTATTTCTCTCGGATGCGAGTGGCGCGAGTGTGTCGCAGTTGGTTCGGGGACCAACAATGTTTCGCTCGCCATTCAGTCGCGAGTTGCTGGAGTCGCTTCCGCTCTTTTGCCGAAACGTCAGCGGGAATCCTGCGCAGTTCGTCCGGGATCTCAAACGCGAGTTCGCAGGCTCGCACGATGGCGCGGCCGTAGGTGTTGGCGTCGTACCGGTCGCGAGGCGTTCGTTGTCCATTGGGCTTCGGCCAACGCGCGGTTTGCGAGGGCGTCATTGGCGATTTGCGGTTCTCTCGTTTCGTCTCGTTCCGCTGGGCTTGGGATTCAGCCGGCGAGAAGCAATAGGCTTCCGCGTCGCGGACAAGGTACGGGCGCAGCACGGCTTGCCCTTCCGGGCCGATGAAAATGCGTCGCTCTTTCCCGTGGTGTACGGTCTTGTGAGTTTCTGGCCGATAGGCCCAAACGCCATTCGACTGAATGGTCACGTCGCAGGGACGCAGCAAACAGACTTCACCCGGCCGACAGCCGGTGAGCATTTGCAGCCGGACCATGTCTGCCACGACGGCGGACAAGTGCGGGAGCGTTGCGTTGACGGTCGCTTCTCGCACGGGTTGAACTGGCGCGGACTCCACCGCTTCGGATCGACCGCTTTTGAGACCTGCCACGGCAACCAGAGCTTGATGGATCGGCGCGGGGACGTACTCGTTTTCCACTCCCCATTTGAAGACACGCCGGATGCGGTGAATCTCGCAATTGATGTGACTGCGGCAGTGTTTCGCTCGGATCAGTTCATCCCGAACGGCCTTCAATTTCAGCGGGCCGAACTCACGAACGCGGGTCAGGCCGAACAAGCGAATGAGCGGGCGCAACGCATGGCGGATGTTTTGAGCCTCACCCGTTGGTTCGCCGTTCTCGCGCCGGTAGTAGTTCTCGGCGAACTCCAGAAACAGAATGGCGAGGTCGTCGATCGTCAGGTTGTGCCGCGACGTGTCGCCATTGCTGGCGAACCACTGGCCAATCAGTTCGTCGTACTTCTCGCGGGACTCCGGCGAGCCATACGGGCCAAGGTAGTGGTCGCGGCCGTTGATGCGACAGCGGGCTTGGCCAGTCGCCTTGTGATGGAGATAGCTGGGCTTCGTTAGCTTCGGCATGTGCAGGTTCCCTGAAAAGAGGGTTCGTGTGACTCGGTCTTCAACCGGGTCTCACGCTGCACTGCCTCGGAAAGTGGTAGAAGTGTGGTAGTAAACCACGTTCTTCAACCGTTTCACTTTTGACAGGTAGCCACAAGTTGTGGCTCAGCTTTGACATTCACAAGAGCGGGCGACGAGATTCGAACTCGCGACGTACAGCTTGGGAAGCTGTCACTCTACCACTGAGTTACACCCGCAGGTGTTTGGTACGTTAGCTCGGCGAGTGGGCTTGTCAAGCGGCGGTTGGCGTCCGTCGAATCCCGTGATCGAGTCGGATAACATCGCGTCTCGACACACATCGGCACGTCGTCTCGACGCCGAGTTCGAGCAGTGCAACGAAGGAATAAGCAGCGATGGCCTTGGACTACTACGCGGTTTTGGGAGTGAGGAAGGATGCCTCGGCGGATGAGCTTCGCAATGCCTACAAAAAGCTGTCGCGCGAGAATCATCCGGACCGCAAGCCAAACGATTCCGCGGCGTCCGAAAAGTTCAAGCAGGTGCAAGAGGCGTGGGATGTGCTCGGCGATGCGAAAAAGCGGCAGCAGTACGATCAATTCGGATCGGCATTCGGACCGAATGGGCCGCAGTTTCAGCAGGGACAGCGGCGGGGCGGTGCAGGGCCGGTCGACTTCCAAGAAATGTTTGGTGGCAACGTCGATCTGGGCGACTTGCTCGGCGGGATGTTTGGTGGCGGCGCGGGCGGTTCGCCATTTGGCACGCAGGCCGGTCGTCGCGGCCGAACCGCACAAGGGGCGAACATCGAAGCGGAGATCGAAATCCCGTTCGTGGTTGCGGCCGAGGGAGGCACTCAGGATTTGCAGTTGGACCGCGAGGGTAGAGTTGAACGATTGAGCGTGAAGATTCCGCCGGGCGTCTCGACGGGTAGCGTGATCCGCCTCGCAGGTCAGGGCCAAGCGAGACGAGGCGGTGGTCCGGCGGGAGATTTGTTGGTCACGATCAAGGTGGCTCCGCACTCCTATTTTCGTCGCGAAGGATCAGATCTATTGATCGATGTTCCGATCACCGTCAGCGAGGCGGCACTGGGAACGAAGGTCGAAGTCCCGACGTTGGCCGAGGGGCCGATGGTCGTCACGATTCCTCCGGGCACGTCCAGCGGCGCGAAGTTGCGTTTGCGCGGCAAAGGAGTGCCCGACCAGAAGACTCGTATTCGCGGTGATTTGTATGTCGTGATCAAATTGGTGTTGCCGCCGAAGCTCGATGCTGCGACACGCGGCTTGTTCGAACAAATTGCGGTGGCGGCTCCGTATGATCCACGAGTTGGTTTGTGGTAACGCCAAGCCCCGAGGTATTCCGTGAGCTCCACTCGTTTCCAAAATCACCAACGATGGTTGTTCTGCGTGACCTGTGTCAGCTCCCTGATGAGTGGTTTGGTTGTCGAGGATCGCTTCGGCGGACCTGTTCGTGCTGGCGAGGCTGTCCCAACGAAGGCGGCGGTGCCAGTCGATAACGCTACGGACGAGAAGGGGGGCAAGAAGATCACCCCCGATCAATTTCATGTCGTGGACGACACCGTGAAATGGACGATCTTGCTGGTTGTCGTCAGCGGATTGGGAACGGTTGTCGTCTTGAGTCTGATTATCGTGGGGGCGCGACGGATGAGGCGGTTGACTCGGTCAGGTTTGCTGAAATCAAAATACGACGAGCTAGAGTTGCTCCGCGAAAAGTACCGCCGCGAAGTCGAGGGTTTGGACACGCCTCTACCGCCGAGTCGCGAGAAGCGCCGATGACTTCGCCACGACATCCGCTGAAGTTTCCAAAAACGGTACGTGTCCGCAGTCGTCTGGATTTCGCTGCGGTTTACGAACGGGGTGTGCGAATCAGCGACGGGTGCATGTCGCTGATCGTTTTTCCAAACGACCGACCGACGTCTCGGCTGGGTTTGGCGGTTTCGAAACGCTGCGGCAACGCGGTACGTCGCAACCGGCTCAAGCGACGGCTGCGCGAAGTCTTTCGCCAGTCTCGAGCGGAATTGCCGACGGGCTTGGACTTCGTCGTGCAACCGCGAGCGGACACACCGGTCAAACTCGATGTTTTGCGGCAGTCGTTGGTCTCGCTGACAAGGCGCGCCGTCAAGAAGCTGGCCGAACGAAGTCGCGAACAACAAACAACCGAGGCAACGAACGGGAATTCGACAGCCGGAGATGAGTCATGATTTGGCTGCGCCGCCTGACTCAAATCCCCGGATGGCTGTTGATCGCGGTCGTCCGGCTGTATCAGCTCACGCTGAGCCATCTCATCGGCCGCCAGTGCCGCTTTCACCCGACATGCAGCGAGTATTTCATTCTCGCCGTCGGCAAATACGGAGCGGTGCGGGGCGCGTGGCGCGGGATTGGTCGCATTGCCCGCTGCCATCCATGGAATCCCGGCGGCGTTGATTGGCCGTGAGGCGGGGGATGACACGGTGACAAGGTCAGGGAGTGACAAGGTGACTTGAGCTTCGTTTCTCGGTCACCGTGTCACTCCCTCACCTGTCACTCCTAACGCACTCGCTCCCTCAATTCACTGGCCGCGACTAGACTCCCGCCGAATCGTCGTCTCCATCCCCATGAGGTCTACTTTAATGAGTCCCCAGAAGTCTTCTTTGATGAGCATCGAACGCGTATTGATCGACGGCAAATGGCGAGTGTCGTCCGGTTCGCAGATTTTCCAGTCCGTCAATCCGGTGACACGTTTGCCGCTGCCGCGCGAGTATCCCGTTAGCCCGTGGGCCGAGGTCGAACAAGCGATCCTCGCCGCTGCGCGAGCCGCGCGAGCAGTTCGCGATGTTTCGGGCGAAGTTTTCGCAAAGTTTCTGGAACGCTTCGCCGAACGTATCGACGCCCGTTCGGGCGAGTTCATCGCGACCGCCAATCAGGAAACCGGACTGCCGGTCGAGCCGCGTTTGAAAATCGCCGAACTGCCACGGACGACGAATCAGCTTCGGCAAGCGGCGGCGGCGGCTCGTGCTGGTGGCTGGTCGCTGCCGACTATCGACACGAAGAACAACATCCGCAGCCGATTGGCGGCGATCGGCCCCGTCGTCGTCTTCGGACCAAATAATTTTCCGTACGCATTCAACAGCGCGGCGGGAGGCGACTTCGCGGCCGCCGTCGCCGCCGGAAATCCGGTGATTGCCAAGGGGCATTCGTCGCATCCGAGCACGACTCGATTGTTCGCCGAGGAAGCCTTCGAGGCCGCTCGCGAGACTGGTCTTCCTCCGGCTTTCGTGCAACTGATCTATCGCACGAGCCACGAAGATGGCTGTCGTTTGGTCTCGCACCCGGCGATTGGGGCCATTGGCTACACCGGAGCTCGCGCGACGGGACTCGTGTTGAAGGACGCGGCGGATCGAGTCGGCAAGCCGATCTACCTGGAACTCTCCAGTATCAATCCGATTTGCGTGCTGCCGGGAGTGCTCGCAGAACGCTCGGACGAGCTGGCGGCCGAGTTCACGACCAGTTGCCTGATGGGCACCGGTCAGTTCTGCACGAACCCCGGAATGGTGCTGATGTTGGCTGGCCCGCAAACCGATTCGTTTGTGAACACCGTGCGGGCGAAATTCGAGTCCGCGCCGATCGGCACGATGCTCAGTGAAGGTGTACTGCGGAACTTTGAGTCCGGCATTCAAGCACTCGTCGCGGCTGGAGCCGAAGTTCTGACTGGCGGACAAACCGGCGGAGGCAACGGGTTTTCGTTCCGCAACACGCTGCTGAAAGTTTCTGGCGAAAAATTCCTGCTGAGTCCGCATGCCCTGCAAACGGAAGCGTTCGGCAACAGTTCGTTGTTCGTCATCGCGAAGGACGAAGATCAGATGCTCGCGATCCTCGACGCGCTTGAAGGCAACCTGACCGGCGCAATCTACAGCGCGAAGGACGGCCAGGACGATGCGTTGTATTTGCGCATCGAACCGGCGCTGCGAGTTCGCATCGGGCGGCTCATCAACGACAAGATGCCGACCGGTGTTGCTGTCAGCCCGGCGATGAATCATGGTGGTCCGTTTCCGGCGACCGGGCATCCGGGCTTCACGTCTGTCGGCATTCCGGCGTCGATGCGTCGCTTTGCGATGCTGCAATGCTACGACGGCGTCCGCCAGCATCGTCTGCCGGACGAACTGCAAGACAAGAATCCGCGCCCCGGCTTGTGGCGCAGCATCGACGGGCAATGGTCGCAGGGTGATGTTGGTTGACGAATCGCTCTTGCCCTGATTTGAGCAAACGCGGCAAACTCCCCGATCAATTCGGAGTCTGCGATGAAGACCGCTCGCCGCAAAATCACGCTGAATCTCATGCCGATGCTCGATCTGATGCTGATCGTCATCTTCGCACAGTTCTTGGCGATGCGCGATCAGACGCAGCACGAAGAGGCTCGTGCGGGGCAGGCCATCTCGGAAGTCGAAACGACACGAGCCACTCTTGCCGAGGAACGCCGCGAAGCCGAGATGCTCGCTGACAAGGCGCTCGACCAGCGTGACCTCGTCGGGCAACTGGCGTCCGAGTTGTTCAACCTGCCGGACGAAACGGTCGCGAAGCTACTTCGTCAACGCTTCCGCGACGACGATCCGCCAAGCGACGACGAAATCGCCGCGATCCAGGAAGAGTTTCGACGATTGAAAGGCCGGCGTGGGCAGGAGATCGTCAAGCACCTGATGACGTTCAATGAGATTCGCAAACGCTGCGAAGTCTGGGAACTGCATGTCGCCGAGTCCGGCCTTACGTCGGTCAAAACTCCGGACGAACTCACGGAATTCCGCGCCGAGACTCCTGCTGCTTTCGCGACGAAGCTGGCTAATTTTCGCACCCGCAAGGAACCCAAGAACCTTGTGCTGGTGCTGCTGACCTACGGGGACGTGACCGCCCCGATTTACGAAGCGGCTCTGACTGGCTTGCCGCTGGCGATCGAGCGGATGCAGCTCGAATCCGCCGGCCGGACTCGCTTCGAATACGGCGTGCTGGGCATCGAACCGCGGCGGTCGAACGAACGATGACAAGGTGACGGGCAGCAATTCACTCTTCACCTTTTCATCGTGTCATTGAATGATCACCGCTGCCCGCTCAATAATCCAACTCATCCACTCACACCCGGAGCCACCATGACCGCGACCACTCCCGATATCCCGCGCGATGTCAGTCAAGAAGTTGTTGTGCAAGCTCAGGAGCTGCGCGACTGGATCGTGAAACTGTTGGTCAAGGAGGGGATGTTTGCTGTTGAGGCCGAGATGTGTGCCGACCGGTTGATCGATGCCGATGTGCGAGGCATTCACTCGCACGGCAGCCGAGCGTTGCCGCGGTACATCAAGGCGATGGACGAAGGTAACATCGACCCGCGAGCCAGCATCACCACCGTTTGCGACACCCCCGCGATGGCGGTACTCGACGGTAACAACGGGATGGGGCACGTCGTCTCGACGAAGGCAATGCTGCTGGCGATCAAGAAGGCCAAGGAAGTCGGCACTGGTACCGTCGCGGTGTCTCGCAGTCAGCACTACGGAGCTGCTTCGGTGTACGTGATGCTGGCCGTGAACGAGGGCTGCATCGGCTACAGTACGACCAGCACGGCGTATCCGACGGTAGCCGCGTACGGCAGCCAGCAAGCGGCGGTCGCGAACAATGCGTTTGCCTGGGGCGTGCCGAGCGTTGACGCTCCACCGTTCGTGCTCGACATGGCCTGCGCCGAGGCGTCGTGGGGCAAGGTTGAATCTCGAAAGTTGTACGGCCTGCCGCTCCCCGAAGGCTGGGCGCTGGACGAGCAGGGCCAACCGACAACCGAAGCCAAATCCGCGAAGACGTTGCTGCCAGCCGCCGGAGCACGCGGCTTCGGCTTGGCGTTCATGTGCTCGGTACTGGCCGGGCCGCTGGTGGGCAGTCGAATGCCGATTCACAAAAAACGCGATCCGTACCTCGAAGGTTCCGAGCATTTCTTTTACGCGATCGACCCGACGAAGTTCGGCGACGTGGAAAAATTTCACACACGGCTCGGCAGCGCGTCAGCCGACATTCGCGCCCTCGCCCCGGCGGAAGGCTTCGACAAAGTCCGCTTGCCGGGCGAACTCGAATGGGAACGCGCCGCCCGCTGGCGAGTCGAAGGCATCCCGATCCATCGCGATCACGCCGCCGCACTCAAGACCTTGGGCGAGTCGCTGAAGATCGCCGCGCCGATCGGATGATGTGGCCGACGCGTCTCGCGTCGGTCGGATGCGAGACGCATCCACCACGAATCAGCAACTCCGCCAGTTGCCGGCCGGTGGTCGAAAATGGGTAGTTGCCGAACTCGGACGGTGTGATCCACACGGTCGCATGTGCCGTGGTCAGTTCATTGTGCCCGCTCGTCTGAGCCAGCCAGCAGTCGAGCGTGATGCGGAACCGAGTGACGCTGTGTTTGAACTGAGCCAGCCGTTTGGTAATCGAAACTTGTGAGCCAAAATCTGCGGCAATTCGTCGTTCGAGGTGCGAACGTATCTTGCGGTCCAAACTTGTCGAAGTCCCGTCCATCTCGAACCGTGGAAAGTCCCACAAGCCTGCCCAGCGCTGGCCTTCGGGGCGGCGGTAGATCAAGAAGCGTCCGGCGGATTCGATCGCGACGTAGGCTTCTTGGGTCTCGGTGATTTCGGGACGTTTTTTCGGGGCAGGGATCTCGGCCTGAGATTGCTCGGCCAGCGCGCGGCAGCACGACGCGACGGGACAATCGTCGCAGTGCGGTTCGGTCGGAGTGCAGATCGTCGCGCCGAGGTCCATCAATGCTTGATTGAACTCTCCGGGCGATTTTGTCCGGATGAGTTTTTCGGCGAACGACCACAACAACCGTTGGCCAGGCGTGGAGCGGGGGTCGTCACGAAATCCCAACAGCCGGCAGTACAGTCGCAGCGTATTCGCTTCGAGGATCGGAGCGGGATGATCAAACGCGAATGAGACGATCGCCCCCGCCGTGTATCGACCGATGCCAGGTAGTTGCAGCAATTCGTCCACGAATTCAGAAAACGTTCCGCTGTTCTCGACAATCGCCTGCGCCGCCTTGCGCAGATTGCGAGCGCGGCTGTAGTAGCCGAGTCCTTCCCACAATCGCAGGACGTCTGCTTCGTCCGCGGCGGCCAGTGCGTCGACGTTTGGAAAGCGATTGAGGAATCGCTCGAAATACGGTTTCACTGCGGTGACGGTCGTCTGTTGCAGCATGATCTCGCTGATCCAAACTTTGTACGGATCACGGCAACTTCGCCACGGCAAGTCTCGTCCGTTGCCGACGTGCCAACGCCGCAACGCTGCTCGGAAGCGGCGCAGCCATTTCGCGTCGATGCGGGACAACTCGTCGGTCATGCAATGCCTTGTGGGATCAGCACTCTTGCCGGTCTTCTTCATGCCGATGAACGGACGGACAAGAGTGCCCATCGTACTCACGCCAAAAACTTTCGCAGTACATTGGACGTGATTCGCGAGACGTTCTCGTCGATCGGAATGCTGCTGGGCCAGCAGATCGAACCAGCGGAAAACGTCCCGCCGCCGGATTCGGTGTCGAAGATCGACATCTCCGCGCCGCCGTTGTCGGGGTTGAGGCCGCGTGCGAGCAGTCGAGTGTTCTTCGGGGAACTCGCCGAAATTTTGTCGGTCTCGTGGCCGGAGGCTCCGCCGGGGCAGCGGCGATGCAGACTTTTCTCGCCGAAGGTGTCACCGTTTTTTAGGCCGGTTCCCTCGAAGCACCAGTGTGTGTCGTCGATCACTCGGTACGGCGCGCCGGTCATGATGCCTGCCGGCGTGAAGACGACGCCCAGCAGATTCGCTTCCGATTCGTGTCGCTTGCCGAGCCGGCTTTCGGCTCCGATCCCTTCGGGCCAGAGGCTGGTCATCGCGCCGTTGTGGACCGTCATCGTGTCGGTTGCGTGCAGCGTGACCTCGCAGTTCACGCCGTTACCGCCGAGGTACATCAGCCGGCCCCCCTCGTGGAAAACCCAATGCTTGATGCGGTCGTACATTGTCCGCGTCCAATACTCCGGGTGCGTGCTGATGATGAGCACCTTGTACTTCGACAGGTCAAGCACTCCACCGTGAAGCTGGGTCTCGGAGTAAAAGTCGTACGCGAAATTCTCACGCTCCAGCCACCCGAGCAGTCGCCACTCGGCCGGAGCGATGTGACATGCGGCGCGGCCTTCGATCGGATCGGTAATCTGCTCAGAGAGCGCGATGTCATTGATCGGCTCCGGCCGCTCGAACGACAGCGGGGCGTACGTCTCCCAGCCCCAGGTTTGAAACTTCGGATCGATGTAGCGAGCAATCTCTTGCCGCGAGTTGACCACCGGCACTTCGGGCAGCGCGTTTGCGTGGATGTAGTTGCTACGACCTCCGAAATTGTTGTAGCAGTTCCAAGTGATATTCGACGCCAACACTGCCACCGGTGCGGTTGGCTGGGCCGGCGCGATGACCCACGGAAATGCAAACGTTCGGCCCGACGCGGTGCTCGCGTGGAAGTAGTACAGGCCCGACCGTCGCGGAGCTTTGACCATCTGCTTCTGCGCCGGGCTGGTGTAGCCGAATTTGTTCCACTCGACCCCGGTCTGTGTGTAGTCGCCGTCAGGCGTGATCTGCATCATCGCTCGCGGCCCGTGTTCGTCATGCCAGCCGAGCCCACAGACTCGCTCTTTCGTCCAGCCGTACCGCCACAGTTCCAAATGAAAGCACTCGGTCGAGTGAACACGGAACTCGGCCTCCTCACCGGACCGCACGCACTTCGGCCACGCGTATCCGAGTAGCCCGTCGGACAACAACCGGAAGTGATGCGGTTGCGTAGTTGGCAACGTCAATCGAACTCGCTTGCCGCCGAAGCCGGGGCGTTGCAGCGTGACGACGTACTCGCCGCCCGGTAAATCGAGATGCACAGAACCACTCGCGCGAGAGCGTGTCTCCCATGACTCGCCATTCGCGTTGACGAACTCCAGCAAGACATCTGAAAGCGCGACGTAGCGTTCGTCGCTGACAAACCCGATCAACATGGTGATGAACTCCGCGTGGTTGTATCGGCCGAAAACCGATGACTGTTGTCCTTTGAATCGCGAAGTAGGATAACGGCGATCGGTGATCGGCTCACGGCAGTCGGCCAGGTGAACGGTGATCGAATTCGTGAACTCGTGTTGCTGGGTTTGGGCGGCCTCTGCTACAACCCGCGCCTCTTGGAGACCTTGGAGAGACTGTATGAATGCGACTCAGTTCCTCGCCGCGTTGCATGAATTGTTTGATGTCAGTGCAAATACGATCCACAAAGACTCGGTGTTGCAGGACATACCGGGCTGGAGTTCGATGACCTTCATCGGCCTCGTTGCGATGCTTGACGAAGATTTTGGAGTGCGCATCGCTCATGGGACGATTCTGCGTTGCCACACCGTCGAGGATTTGATGGACGAAGTTGTCGTCGATCTTGCCCCCGCGAAAATGGCGGCATGAGCGGGGCGGCGGCTATCCTGTCCACTCGTTAAAGCCATCGAGAAATGATTCATGCAGGCGACTCTCAAAGCCATCGAGTACTACCTTCCGCCGCAGGTTCTGGACAACCCGCAGTTGTGCGAGGTCGCGCCGAATTGGTCGCCGCAGAAAATTCAAAGCAAGACGGGCATTCAAGAACGCCGCATTTCCGAAGAAGAAGAACTGTCTTCGGATCTCGCGGTCAAAGCGGTCACGAAACTGTTCGAGTCGGGGGCTTGCAAGCCGGAAGACATCGATTACTTGATGCTCTGCACACAGTCCCCCGATTATTTCCTGCCGACGACCGCATGCCTGTTGCAACATCGACTCGGCCTGCGGACCAGTTGCGGAGCGCTGGACTTCAACCTCGGCTGTTCCGGTTTCGTTTACGGCCTCGGAATGGCCAAGGGGCTGATCGAAACCGGTCAGGCCACCAATGTGCTGGTCGTGACCGCCGAGACGTACACGAAATTCATCACGCCGACAGACATGTCGGTTCGCGCGTTGTTCGGCGATGCCTCGGCCGCGACGTTGATCACCGCTCAAGAACCGCTCGATGGCAATGTCCCCGCGATCGGGCCGTTCGTGTACGGCACTGACGGCCGAGGAGCCAAAAACCTAATCGTCCAGACCGGTGGGATGCGCAAGCCGGTCGCCGGCTTCGCCAGCGGCGGTGGCGATGAAGACGCCGATGAGCATGTCCTGACTCCGCCGACGCTCTACATGAACGGGCCAGAGATTTTTCTCTTCACGCTTGACGCTGTGCCTGATTTGGTCGCCGGCATTTGCAATCGCGCCGGCATCACCTTCGACGACGTCGATCTGTTCGTCTTCCATCAAGCCAATGAATACATGCTACGACACCTGCGGGACAAAATCGAAATCCCGCCGGAACGTTTCTACGTTTCTATGAGCCACTGTGGCAACACGGTTTCGTCTACGATTCCGATCGCGTTGAAAGAAGCTCACAAAGCCGGCCGTCTGAAAACCGGAGATCGCGTCATGCTGATCGGCTTCGGCGTTGGCTACTCCTGGGGCGCGACGATGTTGCGGTGGGCGATGTCAACGTAGTTGAGTCACCCCGTGACTCGAAGATTCTGGTCACGGAGTGACCGGTCTACTCTGCGGAAAGGATTCCGATATGTCGCTGGAACTTCTCGCCACGGATGGCGGCGCGCCAGTACGCCAGAAGTCATTTGCGCCTTGGCCGGTGTTTGACGAAGCTCAATGCGATGCCGTGCAGGCGGTGCTCAAGTCAGGCAAAGTGAATTACTGGACTGGTCAAGAGTGTCGGTTGTTCGAAAAAGAATTCGCGGCTGCGGTGGAGTGCGACCACGCGATCTCGCTAGCAAACGGGACGTTGGCGATTGAGTTGGCGTTGCACGCGTTGGGAATCGGACCAGGAGACGACGTGATAGTCCCGCCGCGCACGTTCATCGCGACGGCGAGTGCTGTTTGGGCGAGAGGTGCTCGACCGATCTTCGCCGACGTCGATTTGATCAGCGGCAACGTATCGGCCGAGACGATCGAAGCTGCAATGACGCCGAACACGAAAGCCATCATCCCCGTCCACATTGCTGGTTGGCCATGTGAGATGGACAAGATCATGGACCTGGCGCACGACCGCGGTATGCTCGTGATCGAAGACTGCGCACAGGCTCACGGTGCGACGTACAAGGGGCAGCCAGTCGGTTCCATCGGACACATCGGCGCGTTCTCGTTCTGCCAGGACAAGATCATCACGACCGGTGGCGAAGGGGGGATGCTCGTCACGAACCGCAAAGACTTGTGGGGCCGCGCGTGGAGCTACAAAGATCACGGCAAGGATTGGGATGTGGTCTACAATCGCGAGCATCCGACGATCTTCAAATGGACTCACGAGTCGCTCGGCACGAATTGGCGAATGTCCGAGATGCAAGCCGCGATTGGCCGCTGTGCTCTTCGCGAATTGCCGAATTGGGTGCAGGCCCGCCGTCGAAATGCGGCAACGCTCGACAGTGCCTTGTCACGCATTCCCGGCATCCGCACGGAAGCACCCAACGGCGATTGCGGACACAGCTACTACAAGCACTATGCCTGCGTGCGACCGGAGAAACTGCAAGGTGGTTGGACTCGCGACCTGATCGTGAAAGCCGTGCAGAAGGAAGGCATCCCGTGTGGCAGCGGTATCTGTTGCGAGATATATCAGGAAGCCGCGTTCGAAGCCGTCGGCCTCAAACCCGCTCAACGACTGCCGAACGCTCGGCAATTGAGTGACACGAGCCTGATGTTCGTCGTCCATCCGACGCTCAGCGAACCGGACATGCTCGACACCGCTCGCGCCGTCGCAAAGGTCATGTCGCACGCGACGCAGGGATCGCTGATGCCGCTCGCGCGAGCGGCGTAGTTCGGCAGTTATTGCCGCTTTCGTGCCGCATTGGCACAGATCACGGAATCGCAATCGTCCGCGTGATCGTCAAAGTTTGCTCATCTTCCCACCCGAAGACGTCCGAAAAAGATGATGGGCGAAGTCGCGCCCGCAAGGATGGGTTCGAGGTCTGTTCTCAAGGCGAGACACAGTCTCTCCCCCCAGTTCCAACAACAGACGCAGTTGGTGAAGGAGCAGACAATGTCGCAGGGATGCCTGATGCAGCCGGGCCTGACAACCGGCGAGTTTTCGCGCAAGGTCTTTTCGCCCGCGGTTGTGCCACGTGCTCGCAATCTGTTCGAGCAAACGTGGATGAAACTCTTTGGCACGCTGACGTCACAGAAGTTGGCAGTTCGAGTGTTTGTCGATTTCGTGGTCGCCAATGTCGTGCTGGTACAGGCGGCGATTGTCCGCTTGGCGGCAAATGGTGGTCTGAGGTGGGACAACCCCGTCGGCCAACTTGTCGACAAGGTCAACGCCACCTATTTAATGAATGCCGGCTGGTTTGGACTCTCGGCCGTCGTATTGTTCGCTTTGACGGGCGTTTACAAGCCGGTGCCGTTTTCACGAGTGCGGCAACGGCTATCGGCGATCGTGTTGGCGAGTGCGATCGGCTTGATCGCGCACATCATTCTCGGAGTCTTTGCGTTCGAAAAAGCACAGCAGACGCTGGAGGTCGGATTGCCGGCTTGGACGTTGCTGTGCGCAGTTGTCGCATCGGTCAGGTATTCACGCATGAAAGTTGGCGAACATTTCCGAGTGGTCTCGCGCGACCAGGTTGCGAATACGAAAATTGAAGCTGTGCTCGTCGTCGGTGGAGCAGGTTACATTGGCTCGATGTTGACTCGCCAGTTGCTCGACGCGGGTTATCGGGTGCGAGTTCTGGATCTCGAATTGTTTGGCACTAAGTCGCTCGAGGACGTGCTTGATCATCCGCGGATGGAAGTAATCATCGGTGACTTCCGCAACATCGAAGACGCCGCCCGGGCTTTGCGAGGAATGGACGCGGTCTGTCATCTCGCGGCAATTGTCGGCGATCCGGCCTGTGCTCTCGACCGTGAAATGACCATCGCCGTGAACTATGCGGCGGCGAAGATGATGGCTCAACTCGCAAAGGCGAACGGCGTCACGAAATTTGTGTTCGCCTCGACGTGCAGCGTCTACGGCGACTCGGAGGAGATCATGTCCGAGGACTCGCCGCTCAATCCGGTTTCGTTGTACGCGACGACAAAGATCGACGCCGAACGCGCATTGCTCGACACGGCCGATGCCGAATTCCAGCCGACGATCTTGCGGTTTGCGACCGCTTACGGTTGGTCGCATCGCCCACGTTTTGACCTTGTGGCGAATCTTTTCAGTGCCCAAGCAGTGACCGACAAAAAGATTCGCGTCTTCAATGGTGAACAATGGCGGCCGTTCGTTCACACGCGAGACATTGCTCGCGCGTGCGTGCTGACGCTGGAAGCTCCGTTGGTGAAAGTCGGCGGCCAAATTTTCAACGTCGGTGACGAAAGCCAAAATTACACGCTGACGCAACTTGGTGAAATCGTCGCGCAATCCTGTCCGGGAATCGAAGTCGAGGATGTCCGCAATGGAGACGACGCTCGCAACTATCGGGTGAACTTTTCCAAGATTCGACGCACGCTCGGATTCCGAGCCTCCATTGACTTGGTTGAGGGAGTGCAAGAAATGGTGGATGCGGTCCGCGGCGGCCACGTCCGGAACTGGCGCGATCCGATTTACAGCAACTCGAAACACCTCGAAGGCGAGGGGTTGTCGGTCTTGAAATTCGATGCTCAACGTAAAGACGCGGACGACATGCCGGCCACGACACGGTTCCTCGCCAAGAAAGCCGCCGCCTGAATTTACATCACGTTCCACCGGCTGAGTGCCGTTCGCCGGCTGCCGATCGCCGTGATACCGTTTTTAGGTTCGAGAAAACGGTATCACGGCCATCAGCCAACGGTTGTCGGCGATCGGCTGCAGCATTCATCGGAGAGCCTCATGCACGTTTTGTTCGTCCACAAAAATTTCCCCGCTCAGTTCGGGCACATCGCCAGCTATTTGATCAAGAAACACGGCTTCCGTTGCTCGTTCGTGTGCGAGCTGCCGTCGGGCGTGTTCGATGGCATTCAACGGTTTCAGTACAAGTTGACCGGCGGAGCGACCAAGACGGTCCACTATTGCAGCCGCACGTTTGAGAATTGCGTCTGGCACACGCACGGCGTCTACGAAACCATGAAGGCTCATCCCGAAGTAAAGCCGGACCTCGTCGTTGGTCACAGCGGGTTCGGTTCGACAACGTTTCTCGCCGACCTCTACGACTGCCCGATTATCAACTACTTCGAGTACTACTACCACGGCCGTAATTCGGACCTCGACTTCCGTCCGGAAATTCCAGTGAAAGAGCTGGACCTGCTGCGCTCGCGCACACGAAACGCGATGATCCTGCTTGACCTGCAGACGTGCGCGGCGGGGTACTCGCCGACGCAGTGGCAGAAGAGCCTGTTCCCTGTCGAGTACCAACCGAAGATCGACGCCATCTTCGACGGGATCGACACCAATATCTGGCATCGTCGGCAAGTGCCACGTCGGATCGGCGACCGTGAGATTCCGCCTGGCACGCGCATCGTGACCTACGTTTCTCGTGGATTCGAGTCGATGCGCGGGTTTGACATCTTCATGAAGGTCGCCAAGCGGATCTGTGACGCTCGCAAGGATGTGATCTTTGTCTGCGTCGGCTCCGATCGAGTCTGCTACGGCGGCGACATGCAGCGCATCAGCGACGCAGAGAGCTACCGCGACCACATTTTGAAGCAGGACAACTACGATCTGAACCGCTTTATTTTCACCGGCCGCGTCGAGCCCAATCAGCTTGCCGACATCATCAGCATGGGCGATCTGCATATTTACCTGACGGTCCCTTTCGTGCTGAGCTGGTCGCTGATGAACTCGTTGGCTTGCGGTGCGACGGTGCTCGCGTCTGACACTGCCCCGGTCAAAGAAATGATCCGACACGGCGAGAATGGCTTGCTGGGGGGATTCTTTGACGTGGACCGCCTCACCGAACTTGCTCTGCAAGTCCTCGACGACCCGGCGGCGTATCGCCATCTCGGCGAAGCGGGCATGCATCAGATCCAGGAAAACTACAGCCTCGACAAAATGCTGCCCCGCATGTTGGACCTCTACGAACGGACGCTAAACAAGCATCGCGGCGGATAGCGGTCGGTTCTGGCTACACAATCGGGGAGTCTCCGCGTATTTTGCGTCCTCCGAAATCCGTTTCTCCGTGAGACTCACCTTCCATCATGCCAACCTACGACTACGAATGCGGTGCCTGCAATCACAAGTGGGAGCTATTTCAATCGATCAAGGCCGAGCCTGAGAAGAAGTGTCCTGTGTGCAAGAAGAAGAAGGCTCGTCGGCTGATCGGTGCGGGAGCGGGGTTGATTTTCAAAGGAACTGGGTTCTATCTGACCGACTATCGCAGCAAGTCCTACAAGGACGCCGCAAAGGCTGACAAATCCGCGTCCGAAGCCGCTTCGCCCAAGTCGGATTCCAGTGCGAAGTCGGACGGCGGTTCCTCGAAGTCGTCTGACGGTAGCGGCTCAAAGTCGACGTCGAAGGAATGATGGAAGATGGGCACTCCTGCCCCTCCTTCTGTAGGTCTCACCACGCGCCCTCGAACTGCAATGGGCGGGCAAGAGTGACCATACTCCGAATTGCTCGTCGGCAAGCGAAGTTGTCTGAAAAACGCCGATTTCGCGTCGGTCGCAGTGGTTGGGAGATTTGGGCAAAGCACGCTGTGAATCGTGGCCGATTGACGTGCCGCGAAATCGCTAGGACCGCTCCGGTTTAACACATTGCGAGCGGTGTTGAGACTCACACAACCGGCCGAGTCGTCGCATCCGAAAGCCTCACGTTGACCCACTTTTTCGGGACAACTACAGTCCGCCTCGCTTTCCGTCTGACGAGCATTGCGTACAGGTCTCCTGTGTCGCACCGCTGGGTCAAACGTGGTCTGGACGCGACTTCTTGGCCCTGCTGTTCATGGAGGACGGCGTGCGTAAGTTCGGTGCGTGGATGCTCTGTTTCATTGCGATTTCCTGGTTCAGCGTCGGTGGCTGCCAGCGGCCGGTAGTTCAATCACCGCCGCCAGTTGGGTACGGCAGCCAACGTCCGGCGGTGCCTGAACCGCACGAAATCAAGCCGCTGCCCGCGACCGCGATGCCTCAGCTTCCGTTTGGCAATCCGTGGAAGCCGAAGGCGACTGTTCGCGATTGGAAACACATCGTCATTCATCACACAGCCTCCGAAGGAGGCAGTGTTGCCACGATTCACGCTGAGCATCTCAATCGCAAGGACAAGAATGGAAACCACTGGAAGGGGATCGGCTATCACTTTTTGATCGGTAATGGCACCGGCATGAGCGACGGCGAGATCGAGCCGACGTTTCGTTGGAAGCAACAGATGCAAGGTGCTCACGCCGGCAACGAGGAATACAACCAGCACGGCATCGGCATCTGTCTGGTCGGCAATTTTCAGGATCATCGTCCGTCTTCGGCTCAGTTGGCCGCCATTATGCGTTTAGTCGGAGTTCTGAAGCGGGAATACCACATCAAGAGCAGCCAAGTCGTTGGGCATCGCGACGTGAAATCGACGGCCTGCCCCGGCAAGCTTTTCCCGATGACCGAAGTGGCGCAATCCGAGGACGTGCCGTTCTTCACGTCGCGAGACGGTTCTTTGTCACCTAGTTTTGTGACTGCCGCAGGAGGGACCAGCGAATGACCGCACATGCTGACGATCCGTGGAAAGGCCGCTGGTTCGCGCCGCACGAGTCACCGTCGATGGACCTGTGCCAACGCAAGCCGTGGGACACGCTCGTTCCCGCCAATCATGCCGCGCCCACGGAGCCTGCCGCAGAGGGGGATCTGTCGTTGGAACTTGCGGTCGCCGGAGCGGACTCGCCGTGGGGGCACTTCGCGCTGCCGGATGAATCGCCGGTGCATCTGCCGCCGCATTACGAACCGAACTACGCCTACCCGCTGGTCGTCTGGCTGCACGACGCCGAATGGACCGCTCGCGAGTTGCTTGACCTGATACCGCGGATCAGCCCGCAGAATTATTTGGGGCTCGCGGTCGAAGGGCTGACGCCGACGAATCGCTTCGCCTCCGGGTCGATGTCACCGGCAGGAAGCCTCGATCCGCTCGATGGTTTGCTGGAGACGTTGAAGGACGTTGTGCCGCAGATGCGGCGTGAGTTCCACGTCCACAGCGAACGGATCTACCTCGCCGGCTTCGGCGATCAAGCCTCAATCGCGTTGCGAATGCTGCTGCGACGCCCCGAATGGTTCGCCGGAGCGCTGGCGTTCGGTGTGCGAGACACGAAGCTCGAATCGGCTCTCGCGAATTACGACGAACTGCGAGGCAAGCGAGTCTTCCTGAGTGCCGGCGTGCGTGACAGTCGCGTCTCGATGGCGGACGTCACGAGCATTGGCCGCCTGCTGCGATCCTTCGGTATTCAGGCAGTGCTGCGAGCATACGACTCCAGCGAATCGCCGACGCCGAAGATGCTCTCCGACGTCGATCACTGGCTGATGAACGGCGTCTGCGAATCGACGCTGGTGTGAGTCGTAGCGCCACCTTCTGCCGGCTTTGAACCGTTGTCAACAATTGTCGGCGGGGAGTTGACGCCACTTGGCTATCGTCTGGGAGTGTTATGGCTGCAAAACGGTACAAGAAACTGACCGATCTAAAGAAGCTGCAGAAACAATGGCATAAACTGTCCGGCCTGCATACGCGAGAAGAATGGTCTGCTGCGATCGTCCGCGCGGCCACCGCCGCAGAAATAGCTGCCAACATCGCTGTCCGCTGGTGTGCGCCCTCCAGGACCATGCCTTAAGTTGGGCCGGTCGTGGCGGCCCGGCGTTCAGCTCGGCGGGCGGTTCTTCGGGCGTAGCGGTCGCGGCGTTCTTCGCGGCGGTATTCGCGGATGGCTTCTGGGTGTGCGGCGGCCCATCGG
>CAMDRI010000098.1 GCA_945906725.1 Candidatus Kuenenia stuttgartensis | reverse complement strand
ACGACGTAATCGAAGAGGATGTCCTTGAGCACCATCACGTCGCGGCGGAGCGTGCCGTAGGTCGTGAGGATCACGTCGTAGTGGGTGAACTCAGGTCGCAACTCGGCACGATCGAGGCCAGCGTATTCCAGCACACGCAGGTTGGGAGTGAACTTGGCGCACTCCTGCGCCCAGTTGAAGATCAGCGACTTCGGGACCACGATCAACGACGGGCGATATTCTCCTTTCGTCTTCGACTTGGCTTGGTTCTTGCGATCTTGCAGCACCGCCAGCATCTGCACGGTCTTGCCCAAGCCCATGTCGTCCGCCAGGCAGCCACCGAATTTGAAGTCCTGCAAGAACTCCAGCCAACCGACGCCATCGCGCTGATAGCCGCGCAGTTCACCCTTGAAGTTGGCCGGTTCGTTTGCGGACGTCACGCCGGCGAAGTTTTTCAGCTTGTCGCGAAGCTCGGTGAATTTCGTGTCGAAGTCCACCAGCGGTTGCGTCGCGAGCAGCGCGTCGAGCAGGCCGACTTGATGTGTCTCGAACCGCAGGTGCTCCCCTTCGACCGTCCCTAATCCCGCGAGCAAGCCGTACTGTTGGAGCCATTCTTCGGGGATGATGCCCAGCGAGCCGTCATCGAGCCGCACAGTGCTGTCGCCGCGCGCGAGCGCCGCGAGTAATTCCGGGAAGGTCACGCGACGGCCACCGAAGTCGGCCTCGCCATGCAACTCGAACCAGTCGATGTTCGACTGCACGCGGAACTTGAGCTGTCCCGCTTGCCAGACTTGTCGGCCATCCGCTTTGACGCCCCAGCCCTTGGGCATCAGGTTGCGAACCGCCGGCCCTAGCTCACGAGCTAAAATCTCGACGTCGTGCGCACCACGCCGCTTGTCGATCAAGCGTTTGAAGCCCGCGCCGACCAATTGCGTCCAGGCGATTTCTTCCAGTTGCCGATTGCGGATCAGACAACGTCCCGCTTGGCGTTCGACGATCGCTCCCTGCGGACTGCTGGCGCGGACCATCGTGCCGGAGTAATCGAACTGGACTTCGCCCTTCAGCCGCTCTTGTTGCCAGCGCGGGCCGCGCGGCGTGTGAATCAGAATCGCCGGCACCGGCACAACACGGACCTCCTCGAGCTTGAGGTTCTCCGGCAAGTCCAGCTTCGGAGCGTTCGGCATGTCGAGCAGTCGATCGACCAATTCTTCCTCTTCGCCATCCGCGACCGACAGTGGTGGTTCGCAACGCAACAATTCCGCCCACTCGATCTGCCCTGAGTCGCTCCAACGGCAAAGTCGATGCGTGACAACAATGTCCGGCTCCGTGACTTCGTCAGCGAGCTGCTCACCATTTGCAGCCGCGGCTTTTGTTTCGCGCAGGTCGGACAGCTTGAGCACGTTCTCAGACGACGACTCCGTGGTGGATTCATCTTCCGTGCCGGCATCCTCGCGATCGAACTCGCCCATCGCCGGGACAGCGGGTGTGGCATGCAGCGGCATCAACACGAAACCGCCGGGCACGACCAACTCGGCGGCGCGCATCGGCAGTGTTTCGTCGGAGCGTTCCCAGCGGCCCTGAAGTTGCCAAAGCTGATTCGCCTCGTCGAAGACCACGCTGACCGCCATCTCCCACGAGGGACCGGCATCCCAGGCGATCGCGCGCGACGAGAGTTGGTCCTCGTCATCTTCTTGGAACCGTAGCCGTCCGGTCGCACAGATCTCCGGCAACAGGATCTCGGCCAGATCGAACGGCACTCGAAAGCGATTCGCGGCGGCTTGCAGCTCGCTCTGCTGCGCGTACCAGTTCGAGCGTTCGGCAACTCCGCCCAGCAGTGTTGCCATAATGTGGCGGTCCTCTTCCAGCGTGACGTCATCAAAGCGATTCGCCCGAACTCGGAGCGGTTTCAGTTTGCCCCAACTGCCGTTGTTTCGCCGCTGCCGCTGCACCAGTCCGATGACGAGTTGCTTTTCAAGTTGGCTCTGTTTGACGTCGATCTCGTAGAAGATTTCTGTCTCGCGAAGTTCCGCCGACGGGGCCGCCTCGCCCGCGTCCATCGTGTTTCGCAGTAGATTGAGCTGAGTTTCCCACTCGCGCACGCGCGGCTCGACCACGACGGCGGCCGGTTTCAACTTGCGGCGATTGAGGCTGGCGGGCCGCACCGCATCGCCCGAGGCGACTTCGTCCCAATCCTCCTCGTCGTAGTCCCATTCGAGCGGTTCTTCCTCAGTGGTGAACGGCGGGAAGTAATTCGGTTTCGAAGCGTCGTTGATGTAGCCCGTCTGCTCGGCTTGCAGGATCGTGGCCCAGACATGCTTGCAACGGACCTCGTGCGGATTGCCATGCCCGTTCGCACACGAACAGGTCATCAGCAGCGTGTCGTCGCGGCGAGTGAGTTGCGTCTGGAACTCGGTTCCGTCCTCGACCACTCCGAACAACTCGTCAGCGGTGACTCGCGTGATCGCGACCCGCTCCGCCTTGACGTACGCCTGCCCTCGATAGCGGATATCTCCGCGAAACTTGCTTTCCAAACTCGATGACAATGACACAGACGGCTCCCCTGGCTCCTCAGGCAAAGTCGGATGTGAAGCTCCGAAATTCGCTCCATCGCGTGCGGTAGCGCGAAGAGGGTCACGGTAACGGATGCTCACCGGGCTGGGTAGGTCCGGTGCTGAGATTGCCGTGAAGTTGTGGGAAGGTGACCGAAAGAGTGGCGAGTTGTGAGTGGCGAGTTGTGAGTGGCGAGTTGTGAGTGGCGAGTTCGCAGTGGCGAGTTCGCAGTGGCGGACACAACTCGCCACTAACAACTCGCAACTATTCTCCTTAAACTCGACCAAGTTTCGACACGCACCTCCTGAGATCGCTGCGTATGGCGTCCGCTCTCGTCAATCTGGGCCTCATCGGCGTTGGGCCCTTTTGGGAGAGCCGATTTCGGCCGGCGTTGACGAAGCTGTCATCGAAGCTGCACGTCGTGGCCGTTTACGACAACGTCGTCAGTCGCGCGGAGCAGGCTGCACGCGAGACGAATGCCCGTGTCGTCGGTGGCATCGCGGCACTGGCGGATCGAGCGAACGTCCATGCGTTGTTGCTGTTGGATACTGGTTGGCAAGGCTCAACAATCTTGCATCTGCTGAGCGATCGCCGCAAACCGATCCTTCTGGCAACGCGAATGGATGCAACATTGTCTGAGCTTCAGCAATGGCATGATCGCGCCGTCTCGCACGGCGTAACCATCATGCCGGCCTTTCCTCGGCGTTGCACTCCGGCGAGCAACCGCCTCCAAGAATTATTGGCTACTCAGCTCGGCCGGCCATTACGTGCCGAGATCGCGATCTCACCGGCGAGTTTGCAACCCGTGCCATTCGCAACCGAATCAGATTTCGGGGGACAAAGTCCACCACCGCAAGACCCGCTGCTGGAGTGGTCTGACTGGTGCCACTATCTCTTCCGAGCGGTGCCTCAACTGGTCACTCGCCGAGGCGATGGCCAAGGCATGCGTTTGGACTTTCCGCCACTGGCACCGAGCAGTTCTCCGCAGGACATTCGCGTTGCGGAACTGTCACTCGGCCCGACTCCGCCGGTTGCCGATCGACCTACGACTGACGAGATTCTTCTGCATTGTGAGCGCGGTCAGGCACGGTTGATTGGCCCAACGACCATCGAGTGGACCGCCGACGGAAAACAGCAGTCCGAAGAATTGACCGCCGAGCGAACTGAAACCGAAGTGCTGCTCGATCACTTCTGCCGCCGCGCGGTCGGTGGACTGATCCCTGTGCCAACCCTGGAAGACTTGATGCGTGCCAAAGCAAGCATCGCCCTCGATTGAGTCCGAGTCGTTGCGTTGCCGATTACATCCATTCCTTGATCGGCCGTCCTTCGAGGAGTCGCACCGGGCGACCGTCGGGACTTTGGACGTGCAGATCGAGCGGCAGGCCGAGCTTCGTGTAAACCGTCGCGGCGATGTCTTCGCTGAGGTATTGCCCCTTCGCAACGGTTCCACCGTCGGCGTCGGTCGCACCAAGCACAGTCCCGCCGGGAACGCCTGCTCCGGCCATGATCGCGAAGCCCGTGTTCGACCAGTGGTCACGGCCGCTGGCGCTGTTGATTTTGGGCGTGCGTCCGAAATCGGTCAGCCAGCAAACCAGAGTCTTCTGCAACAGCCCCTGCTCCTCCAGGTCCGCCAGCAGCGCCGGCAATGCCTGATCGACCGGCGGAATCTTGCGGTCCTTGAGAGACTTGAAGTTGTCCGCGTGGGTGTCCCAGCCGCCGTCGGTCACGGTGACGAAGCGAACTCCGGATTGGACCAACCGTCGAGCCAGCAAGCAGCTTTGACCGAATTTGTTCCGGCCGTAACGGTCTCGCAGCTTCGGATCTTCGGCCTGCATGTCGAACGCCTTTTTGGTTTCCGGCGCGGTGATCATGTTGAGGGCCGTCTTGAAGTGCTCGTCGAGCGCGGCGAAGCGTTCCGGTTGAACGTCGGCCTTCTTCTGCAAGGCATCGACTGTCGCGAGCATCTCGCGGCGACGATCGACTCGCGCCATCGTGATCCCTTGTGGTGGCGTGATATCGCGCACCGTGAAATTCTCTTGGCTGGGGTCGGAACCCATCTCGAACGGGTTGTGAGCGATCCCCAGAATACCGGCCGTGCCACCGCCGAAGCGTCGATCCACACTCGTGCCGAGTTGCACGAACGGCGGCAACACCGACTTGAATCCGTGGTGATAACTGATAACCGAGCCGTATGTCGGATACGTCATTGCCGGGTTGAACTTTCGGCCGGACATGACCCATTGATCCGCCGTGCCGTGACTGCCGTTGAGCGGATTCCAGCCTCGCAGCAAGCCGTAGCGTTTCAGCTCACGCGCCATGTTCGGCAGAATCTCGGTGAACTGCACACCGGGGATCGCCGTGTCGATGACGCTGTACTCGCCTTTGACATTCACCGGGGCATCGGGCTTTGGATCAAACGTGTCGTGATGACTCGTGCCGCCCTGAGTCCAAATCAGGATGCAGTTCACATCGCTGCCAGACGATCCAGTCGTTTTTGCAACTGCTTGTCTCGCAGCCAGCGCCATTGGCAGCGACACCCCTAAACCTGCCAGCGAGCCGACCTGCAAAAAACTTCGTCGTGAAACGCGTTCACAGTCGCGGGTGGTGCCGGTGAGGAAACTCAGCATCGCGTGAACTCCGTGGGTGTGATCGTTTGGGTCGGAATCGACCGCAAAGGCGGAACGACGAACCATTTGGAGGGCTGACAATATGACCGGCCGGGATTCTAAAATCAACAGGTGCTTATGTCGGGCAGACAAATTATGCTATCGGTCGGACTTGCCGATTGCGTGATTCTGATACCGTTTCCCCCGTCGAAATCGTCCCACCCGAACTGTTCACTCGCGAACTCACCCACCGGACTGACGATTCCCTCGACCGGGGTATCAGGAGATTTCCCATGTCCCGACATTGGCTTGTGGCATTTGTTGTTTCCAGCAGCATTCTCCTGGTTGATCAAGCGGCACGATCCGATGGGCCATCCGGCTTTGTCGTCGCTCCGGCTGAGGTCAAGCTGTCTGGCAATTTTGCTCGGACACAATTGGTCGTAACTCGATCGGACGCTGGCGGGCAGATCGGTGAGCGTTCGGAAGACCTGACTCACGGTGCGGCGTTCCAGTCGAGCGATGCGAATGTCGTGGCGGTGGACTCGCGTGGGCAGTTGCTGGCAAAAGCGAACGGCTCGGCGAAAGTCAGCGTGACGGTCGGCGACGTGTCGAAGGAAGTCACGGTCACGGTCGAGAAGATGGAGCCGATCGCGAGCGTCGGTTATGTCGAGCATGTCACGCCGATCCTGAACAAAGCCGGATGCAGCATGGGGGCGTGTCATGCAGCTCAATACGGACAGGGCGGGTTCAAGCTGTCGGTCTTCGGCAGCGAGTTGGATCAGGACCGCGAGGCGATCGTGCGCGATCGTGCTCAGCGACGATTGAGCTTCGTAGAGCCGGGCGAGAGTTTGTTTCTCAAGAAGCCGACGATGCAGATACCTCACGGCGGCGGTAAGCGGCTCGCGGCGGGGTCGGTCGATTACGAATTGCTCAAGGCGTGGATCGCCAACGGAGCACCGAAGCCCGATGCGAAGGCTCCGGAAGTCACGAAGGTCAGCGTGTTCCCGCCGAAACGACTCGGCGGGGTCGGGCTGAAACAGCAGTTGCGAGTTGACGCGACTTACTCGGATGGTTCGACACGAGACGTCACCGCTTGGGCCAAGTACGACTCGATGGACGACGGCATGTTGGTCGTCAACGGCGATGGGCTGGTGACAGTCACGGGCCAAGGGCAAGCTCCGGTGATGGTCCGCTTCGAGGGGCAAGCGGAAATATCGCTGTACGTCATCCCGTATCGCGAATCCATCGAACTGACCGGCTGGACGAACAACAACTTCATCGACGAATTGGCTTCAGCGAAGTTCAAAGAACTCGGCATTGATCCATCGTCGTTGTGCGACGATGCGACGTTCATTCGCCGAGCGTTCCTCGACGCGATTGGTCAAGTGCCAACCATCGAAGAGACAACCGCGTTTATTGCCGACGCAGATCCAGCGAAGCGCACGAAACTCATTGACCGGCTGCTGGGGCTGACCGGCGATCCGAAGCTAGACATTTACAACGATGCGTACTCGGCGTGGTGGACGCTGAAGTGGTCCGATCTGCTGCGAAACACCTCTGGGCGAGCCGAGCAGGGCATGTGGGCCATGCACAACTGGCTGCGAACCGTCTTCCGCGAGAACTGGTCCTACGACCGCATGGTCCGCGAATTGGTCACGGCGAAGGGATCGGTCTTCAGCAACGGCCCGGCGAATTATTACGGTGTCAACAACAACCCGACCGAGGCGACCGAAGCGACCGTGCAATTGTTTCTCGGTGTGCGGATGGAATGCGCTAGGTGTCACCATCATCCGTTCGAGAAATACGGCCAAGGGGACTACTATGGCTTCGCTGCGTTCTTTGCTCGCGTCAGCAACAAGGGGAGCGAAGAATTCGGTGCGTTCGGCGGCGAGTCGGTGGTCATCGTCCGCAACACAGGTGAAGTGAGCCATCCGAAGACAGGCAAGGTTCTGAAGCCGACGCCGCTCGAAGGCGATTCGGTCGATCATCCGCTCGACCGACGCATCGCGCTCGCCGATTGGATGACCTCGAAAGACAACGGGATGTTCGCCCGCTCGATCGTGAACCGCTATTTGGCCTACCTGATGGGCCGCGGACTCGTCGATCCGGTCGATGACATGCGCTCGACGAACCCGCCGACAAATCCGCCGCTGATGGACGCCCTTGCGAAACACTTCGCCGACTCCGGCTTCAACCTCAAGCAGTTGATGCGGACGATCATGACCTCGCGGCTGTACCAACTCGACTCGCAACCGACCGCGACAAACGCCAGCGACCGCCGCTTCTACGCCTATTACCGAGTCAAACGTCTCTCCGCCGAATCGCTGCTCGATGCGATCGACCGCGCCGCCGGCACGCAAACGAAATTCAAAAACCTGCCGCTCGGCACGAAGGCCATCGAACTCCCCGACGCCGAGTACCCCGACTTCTTCCTCAACGTCTTCGCCAAGCCGAAGCGAGCAAGCGTTTGCGAATGCGAACGCTCTCCCGACGAGAACCTCGCCCAAGCCCTGCACACGCTCAACGGCGACATTCTCGCTAGCAAACTCGCCGACGCCAAAGGCCGCATCGCTACGCTGCTCGCCTTCAAATCCGCCGATGGAAAACCAAAGCCCCACGAAGAAATCGTCCGCGACCTGTACCTCGCCGCCCTTTGCCGCCAACCGACCGATGCCGAACTCGCCGCCTGCCAAAAATTCCTCGAACAAGCTGGATCGCCGAAAGAGTGCTACGAAGACTTGCTCTGGGCGCTGATTAACAGCAAGCAATTTCTGTTCGTGAGATGAATGCGAATCGTGCGAGATGAACAATGGCCGACTATTTGCAATTTTGAATTCTGCAGGTGCAATTCGTGACTCCTCTCGATCCTCATCGCCGGCCGCGCCGTCACTTTCAGACGGCAAAACAGTCGGACGTTGAGAGCTTCCTCGATGAAATGTTGCTGTGCTTTCCAGTTCTTGGTGTCACCATCTTCGAACGACCTGAGATTGCTCCGACAAAGCGAATTCAACTGTTACTTAAAAGCAAATGCGTCAATGCCGAAGGATATGAATCTGAGGATGGCTTTGTGGTGAAACGTGGCGCGACCGCCGTCACTACGACAGTACCGTCAATTCGGGCGTTTGTCGTTTCTCTTCGAGATGACCTCACGAAAACAGGATTGCTCACAAAGCGAAACGAAGAGTTCTTTGAATTGACGCAAGACTATGAGTTTTCTTCGCCATCAGCAGCGGCCTCTTTTCTTATCGGCTCCAGTGTTAATGGGCGAGATGCGTGGAAAACACGGCTCGGCCAATCGTTGAAGCATCTACAGGAAACGGCGAGCGATACATGAGCTTGCAGTCAGAACTGGATCATTCAAACGCAGCCTGACTCGACTCATTCCCACCTGATGACCTCGGTTTGTTTTTGAGGACTATTCCCATGCGATCAATCTTGGTCTTTTTCGCAGGCTGCATTCTGGCTTTGTCGCGCGGTTCACCCGCCCACGCTCAAACTGCGTTTCCAATGCTGATGAGCCTCAAGCCAGTGGCCGTGCAGGTGGGGACGACCAGTGAGGTCACGGTCAACTCGCGGTACTCGATGCACTCGGCGGAGAGCGTGCTGGTCACCGGTGGCGGCGTACTGGGCGAGGTGGTGCCGCCGGAGGTGAAGAAGGACGACAAATCTCCGAACGTGACGGCGCTCAAGATCAAGCTGACGGTCGCCGCCGATGCGCTGCCGGGTGTACGCGACTTGCGAGTCGTCACGGCTCAGGGAGTCAGCACGGTCGCGCAGTTAGTCGTTGTCGAAGACCCGGTCGTCAACGAGCAGGCCAGAAACGACTCGGTGGCCGAGGCTCAAGCGATCTCGCTACCGGCGACCGTTTGCGGCTGCTTCGAGAAGGCCGAGGACTTGGACTTCTTCAAGTTCAAAGTTGGGGCGGGACAGTCGCTGGTGTTTCATGTCCGCTCGCAGCGATTGCAGGATCGGATTCATGACCTGCAGGCTCACAGCGACCCAATCCTCACGATTCGAAACGCTCAAGGTTCGACAATCGCGGCGGCGGATAACGTGTTTCACGGCGATCCGTTCCTGTGCCATCGCTTCGAGCAGGCCGGCGAGTACCTGCTGGAGATGCGTGACGTGCGCTACAACGGCAATCAATATTGGGAATACGCCGTCGAGATTCACTCGCGGCCGTTCGCGCGGAGTGTGTTTCCGTTGGCGGTCACGGCCGGAAAAGAAACGAAACTCACAGTCATTGGCTCGCAGCTTCCGACGGATCCGTCAGTAACGTTCACCCTCGCGAACGATCTGCCGCAAGGGATTAATCGCTTGCGTCTGCCGTTTGCCGAGCGGCCGAGCAACCCCGTTACGGCCTACGTCACCGCGCTGCCGGTTGTCATGGAGCCAGCCGATGACAACAACGACGCCGTCAAAGCTCTCAGCTCTCAGCTCTCACCTCTCACCCTCCCCTGCGTCCTCAACGGCCGCATCGAGGCTCCCGGAGAAGTCGATTGCTTCGTGTTCGAGGCCAAGAAGGACGACAAGCTCTCGTTCGAGGTCAACGCGCGGCGGCTGCAATCGGAACTCGATTCGACGATTCGGATCGTAAACGACAAAGGTGTGACGCTCGCCGAAAACGATGACTTGAAGCTGGGAAAACGTGGTTCGCAGGATTCGTGGATTGAAACTTGGACAGTTCCAGACGACGGAAAGTACGTGCTCGAAATCCGTGACATGCACTTGCGCGGCGGCGAGAACTTCGTGTACGCGATCGAATGCACACCGGCTCGGCCGTACTTCAGTCTCTACGCCGATACCGACAAGACGAATTTGTCGCCCGGAATCAACGGCGTCATGTGGGTCAAGGTCGAGCGGAAGAACGGCTTCACCGGAGCGATCCAATTGCATGTCGATGGCCTTCCCGCCGGCATCACCGCCGAGTGTGGCCGAATCCTGCCGGACAAGAGCGTCGACGGTTGTGTCGTCTTCAAGGCGACGCCTGAAGCCGGCCGAGCGGTCGCGCCGATTGTCATTCGAGGCACGGCAGTTCACGCTCAAGCCGACGGCCAGATGGTCGAACTCGCCGCGACTGCGGTGCCGTATCAAGAAACGTACAATCCTGGTGGAGGTCGCAATCATTGGCCGGTCGATCAACACGTCCTGGCGGTCATCCCGCCGCACGACATCCGCGGCATTAAGCTGAGTACCACCGAGATCTCACTCAAGCCAGGCGAGTCGAAGACGATTGATGTCACGATCGATCGCGCCCCCGATTTCAAAGCCAACGTTTCTCTGGACGTGACGATGACGCACCTCGCGCTCTTCGCCGACACGCTTCCGCCCGGCGTGACACTCGATGGCAACAAGAGCAAAACGTTGCTCTCGAACGGGGCGACTCAGGGCACAATCACGCTGACTGCTGCCAAGACTGCCGAACCGATCGAACGGCAACTCATTGGCCTGACGGCCAACATCTCGCTGAATTTCGTCGTGAAGGCGACGTTCGCCGCTGAGCCAGTGTTTGTGACCGTCGTCAAACCGTAGGGCAACGACTTACCACGGAGAACACAGAGACGAACTACTCCGAGTTCTCTGTGTTTCTGTAGTGATTTGTCTTTGGAGATTCTTCGATGCACCAATTCTTGCTGTTGTGTGCGCTTATTTTCGGTGCAGAGCCAATGGAGCCGTTCGATCTGGTCATTCGACATGCGCAAGTCGTCGACGGCTCTGGCAATCCTTGGTTTCACGGTGACGTCGCCGTGCGAGGCGATCGGATCGTCGGCGTCGGACGGATTCCCAAGGCGGCAGCCAAACGCGAGATTGACGCCAAGGGATTGGTCGTCGCGCCGGGGTTTATTGACATGCACTCGCACTCAGACTTCGTGCTGTTCGAGGATGGCGACGCGCAGAGCAAGATTCGCCAAGGCGTCACGACCGACGTGCTCGGCGAGGGTGGCTCGGCCGGGCCGTTTCTGAATCAGTTGTCGCCGCGAAATGTAACGATCAAAGGGGAGATCGTCGTGCTGCGGACGATGGACGATTACTTCGACGCGATCGACCGCGCGGGTGTGTCGATCAACGTGGCGTCGTACGTCGGACTCAGCCAAGTTTGGGAGTGTGTCATGGGGCGGTCGCATCGACGTCCGACACCCGACGAATTCGCTGAGATGAAGAAGCTCATCGCCCAGGCGATGCAAGACGGTGCCTTCGGCATGTCGAGCATGTTGATGATGCCGCCCGGTTCGCTGGCGACGACCGACGACGTGGTCGAACTCTGTCGCGTCGTGCGCGAGCATGGCGGGCTGTACTCGTCGCACATTCGGAACGAAGGCTCGGGTGTGTTCGACTCGGTGAAGGAAGCAATCGCAATTGGCGAGCGAGCTGGTGTGCCGGTCGACATCATCCATCTGAAGATCGCCGACCAGAAGTATTGGAACCGAATGCCGGAGGTCGCCGCGCTGATCGAGGACGCTCGCAAAAGAGGTATCAATGTGCAGGCGAACGTGTACCCGTACACGCGCGGGAACAACGACCTCGCCAGCATCATTCCGCCGTGGGCTCACGAAGGTGGGCCGCAGAAATTGATCGAGCGGCTCAAAGATCCGACTGAGCGAGCCAAGATCAAGCGGGATTCCGATCGGGAGATCGACGGCTGGTACAACCACTACACCGCCGTCGGCCGCGGCTGGAGTCGCATGTTGGTCAGTGCGAACAATCGATATCGCGGTCTGACAATGGATCGCGTGATCGCCCAGCGCAGCGAGGGCAAAGTCTCGAAGCCCGATCCGCTGGACGTGCTTTTCGATATTTTAATCGAGGAGCGTGGCTCGGTCGGCACCGTTTACGCGCATCACACCGAAAACGATATGAACCATGCGCTCAAGCAACCGTGGTGCTCGGTCGGCTCCGATGGATCGGCCTTTGCAACGACCGGCCCGTTGCGGCGAGGCAATCCGCATCCGCGCAACTTCGGCACATTTCCACGAGTGCTGGGCGTTTACGTTCGCGAGTTGAAACTGCTGACGCTGGAAGAGGCCGTCCGCAAGATGACGTCGCTCAATGCCGCGAAACTTGGCTTGAAAGATCGAGGCCGACTGCAAGCCGGAGCCTTCGCCGACATCACGGTCTTTGATCCCGACCGAGTGCTCGACAAAGCGACGCACACTGAGCCGTTTCAGGACAACGTGGGCATCGAGTACGTGATCGTCAACGGGCAAGTGGTGCTCGATCACGACCTCCACACGGGGGCACGGCCTGGTCGATCGCTGCGTCGTCGATGATCAATCGATCGTCAAGACTACTCCGACGATTGCGACGACCAGTCCGATGGCGTGACCACCGGCGGTTGAACCGAACATCGCGTTGGTCGCCATACCCAGCAGCCACGCCGAGGCTGCTCCTGCAACGATCCAACTTCCGATGATCGTCGTTGTTTTGGCGACCCCTGCGTTCCAGACGATGCTCAGCAAGCCGGCGATTCCCAACGCGATGGCAGCAATGATCTATCCTTGTTGGAGCGCACCCGCTCAGGAGAGCAGGATGATGGCAGCGATGACCCAATTTCCGTTGCTGATATTCTCGCCCAGAAGCGATCTGCGATGCCAAAAATGACGAGTATCAATGGGTTTGTCTTTGATCCTCATGATCGTTGCCTTACGACTCTGTTCGATTTGTGGAACGTGCCGTGGTGCCAGTGAAATGTCTCAGGGCGTGATTCTGTCACGTCGGAACTTTTGGCAAATTGTGCACGAGTAGCTGGAGCTCGACCTCGATGATCTTTCCAGCGAGGGGATGGTTGCCGTCCACGACCACTGTTGTCGGCGTGAGTTCCACAATTCGGACTTTTCGTCGCCGACCCGACTTCACACCGATGGTCGTGAGTCGCTTTCCGATCTTCAGGACAACGTCAGAAGGAAGTCGCTGACGAGAGATTTCTTGAATCAGATTGGGGCGAAATTCTCCGTAGGCGTCCGGAGGTTGAAGCGTCAATTGCTTCCGTTCACCCTCGGCCATCCCAATCACGCCTTTGCTGATGCCAGGCATCACTTCGTGGCTTCCCACGGTGAATTCGAACACTTCCCGGGCAAGACGCTGCAGGCCGGCCTTCTCGTCCTTGAATGAACCGGAATACTCAATTCGCACATAGTCACCAACCTTGGCTTTGCTGACCTTCGAGCTATGCATGATCCGAGTTTCCTTTTCTTTTACCGTGCTCATCACGAGACTCGATTGAGCGATCTCGCAGCGGTTACGATTATTCGACTTCGACGGATTGTGCTTCGAATCCCGTCACGAACTCGTTGAGCGCTCTCTCTGCCGGTCCTTTTTCGTAGCCGCATTTTTCCTGGAGGAGGATCACCATCCGGTCGCGTTGCCCGCGGATTGTCGCAAGGTCGTCGTCCGTCAGATCGACCCACTTTTCTTTGGCTTGGCGACGCCATTCCTTCCAGTTGCCAATGATCTGTTCCCAATGCATCACAACGACTCCTGGCAAGACAACGTGCTAAGACCTGAAAGCAAAAAGCCGACGTGGCGGAACCCAGGAAGAGTTCCGCCACGTCGGCTTACTTGTTAACGCGCCCCCGAACTCAGCCGGATTGCGATTTATTGAAGTCGTCCGAAACGTCGAAAAGCGTTCTGAATGTCATCGAATTTCAACGTGATGCACTGTAACAGTGGCCGCTCAGAAGGGAAGACGTTTTGGGTTCGTCTGCGGAGATTGATAGCATTTACCGCCAATTGCGCCGCAGGAAATGCCGACTCAGATTCGTCGTCTCCACCGAGCATCATTCATCCTCATCTCTCCCGCGTGTGACATCACAGTTGGAGTTCGCCATGAAAACGCAGGGAGAAATTGAGGCTGCGATCTGCAAAGGGATCGCCCACTCCGAGTAGGAATACATGGGTCGGGGGCCGAAGAATCTTCAGACTCATTTGATCGATGACCTGCTCGTCGTCCGCCTTCACGGGGTGTTGACCGTGGCCGAACAACAACTGGTGAAGACGCTCGCTCCCGAAAAGGGAAGAGACCTGCTCAAGCAAGTTCGGACTCATCTGATCGAAACTGCGCGGCCGACCTTCGAAGCTATGGTTCACGAAATCACCGGAGTCGAGGTGCTCAATCTGCATCAGGACATCAGCACATCCACAGGCGAAGAGGCTGTGCTCTTCCGCTTGGCGGAGTCGCCGCTCCTCCGGGAGAGGGCGAAGGCCCGAGAGTAGGATCAAGACCGTCTTCAAATGCTGACCTTTGGAATCACACCATGACCAACTCGCTTCCACTCTTCTCGACCACCGTGATCGGCAGTATGCCGCGGCCGCAGTACGTCAAAGATTTGCTGCGGGCCGGTTCACGCACCGGCGAGCATGACGCCCTCTGGCAGCGACGCACGGATGACGCGGTCCGGTTTGTCATCGGCATGCAGGAACGTGCCGGCATCGACATCATTTCCGACGGCGAGTGGCGGCGCGAAAGCTACGTCGACGTCATCGGCGAGATCATGACCGGTTTTCGTTGGGTGCAGCGCGACCAATTTCCATATCACCAAGTCGTGGTCGAACGAATGCAGCCGCGCCGTCCGGGGGTCGTGGCGGAAGAGGCTCGGTTCCTGCGCGAGAACACCGATCGGCATGTGAAAGTCTGCCTGCCGTCGCCGTATCTTGTCGGTCAGCGAATGTGGGAGCCGGCGTATTCGCAGGGCGTGTATACGACGCGCGACGAATTCTGCGAAGCGTTGGTGCCTGTGCTGCGAGCCGAATTGCTGGCGATCCGCGACGTCGGCGTGGACGTGATTCAGCTCGACGAACCGCACCTGTGCGTGCTGGTGGACCCGAAAGTGCGAGCGACGTTCGCCGACCCGGAAGCCGAGATGCGCAAGGCGGTGGACTGGATCAATCAAATCATCTCCGGCGTGCGCGGCGTCACGTTGGCCGTGCATCTTTGCCGACGCAACTGGGGCCGGCGCGGTTGGGGCGCGGCGGGAGGCTACGAGGCGATCCTGTCACACATTCAATGAATCGAAGTCGAACAACTCATGCTGGAGTTGTCGATCCCGGCGGCCGGTGACATGGCCATCCTCCGCGAACTGCCCGAACACATGCGGATCGGCTTGGGCTGCGTGGATGTTCGCTTTCCGGAGATCGACACGCCGGAGCAAATTGTCGAGCGAGTCCAAAAGGCACTCGCCCACGTCGCACCGGAACGGATCACGCTCAACCCGGACTGCGGCTTCGCACCCGGCAAAGATCACGACATCCCGCTGGAGGAAGCCTACGCCAAACTCAAAAACGAAGCGTTGGCCGCCCAGCGGCTGCGCGAGCTGTACGGTTCTCGGCCGTCAGCGTCGTGATCGGCGTCAGGACTGGCGGTTCAGCAAGCTGTCTACTGCCGCGAGGATTGATTCCGCGTTGGGGTCATTTCACGACCAGACTCACTTGTTCAATCGCCGCGTGACCGGATTTGCGGAATGGACGTGGCATCGGTTGCGCTTGCCCCTTCTCATCCACAGTTCGCGAGCGAAGCGTGTACTCGCCAGCGGCCAGGCCCGGCAGCAGCGCAGCCCAATGAACTTTGCTCAGTCGCATCGGCCACGTCTTCGGACGACCGTCGGCATCGAAGCCTTGCGTGCTTGCGGGAATCTTATTGTCCGGCAAGTCGCCACCCCAGTTGCCCGACTTCGGCGGCGCGAGGATCGTCGCGTCGGTCCATTTCGCAGTCGTGAAGTTTGGATCGCCCTCTGGCTCGGTGCCTTTCGGACAAATCCAAACTTGGACTTTGCTCAACCCGGAGATGCCGACCTGCGCATATCCGGTGATTGGGATCGGCTGATTGGCGGCAGCCTCTTTCGGCACCGACAGCGTCGCGGCCCAGGTCTTGAGCGGGCTATCGACATCGTTGTTGCCGTCGATGTACGTGTCGTTCGCAAAGCCGAGATTCGTCAGCACGATGTGGCTGAGCCACTTGATCGACTTGAAGCCGTACGCTTCGGGGACGACGACGCGCACCGGCCCGCCTCGTTCGGGCGACAGGAATTGGCCATTGAGCTTGTAGCACAGGATCACCGGCGGCAGGTCATACTGGTCTTCAAACACTCGGCCGATCGGCAGCGAACTGCGAAACATCTGGCCGGGATCGTTGTTGTGGTAGCCGTAATAAAACACGCGCCGCAGATTCTCGACGGGTTGTGTGCGCCAAATGATCTCGCGCAGCGGCACCCCCTCCCAAATACCGGTGCCGAGCGGACAGCCAATGTTGAGGCACGTCATCACCTTCGCGAACCGCACCGCATGTGTCTCCGCGATCTGCATCAGTCCGTTGAAGTCGAGCGCAGTGCCGTCCACTTTGGTCATCGGCTTCTTGAGCCGTGTCACCGACTTGTCCGTGTCAGAGATGACCTCCAGCTTCCAGGTCTCACGCGTGAGTCCGACTTCCGTTTTCTTCTCCGGCGGCAGCGAATGCGGCAGCGGTTTTCCGCGCGAGACATCGCGGAACTTGTCCAGCGGCGTGAGAAACGATCCGAGTTTGCCGATCGCCTCCGCCAACTCCGGCGAGAGTTCGTTGGCAAGCGCGGTTCGCGGCCAAACGCCGATCAGCGAGGCACTCGCTGCACCGACGCTCAGAAAAAATCTCCGCGTGAGACGTTGATGCTCGGACAGGAATTGTTCGAGTTGGCTCATGAATTCGCCCCCTGCAAAAAGTGGGAATTCGGAGGGCGGAAGTCGGAATGGAAAAAGCGGAAGCCGGATTCTTCGTTCCGGCTTCCGCCCTCCGACTTCCGAATCTCTTACTTCTTCTCCTCGTGCTTGTGATCGTGGTCGCCGTGATCGTGCTTAATCTCGCCCTCGAAATCTTTGCCGCCGATGCTGATCTTGAATTTGCCGACGGTCTTCGGGTCTTTGTGGAATGTCTCGATCAGCTCTTCGCTGGTGATCTCGAAACGAGTCGCCTTACCGTCCGCGTCCGCCGGACCGGCCGCCAGAGCGTGCGTGACCGCAGCATCCTTGCCGGGCAATTCCAGCACGATTTCTTTCGCTTCGACGGCTACTGCCGTCTTCGCATCCGCGCCGAGCAAATACAGAGTCATCTTGTACTTCTCTTCGTCGATAACTACTTCGACGTGAAACTCCTCTTCGCCCAGTTCGATCAGATCGCCGTCGTGCGGTCCCTGACCGTGACCATGATCGTGGCTGTGAGCATGTCCGTGCTCGGCATCGTGTGCGGTGTCTTTGCCTTTGTCGAAGGTGCGGTATTCACCCCCTTTGTCTCCGCCACAACCGGCCAACCCCGATAGACCCAACATCACGGCCACCGATAACAGCCACATTCCTGATTTCGTTCGCATGTCCATTCGCCTTTCGATTTCCAGAGTTTCGTCCGTCTCGACCAGTCGTCTCCTCAACGGGCCGAATTATGGATGACGGCGCTCGGGAGGGCGAGGCTCCCGCCGAGCCGATGTGCGGCCGGATGCCTTATTCGATTCCGGCTCGGCGGGAGCCTCGCCCTCCCGAAGTGGACGTCACGCCGGCTCCGGCGAGGGCTCTTCCGAATAGAACCAATTCGCGACAAAGTGCTCGCCGCAGAAGACAATCAGCACGATGAGCAGCAGCAGCGGATAAACCTCCTCACCCAATCGGCCGGTGGTGACTCGGCGTTGCAGCGTGGCGATGTCACGAGCCAGTGAGAATCGCTTTTCGCCAAACATCTGCGTCAGGTCGTCTTCGCTCATGCGCTGGAAGTCGCTTTCGCTCGGAGAGGCGTTGACGCTGAATCCGCTCGCGAATTTCGATTGCGGATCGGCCGACAGCACTTCGAAATGGCCAAGCTGATCGGTCTCGCGGATCGCGAACGAAGCCGCTCCCGCCGGCACGGCTTCTTGCAGTTGCTGGCCGCTCGGTTTGCGGAGCAGGTACTTAGTCAGCGGCGGTTCACTCTCGGCGCGGACGAAGACCTCCTCCCCTGCGAGAAAATTGAACGTTGCCTCGCTGCGACCGGAGAGATACTGCAGCAGATGATCCGTCAGCATGAAGAACGCCCAATTGCTGGCCGCCTCGACGTGATCGATCCAACCGCGTGAATCAGCGGCGGTGGTCACCAGCACGACGCGACCCGCTCCGATTCGCTTCTCGATCAGGGCCGGATGGACTTGCGCATTCGAGTACGTCACCAACACGTTCGCTCCATCGAGCGACACGACCTTCCAATACTTGTTAATTTTGATTTCGGCCAGCACACCGATGCCTCCGACCTCGTCCAGCTTTTTGAGTACCGGATGATTCGGGTTCTTGGCATCGAGAAATGCGGGTGGCGTGAACGACAGCCCCGCGATGAGTTCACACGGCAGCACAGCGCTCGCCGCGGGCGAGTTGTACGACACCGGATCAACGCCTCCGCGATCACTCAGGCCGTTCGATCCGACAAACACAGCCAACCCACCCCCGTTGCTCACGAACTTGTGCAGCGACTTCCAAGTCGACTCGCTCAAAGACGGCACGCTGTTGAGCACGACGACCGAATAGCTGCCCAGTTTTGTTTCCGACAACTTTGCCGGCCGAATGTCGTCGACGAGGAAGCGAACTTTTCCGGCCTTCCGTTCGTCGTCGATGACAAGCGTTCCGCCCAACAACTCCGCGACCTTTTCAGTCGGCGAGACCAACAGCACTCTCGGCGGCGGCTTGATTTCGAGCGTGAAGTGCCGGACGTCGTTCATCGCCAGCGGGTCGCTCGCAAGCAGACGAAACTCACCATGCTGCACCGGACCTTGCAGGTTCGCGACGTCCATTTTCACGCGAGCGCCTTGCTGGCCTCCGACCTTCACCACCTGCTGACCGGAAGGGATGCGTTTCCCGTCGCGGCTGACCATTGACAGCTCGACCGTCTTCTCGGATTCCTCAACGCCGATCGCCGACAGTGTGGCCACGATCTCCAGCGAGCTGCCCTCGGAAAGGCTCTGCCGAGACAGCGTCACGTCGGTGATGCCAATGTCGTGGGGAGCCAACTCGCCCACGTCGATCACATAGACTCCCACCCAAGACAAGCGTTCCAACTCGTCCTTCAAAAGCTGAGCGCCGCTCATCCGCCACGACGTCGCGCCGAGGTCCGTGAAGAGATAAATCTCGCGGATGAAACGGTCGCGACGATCACCTTGTGCCACTGATCCTTGCTCGTTGAGCGTGCGGCCTTGATCCTGCTCTTGCAGAGCGAGAGCCGCTCGCAGTCGTTCATTCAGCGGTTGCGACACCGGCTGCGGCGCGAGGCTTTGAATCTTCGATTTCACTCCGACCAAATCGGCCTGAAACAGAATTGGCGATGTCGAGTTCGTCTCGCCGACGGCGATCCGGCTTCGCGGCGGCAGCGTGTCCATGTGACCGAGTGCGATCGCTTTGCCCTGATCGAGCCGCGTCTTGCCCTCCTGCGTGTACTGCATCGACAAACTGGTGTCGAACAGGAACACCGCCGCCACCGGCAAGTCACTGCCGACCACTGGAGCCGGTGCGGAAATCTCCGCTCGCAGCCGATTCACGTACGGCAGAATGACCGCCAGTGCGATCAACGCGGCGACCGCTGTGCCCAAGCCGCCTCGCAACATTGTCCGGCGATACGCCAACGTCTGGACCGACAACTTCTTCTTGTGCCAAGTCCGCATCAAGCCAAAATACGTTCCAAGTGCTGCCACGACGACGACGAACAACGTGAGCATCTCGCTCGTGCTGAGTTCGTAACTCGCTTCTGGCAACGATGGCCGCGCGGCCGCGATGGCCAATCCGATGATGACCAGCATCCGCAACAGCATCAGCCACACATGCCGCAGCTTCAGCCGCCGCACATTTTGCCGCCGTCGCATCAGAATCAGCCGCAGCGCGGGAAACGGCAACTTCCTCGGCTTCGCCCGCAACAAAAAGTGCAGGATGACCGGAATCACGGCCAACCCAGCGGCGTAAATCAGAGCGGGATGAATCAGCGACATCAAACCTGTCCCATCGTTCTGCCCGCATCATTCTGCCAAATGGGTTTGGGCAGAACGATGGGGACAGAACGATGAATGCAATTTAGTGATTTAGTCGATCGAACGGCAGTTTGTCCCACTCGACGCCCAACTTCCAGGGGACCAACCCCCAATGGAATCGCACCGCGATCGGAATCGTCCTTGTCGAGTTCACGGAATGGGTCCGGCCAATCGATTGGCAAGGTGACTCCCGAATTCACGGCCGGACTCTCACGATTCAATCGGAAATCGAAGGCGTCCGAATTCAGATCGGACATCGCAAAGCGAGGATCGGCCACCAATGATCGGTCGCTGACTCCGTTCGGAGATGTTTCTTTCTGAGCAGCGTAGTCCTTCGACTGCCGATACCGCTGAAACAATGCGACTGCCATTTGCTCGCCAGTCCCCAAAGCCAAATACGGATTGCCGTCCGCCTCAACCGGTTGATCGAGTGTCGGCGGAACGAAGCCCGGCAGCTTTTCGAGATGCACGAAGTTCGACTTTTGCATTTTAGGTGGCCAAGGCCACCGCGTTTTCTAGGAGTTGTTGGATTTTTCGAGACCCTGGTCCTGCGAGGGCCAAGGTCAAAACCTGTTGCCGGACGCTGAGCCGACGGAGCGTGCCGAGCATGTCGGCGAATGA